>NZ_CP022303.1:4275000-4575000 GCF_004216475.1 Thalassococcus sp. S3 | reverse complement strand
ACACGATTTGACCTTTACAGGCGGTAGCGTCATTGCCGCAGGTTTTGGAACAGCACATACAGAGCTCTGCATCGACGGCATTCAGATCCGCTGGCCCGACGAAGCCTCCGACAGCCGTTTTGAGCAAAGCTGGCTGCGTAGGAATGCTCACGACAGACAAATTCACGTGGATGTCCCGGTCGAACCGAAGGCCTGTGGCAGTGACTATTCTGAGGCGATAGACGGTTTCTCTTACTCTGGTGTAACGGCGAATGATGGAGAGGCAGCGCTTAGCATTACGGCCTTTCGCATTCTGACGGAACACGACGCGGAGTTCCGGTTCTGATGGAGAAAGCTAGGCATCTGGCGCTCCTGCGCTCTGCAAACTTGGCCAACCGGCCGCTTCGAACGGAGCCATTTGATCTGGTCCCGACATGGTATGGCGCTTGGCGCGCGTTGGCTGAACGGATCAACGCGCCGGAAAATCAACTCTCTCGCAGGTGCCTTTCTAGGGAGATGCTGTTGATCAGCAGCCATCTTTCATCGCGTGGACCTCGTGCCCTTGACGCAGGCGAAGGGCAGGGGGGTGTGAGATGACAGCCCGGATCACAGCCTTGCCCCTGCTATGCGGCCTCTTCGTTGTGCTGTGGAGTTCAGGATTTGTCGGGGCCAAATTTGGCCTCGACTATGCCGGAACCTTCACCGTTCTGTTCTGGCGATATGTACTGGTGGTCGCGGTGCTTGGGCTGATCGTCACGCTGACGCGAAACTGGCAACGGATCCCACGCGGCGTCTTGCTGAGGCACATGGTCGTCGGTGCCCTGGCGCATGCCGCCTGGCTGGCGTCTGTCCTTGGCGCGATTGATCTGGGGCTGTCTGCAGGGCTTGCGGCGTTCATCACCGCCTTGCAGCCGATCATGACCGGAGCCTTGTCGGTCCGAATGACCGGAGAGCGCGTGTCCGCGCGAGAGTGGATGGGGCTGGGTTTAGGTCTGCTCGCCGTGGCTATCGTGATCGGAGATGGCCTAGCCCTGGGAGGATCTGTTCTGGCCTATTTGTTGCCCTTCGTTGCGGTCATCGCGATTACCATCGCCTCGCTCATCGACCGGAGCGCGAATGTCGATGGCGGACCGAAGATACCGCTGGTGCTGGTCACATTCTGGCATTGTACGGCGTCGCTGCTTGTACTGACGCCGCTGGCCATCGGGCTGGAGGGGCTGCGGGCGGATTGGTCGGTTGGATTGGTCTTCTCGATTATCTGGCTGGCGCTGGTTGTTTCGCTTGCCGCCTATGGCCTGATGTTTGTCTTGCTGCGCCAGCTTCCCGCGGCACGAGTGGCAAGTCTGACCTATCTCTCACCGCCGGTCACGATGATCATGGCATGGGCCTTGTTCGGAGAGACCCTGAACGAAGCCGCCCTTCTGGGTCTGGTGGTGGCGGCACTTTCGGTGGGGCTGACGCTGACAGCCCGGGTCGTGCCTGTCCCGGCGACCGAAAGGTGCACGCCACCTGCGTCAGACGACCTGCCGCCAAGACGCTCGACCTGTCGTAACGAGAGAGTCAGAAAGATGATCTGACATGCGATGTCCGGCGCGCTGAAAGGGCGCCGGAATTTGGGTCGCTGCGTCCCGGTTTCGCCAAAGTCGAACCTCAGGACGGGCATGCATGTCTTCGGTCAACGAGGCGGCAGGGGCATCCAGTCGGCCATGGCCACGTCGGCATGCTGGAACTGAGGCATCTTGGCGCCGAGGTCATCCATATTCTTGATGTCTTGTTCGTTCAGAAAGTCCTGGGTGATCAGGGTTGGCGGGATGATCACACTTGCCCCCGGATCCTCACCCGCAAGCATCAGCGCCAATGCGCGGACAGAAACCTCGCCAACTACGGCTGGATTGGTGGCCACAGTCGCGACCCATGCCGATCCCGGCTCCCGCATGGCGGAGATGTCGGCGGTGGAGACGTCAGCCGAATAGATGTCGATGTCATCGGTCAGACCGGCCTCGTCGACGGCGATTTTTACCCCTTTGGCAAACTCGTCATAAGGCGCGAAGACGACGTTGATGGTGGGATTGGCCTGCAGAACCGCGCGGGCCTGGTTCGCCACGGAATTCGCGATGGGATTATCCAGGGTTCCAAATTGCGCGGCCTCGGTGATGCCTGGATTTGCTGCTTTAACCTCTTCCCACGCGACGTGCCGCCGGTCCAGCGGGGCGATACCCGGCACGTAAACATAGCCTGCGGTGAAGGCATCACCGTTGTCTTTCAGAGCCTGATCAAGGGCCATCTTGCCCAAAAGGTAATCAGACTGTTCGATTTGCGGGATCGCGTCGTTCTCGACATTAACATCAAAGGCGACGACCTTGATGCCAGCATCGACCGCCCGTTGTGCGGCCTCCTTCATGGATTCCGTCAGCCCGTGCTGGATGACAATGCCGTCCACGCCCAGTGCGATGGCCTGGTCGACCATATCGGCCTGTAACGCGGCATCCTGACGGCTGTCGAAGACCCGCAGGTTCACACCCAATGCCGCGGCCTGTGTTTCAACACCAGACAGGTAGGCCTGGAAAAAGTCGCCGGTGGACAGGTAGCGGACAAGGGCAATGTTCACGTCCCCCTGATTGTCAAATGGCGCGGGCATATCCTGCGCTGTTGCCGTCATCGTGCCGAGCGTGAAAGTCGCGGCGCTTGTAAGCGCTAGGAAGCTCCGTTTCAGCATTTTGTTTCTCCTCCCAATTGCTGATTTTATGAATGCCCCGCGCCGCTTCGGCGCGAGGATAGGTAAAAGGTGAAAACCAGCGCTGCCACCAGCACGAGGCCCTTTACGAAGTCCTGGGTATAGTAGGGCGCGTTCATCATGGTCATGCCCTGCAACAGAATGCCGACGAACAGTGCGCCCACCGCGGTGCCAAAGGCGTTGGGACGCGCCGCGCCAAGTACGGCGAACCCGATCAGTGCCGCCGCGACGCTGTCCAGCAGAAGGTTGTTCCCGCTCGCAATATCCCCACGCCCGAGGCGGGCAGCTAGAAGGATCCCCCCGATCGAAGCGGTCACGCCAGAGATCATGTAGGCCACCACCTTGTAGCGATTGACCGGCGTGCCAACCAGCGCGGTGGCCCGTTCGTTCGAACCGATTGCGTACATCAGCCGTCCGTGACGCGTGAAGCCGAGGAAGAGCCAGATCAATACCGCGATAACCAGGAAGACGACCACCGGCACGGGCAGAAGTCTTTCGATCACAAGATCGAAGCGGTGACGCCCAAGCCAAAGAAACGCTTGCGAAAAGGCGCCTTCTGCTACGGCGCCATCGGCAAGGGCCATGCCGGTCGCGATGGAATTGCCCTGCGTCGGGATGCGCTGCAAACCAATCAACAGGAACATCATGCCCAGGGTTGCCAATAGATCTGGAACGCGGAATTTCACGATCAAAAGGCCGTTGATCAGCCCCACGAACGCGCCCATCACCAGGCAGAGAAGGACGGCAATGAATGCGGGATGTTCCAGGATGACCATCGAATAGGCCGACAGCATCAAGGCCGAGGTCGCGACCGCGCCGATCGACAGATCGAACCCGCCGACCACCAGCGTACATGTCACGCCGAGGGCCAGAATCCCCGTGATCGCGACAGATTGCAGAACAAAGACAGCCGAACGGGGGCTTGAAAAGCCGGGCGCAGCCGCGCTGAAGTAAATCACCAGCCCCGCGAGCAGGATGAGAAAGCCGTAACGGATGGCGAAGTTGAGCAGCCGGTCGTTCATAAGTCTGTGCCTGTTTGTGAAGCCGCTGAACCTCCGGTGATGTCCGAAACCAGCGCGGTCAGATCGACCTGTTCGTTTTTGTGCGTGCTGACGACGGCGCATTCGCTCATCACCACGATACGGTCCGCGATCTCCAGGGCCTCGTCGATCTCTGCCATGAAGACCAGCGTCGCGCGCCCTTGGGCAGAGGCCCGTATATTCGCGCCGATATCGCGCCGCGCGCCGATATCGACCCCCTGAAACGGCTCATCCAGCAACAGGACCCGGCAGGGCTGCATCAACCAACGGGCGATCATGACCTTTTGCTGATTGCCACCCGACAAGGTGCCGATGTCATCTGCCTGGCTTTGACAGACGATCCCGACATGTTCGACCATTTCGCGGGCGCGGCTTCTTTGTTTGCCGGATCGCAGAAACGACCCGGCGCTGAACGCTCCGAGAAAAGGCAAGGTCATATTGTTGGCAATGTCAAAACCGGGGATCACCGCGTTGCTGCCACGGTCTTTCGGCGACATGAAAACACCTTGTGCAACGGCCTGCCGGACCGAGTTGGGACGATAGTCTTTGCCGTCGATCCGCATATGTCCGCCCGCCGGCGGGGTGATGCCAAAGATGACCTCGGCAAGTCGGCTTTTGCCGCTGCCCAGCAGACCGATCAGCGCGACGACCTCTTCGTCCCGTGCGGTCAGATCAATGGGCGCACCGCCCGCAGACAAGGTGATGTTGTCAAGCTCCAAGATGGGGCTTTTGCCATCCTCCACCTCGATATCCACCTCGGTCATCCGATGCCCCAGCATCGCTGTGACCGCAGCCTCGTAATCAAGCGGCGCTTCGTCAAAAAGGCCGGAGATTTCTCCATCCCTCATGCAAACGATCCGATCCGCAACGCGCCGGATATCGGACATGCGGTGTGAGATATAAAGGATGGCCACGCCCTGCTTGCGAAGCCGGTCGATCAGTTCAAACAGACGATCCGCTTCAGCGGCGGACAGAGAGGATGTGGGTTCGTCCAGAATAAGGACCTTTGGCGATCGCGCCATGGCTCGGGCGATCGCGATCATTTGCCGGTCGGCAACGGATAGATCCGAGACACGGGCACGCATATCGACCTCGATCCCCATGGAGGCCGCAATCTTGCGGGCTTCCTCGCGCAGCCAGCGTTCTCGAACGAAAAGGCCGTTTCCTCTCTTGACCAGGTGATCCAGCATCAGGTTGTTCGCGACGTCCAGTTCCGGGACGACGCCGTCATCGATGGATTGGTGAACCGTGACCACGCCCTGTGCGATGGCGTCCGCAGCGTCCGCCGGGGTGAATGCGCGTCCCGCGAGCGTCATCCGGCCCCCGTCGGCCGTGTGGTACCCGCAAATGATCTTAACAAGCGTCGACTTGCCCGCGCCATTGGCGCCCATAAGGACGGTTACGCTGCCCGCAGCGAGGGACAGATCAATGCCACGCAGGACATGATTGCTGCCAAAGGACTTTTGCAATCCCTCGATCTTCAATGTTTCGGTGGACAACGCAGCCCTCCCCAAGCGGCCCTGGATCAGGATAGACGGGAGGAAACAACATTGTCAATTGAGTTGACATTTGTTGATATTGCGTGTGCGCTGAAAAACTATTATTATAAAACAGTATATTAAGATCTCTTCCTCCTTGAGGAAGCAATGCGAGCCTCAATCGCGAAAACCGCGACAAACAGATTGGCGGGATTCCGGGGGTGTTGCATCAACGGCGTGACAGCCCCCTGACGGTCGAGCAAGCGCGATGCCTGGCACAACATGTTTGGGCCTGTTTGCCCCCAAGGTTCAAAACCAGACTTGGTCTGCAAAGGGGCGCCGAAATCAGTCTGGACGCCCGCGCATTGGCCTCTTCTATCGTGCCGGTTGGCTCTGAGAACCGGTTCCTAAAAAGGCTGAGCCGGGACACCTCGCTTTTTGAAATCCGCACCGCCCCTCGTGGAGCGGTACAGGGGCCTCTAGGCGGTCTTGCGCAAAATGCGGTCAGAAAGGACATCCTTCAATTCAAAGGCCGCTCGCATCAGCCGCTTTGTATAGTCCGCTTCGGGGCGATCGAATATCTGTTCCGTTGGCCCTTCTTCGACCACTTTGCCCTCTTTCATCACCATGACGTAATCCGACAGTGCACGAACGACGGCGAGGTCGTGGCTGATGAACACATAGGACATGCCAAAACGTGTCTGCAGATCCCTGAGCAGGGTCACGATCTGCTTTTGCACCGATCGATCCAGCGCCGAAGTGGGCTCGTCCAGAACAATCACGTCGGGTCTGAGAACCAGCGCCCGGGCAATGGCGATCCTCTGGCGCTGCCCGCCGGAGAATTCATGCGGGAAACGATTTCGGACACCGGGGTCGAGTTCGACGTTCCTGAGCGCGTCGCGGGCCGCTTGATCCCGGTCGGCGTCCGACAGGTCGGGCTGGTGAACCAACAGGCCTTCGGTGATGATCTGCCCCACGGTCATGCGCGGGCTGAGCGAGCCATAGGGATCCTGAAAAACCATTTGGAGCTTTTTGCGCAACGGACGCAGGTCCGCGCGGCTCATCGCGTCAATGGTGGCACCCTGAAAGACGACGGTCCCTTCGGCCGGGATCAGCTTGAGCATCGCGCGGCCCAGTGTCGATTTGCCGGACCCGGACTCCCCGACCACACCCAGCGTCTGGCCGGCATGCAGGGACAGATCGACGGACTTCACCGCTGCGATATCCTCTCCCTTCGAGCGGAAGACGACGTTCATGCCTTTTGCCGAAAGGATTTTTTCGGCGCTGTCGGGCACCGGATCCTTGCTGCCCTCGGGTTCGGCGTCAAGCAGCATGCGGGTATAGTCCTGCTGTGGACGCAGAAAGATGTCGTCGGTCACGCCGTGCTCCACGACCTCCCCATGACGCATCACATACACCCTGTCGGCAAACGCCTCCACGATTGTCAGATCATGCGTGATGAAAAGGATCGCCATTCCCAGACGCTCTTGCAGCTCTGCCAGAAGGCTTAGAATTTCAGCCTGGATCGTGACATCCAGGGCCGTTGTCGGCTCATCCGCGATCAGGAGGTCGGGATCGTTGGCAAGCGCCATGGCGATCATCACCCGCTGGCGCTGACCGCCCGACATCTCGTGCGGATAGCTGTCGATGCGCTGCGCGGGATTGGGGATCTTGACCAGCTCCAGAAGCTCCAGCACCCGCTTGCGCGCGGCTCGTGCGCTCAGGCCGCCGTGCACGCGCAGCGGCTCGGCGATCTGGCGCCCGATCGTGTAAAGCGGATCGAGCGAGGTCATCGGCTCCTGAAAGATCATCGCGATCTTCGAGCCGCGCACCCGGTCAAGGACCCGCTTGGGCTGCCCGATCAGTTCCTGGCCCTGAAACCGGGCGGATCCGGTGGCGCGGCCATTGGCGGCCAGAAGGCCCATAGAGGCCATGATGACCTGGCTTTTGCCGGATCCGCTTTCACCAACGACGGCCACGGCCTCAACCCGCGCGATGTTCATGCTCACGCCCCGCACGGCGGAGACATCGCCGTCCTGGGTGTCGAAGGTGACCTTGATGTCGTCGATCTGAAACAGGGGATCGGCCATGTCAGCGGTCCTTTGGATCAAGCGCGTCGCGCAGCCCATCCCCCAGGAAGTTCAGGGCAAAGAGCAGTATGGTCAGCGCAATGGAGGGGTAGAGGAGCATGTAAGGCGCGCCCCGAAGATCCCGCGCCCCTTCGGATATCAGCACCCCGAGGGAGGTCAGCGGCTCCTGAACGCCGAGGCCCAGGAACGACAGGAAGGATTCCAGCAGGATCACCTTCGGGATCAGCAGGGTGGTATAGATGATCACGGGACCCAGCGTGTTGGGGATGATGTGCCGTCTCAGGATCCCGCCGGATCCCACGCCCAACGCATCTGCGGCCTGAACGAATTCGCGTCGTTTCAAGGAGATCGTCTGCCCTCGAACGATCCGCGCCATGTCAAGCCACTCAACGGCCCCCACGGCTATGAACATCAAGATCACGTTTCGCCCGAAAAAGACGACCAGAAGGATCACGAAGAAGATGAAGGGCAGGGAGTAGAGGATATCGACAAGCCGCATCATGACGTTGTCGACCCATCCCCCGACATAGCCCGCCGTGGCGCCGTAAAGCACGCCGATGACAAGCGCGACCCCGGTGGCCAGCGCACCGATCATCAGCGACACGCGGACAGAGATCAGGATCCGCGACAGCAGGTCACGACCGTTGGCGTCGGTGCCGAAAATGAAATAGAGCCGTTCGACGTCCGCCTGCATCACGATGCGGGTGCCATCGGGCGAAAGCTCGGCCACCTGCGCGCCCGAGAAAAGGTCCGAGCGATCAAGAAACCGCACGATCCGTTCGTCGATTTCACGGGGCGAGGTTGCCTCCACCACCAATGTGTTGCCGTTGAGCCGCACCTCCTGCAGGTCAACCCGGGCACGGGCCAAGGCCCGCTCGGCCTGAGGAATGATCTGTTCCTCACGCGGATAGGCCTCAAGGCTCGCGGGGACTTTGACATAGTCGCGGTAAACCGTGGCGTAGTGGTGTGGAGAGAGCGAAGGGCCGAAGATACCGGCCAGGATGTAGAAGATCAGAACGGCCAGAGAGGCCATCGCCGCCTTGTTGCGGCGCAGCCTGTAGAAAGCAGTGGCCCAGAGGGAGCGGCCCTTTGCCTCGGCCGCGTTGGCGAGTGCCTCAGTCATAGCGAACCCTCGGATCAAGTGCGGCGTAGAGCAGGTCAACGATCAGGTTGAAGACCACCACGAAGAGGGCGACGATAATGACCGTGCCCATCACGAGCGTGTAGTCACGGTTAAGCGCGCCCTGAACGAAATATCGTCCGATGCCGGGCAGGCCAAAGATGGTCTCGACCACGATAGAACCGGTGAGCAGTGCGGCAGCGGCGGGTCCAAGATACGTGACCGCCGGCAGGCAGGCTGCACGCAGCGCGTGGGTGATGACGATCATACGGGTGGGCAGGCCATAAGCCCGGGCCGTGCGCACGTGATCCGAGCGGAGCGCCTCGATCATCGAGCCGCGGATCAGGCGTGCGATGACGGCGATCTGCGGCAGCGCCAGCGTGATGATGGGCAGGACCATGTTGGCCGGATTGCCGCCGCCCCACCCCCCGGCGGGCAACAGACCCAGCCAGACACCGAACAGCAGGGCAAGGACCGGGGCCACCACGAAGTTCGGAACGGTAATGCCGATGGTCGCCGTCGCGATGACCGCGTAATCGACCCAAGAGTTTTGCCGCAAGGCCGCGATGCATCCCAACAGGGCGCCGATGACCAAGGCCAGCAGCAGCGCCAGACCGCCCAACGTCATCGAGATCGGCAGGCCAGCGGCCAGAAGCTCCTGCACGTTGAAGTCACGATAGATGAAGCTTGGCCCCAGATCGCCTTGGAACAGGTTTCCCAGATATCGGAAATACTGCTCGTAAAGGGGCTTATCGAGGTGGAAGGTCGCGTTGAGGTTCTCCATCACGGTGGCTTCCAGCGTGCGTTCGCGGTCGAAGGGGCCACCAGGCGCCACGCGCATCAGAAAGAAAGCCGCCGTGATGATCAGAAACATCGTCGGCACGGCGCCCAGAAGGCGCCTCAGGGCGTATCGAAGCATGAAAAAGGGGTCCTGCAAAAAGACCGCCCGGAGCTTGTCCGGACGGTCTTGTGTCGATCTTATTCGCTCAGGCTCAGGAAGCGTGTGGGATGCACGTCCATGATATTGCCCTGCCAGCCCTGCAATCGGTCCGAGACAAGGTTCAGCGAGGAATAGAAGAGGATCGGGATCTGCGGCACGTCACGCAGGAAAAGCGCCTCGGCCTCGGCCAGGATCTGGGCACGCTCGGTCAGATCGGTCGTCTCTGCCGCCTTGTCGAGAAGGCCGTCATATTCCGGGTTGTCGTAAAGCCCGTAATTGAAGCCGGGATTGTCCGCGCGGTTCAGAAACAGGAAGTTCTGCGGATCCGAATAGTCTCCGATCCAGCCGGCACGGGCGGCATCGTGGTCTTTCTGGTCGCGCAGGTTGGCGTAGTGGGCGGACAGATCACGCACATTGTACGTGACGTTGATGCCCAGAGGGGCCCACATATCGGCAATCGCCGTGGCGGTCGCGCGGTGGTTTTCCGAGGTGTTGTAGCTGATCTCGATCGTAATCGGATTGTCCGGACCGAAACCCGCTTCCTCCATCAGTGCGATCGCCTGGTCTTCACGGTCGAGCATGGCCATGCCAGCATATTCAAGCTGCGGCGGTTCTTCAACATAGTTGGCGGTGCCCGGCGGGACCAAAGCATAGGCGGGAAGCATCGCGCCGGCCCAGATCTCTTCGGCGATGAACTCACGGTCGATGGCCATGCTCATCGCCTGACGCACGCGTACATCGCTGATCCCCTCCCGGGTGGAGTTCATGCCGTAATAGTAGACGCCCAGATACGGATGGATCTGGACCTTCTCGCCCAAACGGCTCTTCAGATCGGCCAGTTGTTCGGCCGCGATGTCGTCGCAGGAATGAACCTCGCCGGCCTGGAAGCGGCGTGCGCAGTTGGCGCGGTCTTCGAACGGCGTATACTCGATACGCGCGATGGCCACGTTTTCAGCGTCGTGGAACATCTCGTTCTTTTCCATGACGAGCTTATCGTTTGGCGTGAACGAAACCAGCGAATAGGCGCCGTTCGACACCATGTTGCCGGGTCGAACGAAATCGGCGCCGTATTCTTCCACGCTTGCCGGATGCACGGGCAAGGCGGTCTGGTGGGTCAGCAGCTCGATGAAGAAGGGTGTTGAATTTTCCAGAGTGATTTCCAGCGTGCGGTCATCAATGGCGCGCACCCCCAACTCAGCCTCTTCTCCTTTGTTGATCGCTTCCGCGCCTTTGATGGCATAGAGAATGTTGGCGTATTTTGCGCCGGTTTCGGGCCGCATGATGCGATTGAGCGAGAAGACGAAGTCGTCTGCCGTGACCGGATCGCCGTTCGACCATTTCGCGCCTTCACGCAGGGTGAACGTATAGATCGTGCCGTCTTCGGATGCCTCCCAGCTTTCGGCGACCCCGGGTACGACCTCGGCCGCGCTGTTATAGACGACAAGACCCTCGTAGAGGTCCCGCAACACATGCCCTTCGACAACCGTTGAGGTCTTGTGCTGATCCAGCGTCTCCGGATCGCCCGAATTGCCGCGGACATAAGTCTGGGCCTGCGCCGCGCCGACGCTCAGGGCAAAAACGGCGCTGAGCAGCAGGCCGGAATGCATGGGTTTGTGGAACATCAAGGGGATCCTTTCCTGTTTGGTTTCCATAAGCTCGGGCAGAGGTCGGGCACCGACGGGTCCTGAGGACCGTCACGTCACGATCGCGCTCACATGGCAACCGGCGTCCCAGACAAATGCATGTCGAGCTTTGATACCCCTCTATGCGTCGAGGGCGAGGGGAGGCCCATGTCCAGAAATGCAAGAAAAGGATTGCATGGATCGAGTGCTTTTGGGTGCCCCGAACCGGATTCTACCGGTGGTTCGCGAACCCCAAGGCGCGCTGCGGCGCGATACGGCCGCCCGCGAGGTCAATCGAGCATACCATGCGATCGAAACTCGGGAATTCTGCCTTGGAACGGCAGCCAAAGGCGCGGATTGCCGGTGCAGATCTCTGGGCCGACGCCAATGCGCGTCGGCAGATATGTTTTCCGCCCCGCTCTTTCAGTTCAAGGGGGCAGTGCTGTCAGGCCCTGCGGGCGGGAATCCGCCGTGTTCAGCCATCGCGGGAGCGTTTGATGAGTTCCTGACCGTATTCCGTTTCGAACCGACCTGTGCGCAACGCGTCGACCCCGGCTTGTTCCTCGATCCGGCCCGACTTTAAAATCGCGAGCCGGTCGCAGAGAAAGCTCACAACCGGAAGGTCATGGGTGACAAGCAGGAAGGTCAATTGCCTCTCTTCGCGAAGGCCCTTGAGCAGGTTCAGGATCTCGGCCTGCACGCTGACGTCCAAGGCGCTTGTCGGCTCATCCAGCAGCAAGACCGGGGGGCCAAGCATCAGCGCGCGGGCGATGGCGACGCGCTGGCGTTGTCCGCCGGAAAGCTGATGTGGCAGGCGAAAGCGGAAGCGCCGTGGCAATCCAACGGCGTCCAACATGGCGAGAACACGGGCATCGCGATCCGGCAGGCCGTGAATGATCAGCGGCTCTGACAGAGTGTCGTCGAGGCTGCGACGTGGATGCAGGCTGCCGTAAGGGTCCTGGAACACCATCTGGACCTTGCGAGCCAGCCGGGCACGGCGCCCGGGAGAGAGCGTTTCTCCCGCGATTTCGAGGGTGCCGTCCCAGTCCGAGATCTGTCCGGCAAGAGCCTTGAGGATCGTGGATTTCCCCGAACCGCTTTCCCCGACGAGTGCAAAGCTTTCGCCCGCCGCGACCGAGAAGGAGACATCGTGCAATACGGTTGTCGGGCCGAAACGCACGGTCAGATCGCCTACTCCGATCACAACGTGCCCCGATCCAGAACCGGCAGACGATCACGGGTTTCATCCATCCGGGGCACGCTGGACAGCAGGCCCCGTGTATAGGGATGTTCCGCCGCCTCCAGTTGGCCCGCGCCCAGTTCCTCGACCACGCGGCCCTGGTACATCACGATGATGCGGTCGCACCAGCGGGCAACCGTGTTGAGGTCATGCGATATCAGGATCAGACCCATCCCGCGCCGCTGCACCAGATCGTCCAGAATGTCGAGCACCTGACCCCGGACCGACACATCCAGTGCGCTGGTCGGTTCATCTGCGATCATGAGGGCCGGCTCAAGAACCACCATCATCGCGATCATCACCCGCTGCCCCATCCCGCCGGAGATCTCGTGGGGATAAAGCCGCGCGACCCGCTCCGGATCCGCGATCCGCACGGCCTCCAGAACCTCAAGAACCCGCACCCGGCGCTGACGGGCGGAGAGGGCGCCGTGGACTTCCAACGCTTCGGCGATCTGGTCGCCGATGGGTATCACAGGGTTCAGGCTGAATTTGGGATCCTGCAGAACCATGGACATGCGTGCCCCGCGCATTGCGCGAAAGTCCCGTTCAGAGAGGGTTCTGAGGTCGGTTCCCTCGAATTCGAGGCGGTCCGCCGTGACGCGGCCCGGCAGTGGGATCAGCCCCATGATGGCGCGGCCCGTCATGCTTTTCCCCGAACCGCTTTCGCCCACGATCCCCAGTCTTTCCCGGCCCAGGGTCAGGGAGAGACCGCGCACAACCTCGACCGGGCCATGATCGGACGGGAAGGTGACGCGCAGATTGTCGACGTGAAGCAATGTCATCCCCGGCTCCGGCCTTTCGGGTCAAGCACATCCCGCAAGCCGTCGCCAAGAAGGCAGAAGCCCAGAGAGACGATGACGATGGCAAAGCCGGGCATCGTGGCGACCCACCATTGATCAAGGATGAAGGCCCGCCCGCGCGAGATCATCGCGCCCCATTCCGGCAAGGGTGGCTGCGCGCCCAGACCAAGAAAGCCCAGCCCGGCCGCTGTCAGGATAATGCCGGCCATGTCGAGAGTGACGCGCACGATGGTCGAAGACAGGCACAGAGGGATGACATGAAGTCTTATGATGCGAAAGGCCGATGCGTCCTGCATGCGCACGGCGTCCAGAAACTCGGAATTGCGGAACGTCAGAACCTCGGCACGGGCGATGCGCGCGTAGATCGGCCAACCGGTAATGGCGATGGCGATTACCGCGTTTTCAATGCCGGGCCCCAGTGCGGCGACGAAGGCCAGTGCGAGGATCAGTCTTGGCAGCGACAGGAAGATGTCGGTCAGACCCATGAGCACGCGGTCGATCCAGCCGCCGAAATACCCAGCAACGACACCGATCAGCAGTCCGAGCGGCGCGGCGATGACGGCGACCAGAAGAACGATCATCAACGTGATCCTCGCGCCATGGATCACGCGGCTCAAGATATCCCGGCCAAGCTCGTCCGTTCCCATCCAATGCTCAGCCGATGGGGGCTGAAGGCGGTTCGCGAGAACACCCTCGACAGGAGAATAGGGGGCCAGCCAGGGTGCGAAGGCCGCGATCAAGAGAAGCGCCACCACGATTGCAAGGCCGACCATCGCGAGGCCATTGCGCGCCAGAGCCCGCATCAATCGCCAGGCTTGCCCCAACCGAGACTGCAGACGGGTTTCGGGATCGTCCGACAGGAGCCACGCGCGCGAAATCATGTGCGTGCCCTCGGATCCAACAGCCGGTAAAGCATGTCCGATCCCTTGTTGATGGCGATGAAGACCGTGCCGATGACAAGCGTGGCGCCCAGCACCGCGTTCATGTCCGCGTTCAGCAACGCGGTGGTCAGATAGTTTCCGATGCCCGGCCAACTGAACACAGTCTCGATCATCACCGAACCTTCCAGAAGCCCGGCATAGCTGAGCCCGATCACCGTGATGAGCTGGACCCGGATCGGCCGGAAAGCATGACGCCAGAGGATCAGCCGCTCCGGCACGCCTTTGACCCGTGCGGTGATGATGTATTCCTGCGAGAGCTGTTCCAGCATGAAACTCCGGGTCATCCGCGCGATATAGGCAAGGGCGAAAAACCCCAGGATCGTCGCGGGCAGCACGATGTGGGACAGGGCGCTTTGAAGGGCCTCCCAATTGCGATCAAGCACGCTGTCGACCAGCAAAAGCCCGGTCTTCACCGGAACCATCCCGTCAAGAAAGAGGTCAATGCGCCCCGGCCCGCCCACCCAGCGTAGCTGAGCGTAGAACAGAACAAGCCCCACCAGGCCCAGCCAGAATGCCGGGATGGCGTATCCGGCAAGCCCGATCACCCGGATCACCTGATCGATCCAGGATCCCTGGCGGGCGGCCGCGAAAACACCCATCGGCACGCCCAGCGACACGCCGATGATGATGCCGATGGTCGCCATTTCCAGAGTTGCGGGAAAGACACGCGCCAGATCCACGGCGACGGCCCGGCCGGTGGCGACGGATACGCCAAGATCCCCCTGAAGAACCTGCCAGACATAGCGCCCGAACTGGACAATCAGCGGGTCGTCCAGCCCCATCGCGGCACGGACCGCGTCATAGGTCTCCTTGCTTGCGCGGTCGCCGACCACGGCAAGCACAGGGTCAATCGGCACGACCCGGCCAATCAGGAAGGTGATCGCCAAGAGCCCCAGAAACGTCAGGAGCAATGTCAGAATAAGGCTGAGTGCGGGCAGGAGGCGGGTCAACGCAATGTCCGTTTTTTGTTAACCTAGCAAAGAATTTTTGACTGATCAAAATTTTTTTACTACGTTTTTTGTGGCAGGAGGAATCATGTCCCAATCCCAACGACAGCCCGAGTCAGCCCAGCCGCCCGCTTTTGGGGGCCGGATCCGCGATTTGCGGCGCAAGGCGGGTTTGACCTTGCAAGCGCTGGCAGATCAGGCCGGCATCTCGGTCGGGTTCCTCAGCCAGGTGGAGCGTGACCTTGCAACGCCCAGTCTGGGCACCCTGGCCAGCCTTGCTGGGGCGCTGAATGTCGACATCGATTTCTTTGTTGCCACCCCGCGCCCGGCGGACAGCGTCACACGGGCCGGGGAACGGGACCGGTTTGCTCTGGCGGATTCGTCGCTGCATTACGAACGCATCTCGACTGTGTTGCCGGGCGGGACGTTGTCGTCCCTGATCATCCACATTCCGGTCGGCTATGCCTCGGAAGTCACCGCGCATGTCGGTGAGGAGCTGATCGTAGTGCTGGATGGCACGGTAAAGCAGACATTGGGCAAGGCGACGCTGGTGCTGCATCCCGGCGACAGCCTGCATTTCATGGGCGACACTCCGCATTCCTTCGCCAATGTCGGCGAAGGGCCGGCCCGGTTGCTTTGGACCGGAACATCGCCCGGCTTGATCGGGCCAAGCGTCAAGCGGCTGCAGCCGGAGCCGTCGCAGACATAACGATACCAACGGGAGAGATTAATGACCTTCGCACCGACTTTTGTAAGAGCCCTCGCGGTCAGTATGATCGCGCTCAGCACCGCGCCCGCGATTGCGGAGACCCCGAAAGATGCGCTCGTGGTGGCTCAGAACATCGACGACATCGTCACCATCGATCCGGCGACAGCCTACGAGTTTTCGTCCGGTGAATATGTCACGAATACCTATGACCAACTCGTCCAGTACGGCGCCAAAGACACTACGACGCTCGCGCCCGGCCTGGCCGAAAGCTGGGAGATCGACGCCGAGGCGAAGACGGTCACGTTCACGCTGCGCGATGGCGTCACCTTCCACTCTGGAAACCCTTTGCGCGGTGAAGACGTTGTGGGCAGCTGGAAACGCGTTCTGGTCCTGAACAAGGCCCCGGCCTTTATCCTCGGCAATCTCGGCTGGACCGCTGACAATATCGAGGAGATGGTCACCACGGAAGGCAATACCGTGACGGCCCGCTGGGAGGGGGATTTCGCGCCTTCTTTCGTGTTGAACGTTCTGGCATCGCGCCCCGCATCCGTGGTCGACATGGAGACCGCGATGGCCAATGAGGTCGATGGCGAGATGGGCCACGCCTGGATGAACCAGAACAGCGCGGGAACAGGTCCCTTCAAACTGACCAGATACGCACCGGGCGAAGTGCTCATGCTCGCCTCCCATTCGGACTATTGGGACGGCGCGCCCTCGATTGAGCGTGTTTTGATCCGTCATGTGGCCGAAGCGGCGACCCAGCGGCTTTTGCTTGAGACGGATGATGTCGATATGGCCAAGAACCTGACCCCCGACCAGATCGAGGGTTTGTCCGGTAATGAAGGGATCCGGGTGGAGACCTATCCGCAGACCGCGGTGCACTGGTTCAGCTTCAACCAGAAGCATGAACCGCTGACCAATCCCGCGCTATGGGAAGCGGCCCGCTATCTGGTCGACTACGAAGGGATGGCGGACAGTTTCCTTGCCGGACAGATGGATGTGCATCAGGCCTTCTGGCCCGAAGGCTTCCCGGGCGCGCTGACCGACACGCCCTTCACCTATGATCCGGAAAAGGCCAAGGCGATCCTCGCGGAAAGCGGCATGGAGCTTCCGATCACCATCGAGCTTGATGTGATCAACGCGGCGCCGTTCACCGACATTGCCGCGAGCCTGCAACAGACCTTCGCGCCGGCGGGGATCAACTTTGAAATCTTGCCGGGAACGGGTGCGCAGGTGATCACCAAGTATCGCGCGCGGACCCATCAGGGCATGCTGCTTTACTGGGGCCCGGACTTCATGGATCCCCATTCGAACGCCAAGGCGTTTGCCTATAACGCCGATAATTCCGATGACGCATATGTCTCGACCACCACTTGGCGCAATGCATGGATGCCACCGGAGGACATCAACCAGAAGACGCTGGCCGCCCTGGCGGAGCGTGATCCGGACACCCGCAACCAGATGTATGTCGAGCTTCAGCAGGCCATGCAGACAGAGGCGCCCTTTGTCGTCATGTTCCAAGCCATCAAACAGGTTGCCATGGCGGACGAGGTGCAGGGCTATGTGAATGGCGCAAGCTCGGATTACGTGTTCTATCGCTTGACCGAAAAGAAGTAATGACCCCATTCCGGGGGCGGATTTCGCCGCCCCCGGTGCGGACCAGAAAAGGCAGAGCATGAGCCCCGCAGATACTTTTGTTGCGCTACACCGCGCTGTGGAAGCCGCGTCCGGGGCGACGCTCTTCACGGTCACCATCCTCGACAGCGAGCGTCAGCTTGCGCGCCGGGTCTATTCATCCAACGCAAACGATTATCCGGTGACCGGCACCAAGCCCGTCAATGCGAACGCCTGGACCGCCCAAGTGATCGACAGGGGAGAGGTCTTTGTCGCCAATAGCACGGCAGAGTTTGCCCCCTATTTCGCCGATCATGCCCTGATCAATGCTTTGGGATGCGAGGCTGCGGTGAACATCCCCGTCTCGGTTGACGGCCAGGTGGTCGGCACGGTCAATGTTTTGGGCGCGCGGGACATTTTTACCAAGGATCGGGTTGCGGGGCTCAACGAGGTGGTCACTGATCACCTGAGGGCGCTTATCAGTGCCTTTGATCAAGTATCTATGGAGGAGTGAGCATGACCAGATTCGAGCGTTTGCGGGCCAGAATGGAGGCGACGGGAACAGATCTGGTCGCCCTCGCGCCGGGGGCGCATATGCGCTGGCTTCTGGGGTTCATGCCGCATCCCGATGAACGGGCCTGCCTTTTTCTGGTGGGACTGGACAAGGCGGGTTTTGTGATGCCTGCGCTCAATGCCGGCGACGTACGTCAGCACACGGATTTGCCGTTTTGGGAATGGCACGATGCGGACGGTCCGGGCAGCGCCCTTGAGACCGCGTTGGAGGCCGTGGGTTCCCGCCCACGTCGGATCGCGCTGGACGAGGCCATGCGCGCCGATCACGCCTTGATGGTCCTGGACGCCCTGCCCAATGTGGCCCGAGCTTTCGGGACCGAAACGCTGGGCGCGCTGCGCATGGTGAAGGATGCAGAAGAGCTGGCCGCGCTGAAGGAAAACGCGCTCATCGCCGATGCGGCGCAAACGGCTCTCCGCGCAGCCGTTCGCGACGGATTGACTGAAGACGCGCTTGCCGATGTTGCAAAGGATGTCTTTGAACAGCACGGCGCCCGGACGGCCTTTTCCATCGTCGGTACGGGCGCTAATTCGTCTTATCCGCATCACCATACCGGCGATACCATCGTTCGTCCGGGCCAGGCCATCGTCGTCGATATCGGTGGGTCCAAGGACGGCTACTTCTCCGACATTACCAGAATGGCCTGCCTAGGGGAGCCGCCAGAGGGATATGCCGAAGTCCATGATATCGTGGACGCCGCTGTCAAAGCTGCCCTTGATGCGATCCGGCCCGGGGTCGAAGCCCGAACAGTCGATGCAGCGGCACGCGACGTGATAACAGCGGCGGGCTACGGAGAATACTTCACCCATCGCACCGGTCACGGACTTGGCAGCGAGGTGCACGAGCCGCCCTATATCTCTGCCTCCAACCCGCTGGTGCTGGAGGAGGGTATGGTCTTTACCATCGAGCCGGGCATCTACCTGCCCGGACGGTTCGGCATCCGGCTGGAAGAGGTGGCCGTGGTCACCGACACAGGCTGCCGTATCCTGTCCGAGCTGCCCCGCACCCTTCACGTCGCATGATAGGCCGCCTGCTGGTTATGGCGCGTGTCGGCGCATCAGGACGAAAGCGAGGCCACTGACAAAGATGCAGACCGCCGCGCTTGCGGCAAGTGATAGCCGCAGCGCCTCTTCTGTGCCAAAGGCCGGAGCGAGCAGTGCGATCAGGCCAGCGGCCAGAAACGAGCCGACAGGCAGACCGCCCCATACGATCATCCGGTAGGCACCATTCACCCGGCCCAACATCTCTGGTGCGACCATCCGCTGGCGCCAGGAAATGGTGAGCATGTTGAGAAGGACCGAGGCAAATGTCTCGATAAAGAGCGCGATAATGATCGTTGGCAGATCATCCGCTGTCGCAAGCAACCCCAAGGCAATCGGAAAGCAGCCAAGGGATAGCATAAAGGTCAGACGCGCCGACAAAAAACGGACAATCCAATGCCCGAACAAACCGGCGGGAAGGGCGCCAATGGCCGCGATCATGAGCACAAGACCGTAAGTCCAGGCATCCAGCGACAACGTTTCCTGCACAAAGGGGACCAGTAGCGCAAAGGCAAGACCGGTCGCAGCGTTCAGAACGGCGAGGATCAGCGCAAGACGGCCCAGAAGCGCATTGGCCGCCACCAGCCGAAGACCTGCGATCATGTCGGACCAGAAATTGCTGCTTGCGGCGCGGCTGAATGAGCGGGCGCCGGGGATCCGCCGCAATAAGAGCGCGGCCCATGTCAGGAGCAGGGCCTGAACCACGAAGGGAACGGAATAGTCGATGGAGAAGAGGTAACCGGCCACCGCCGGTGCAAGGATGGAGCCGCAGATCAGATAGGCGGCATGAAGGCGCCCGTTGGCACGCTCAAGATCTTTTGGCGAAACGATATCGGGAAGAACGGTCTGCTCCACCGTTTCGCGCATGACCTGAGTGGCGCCTCCGAGAAAAATCAGCGTGAAGAAACCGAGCAGCGGCGCCGATGTCGAGGCTGCGGGGCCGCTGTTTTCCGGGATCAGACTGGCTTGCACAGCTAGGATCAGAAGGATCACGATGCTGATGCCGATTGACCCCAAAAGCAGCATCCGGCGGGGGTGCCGGTCGATCCAGACCCCGGCGGGCACTGCAAGGATCAGCCAGGGAACCCGCGTGATACCAAGAACCAGCGCGATCAGCGCGGCGTCGGAGGTGAGCAGCGTGGTGAACCATGGCAGGCTGACCAGAGCGATACCATCCGCCACCCGCAGCAATGCCGAGGCCGTCAAAAAACCTGGAAAGGCCAGGATCTTGCGCGCGGGCAGGTGAGGGGTCAAATCCGACCTTTCGTACGGTCAGACGGGCCAAAGCTGTGGGAAGGTTTCAGGGTCTGCGTAATCCGGTTTGTTGTCAGCGGTCTTACGGCAGAGCAGATCGTTTATGTGCCCGGTTCGACCGGACGCCGCTGCGGGTGGGACATAATGATTGACGTCATCCTGCATGTGGATCGCATAGGCGATCCGGTCTTCAGAGGATTTGTTTGGGTACCCACCATGCACCAGCCTGCAATGATGAAAGCTGACCTGGCCGCGCGTCATGGGCAGTGTCAGGACCTGCGGAGTGTGACCCTTGTCTGCAAAACGCGCTTCGATTGTCTGCAGATCCTGATCGCCGAAAGAGTGGAGCGTCTCGGTTTCGGGCCATGTATGACTTGCGTCCCATACCGCAAGGGGGCCCTTTTCCTCTGGCACGTCCTCAAGGGGGATCCATGCGGTGATCATCGACTGTGAACTGCACGACGACCAATAGGCCCGGTCGCTGTGCCATCCGACCTTTGCGCTGCGGTTGGGATCGAAAGGCGGCTTGATCACGACCTGATCGTGGAAAATGCGCACGCTTTCGGTCTCGGCCAAGGCAGCGGCCATTTCGCCGACCGGAGAGGACAGAAGCGCATCGAGGAATTCGTTGATCTGCAGCGAAAGATAGTCAAGTTGCGCCACGACTTCGGTTTCACCATCGCCGCCCAGATCCACAGCGAGATGCCGGTCCCGCTCGCCCAGGCGATAGCGTTCGATCCCGAAGGCAAGCGTGTCAAGCACATCGTCGGACAGGACAGGCGGGCTGAGCCACCATCCGTGGGCCCGGTAATGCGCGATGTCCTCAGGTCCAACCATGTTCATTCTCCGTAAACTGACGAGAGCGCGAGCCGCCCCACCGGGCTAAGTCCGTCAACAAGGGGGGCGTCGCGGGCGACAAGACCGGGCGCCCATGGCCGGACCTCGGGCGTTTCCGCGATCGTGTCACCGGCCAGCGTCTTCAGGGCTTCATCAATCTTGTCGATCAGCCCCTTGCCAACGGGACCAAGCGAGGCCGGCACGATCAGGTTGCCTGTCGCCCCACCAGGGCCGGACCTCCAGAAAAAGACGATGTCGGCCATGCGGATAGCCGGCAAGGGCTGGTCGTCCTCGTCAGAGGCATCGAGGAACCGGATCGTAATATCCTCCAAACTAAGGGCGGAAAGGGGGTGGGTGTCGGCAAAGACGAACAGCGGGGGCGTGACAGGCCCGTTGCTTTCCATCGCCGCGCGAGCAATCTCAAGCTGTTGGGCATAGGGCAGCATGCGGCCCGAGGCTGCGGCCACGCGGCTGCCGATATCTTTCCAGTCATAGGTCTGCGCGATACGGAAGAGCGAGCCCTGATAAAGCGGTGCATCCACCAGCAGGTCTGACGAGGAATGGCGGTTCAGGATGGTTGTGCCAACCAGAATTTCACGACGCTCCAGCGCTTCGAGAACCTTGCGTGCGACAGTGCCGGCAATGGCGGCGAAAGCTGTCACCCGGGCCTGCTTTGCCGCAAGCTCCATCGCCTTTGCGAAGCTCGACGAATAGCTGCGCGTAAATCGCACCAAGGGCTCTGACCCGGTGCTGTTGGCGACCGTAAGGCTGGCGTTGCGGTCAAGACCGGCGAGGTCCTTTGACAGCTCATCGCGCTCCCGCGCCAACCGCCGCTCGGATGCCGGCGCGGCATCGGTGGGGTCCAGGACGGTATCGATTTCCGCCTCCTGCCCGTTGAGAAGTGCGGCATAATAACGGCCAAGCGCCCGCGCGATGGCCGAGAGGGACCAGCCGTCGGCCGCGGAATGGTGGATCGCGATGACCAGGATATGGCGGGACGGCCCCAATGTCAGACATCGTGCAAGCAGCAGCGGATCGGTATCTATGTCGAACCGGTGGCGTCTGACCTGATCAATGACGCCGGTCAGCTGGCCTTGGGTATTTGGATCCGAGAAGTCATGGAGGCCAAACATGTCCGCACCGTCGGCAGCGCCGAGACTTGGGAACGTTTCGGCGATCCGGTCGAAGGCCCAGGCCAACGCATCGACATCAAGCGGTCCTTCAAGTCCAAGCGTGTACGAAAGGTTCAGGACCGACGGATCCGCAAGCTCTGCATGTATCTCGCGCAGGCGGTCGCGGGCGTCGGTGCTCATGGTGCCTTTCGACCGGTCGTGTAATGCACCTCGGTGCCCAGATGCATCTCATGCTGCGCGCTGGTCACCGTGAAACCTTTTGAGGCGAGCAATTCAGCGATGGCACCGCCGGTGCCCGAGGGTTCCTGATGCTCCACGACAACCTGATCGATCTTTGCCCAGGCCGCATCATCAAGGCCAGCTAGAACAAGCTCTTCTCCCCGCTGGACATCGACTTTCAGAAGGTCGACCCGGTCAATGTCCTGTTCTGCCAGAAGGTCGGCAAGGCGGCGGGTCTCGGTCGGCAGGGTTTCAGAGGACATGCGGCTTTCGACCAGCGTGCCTTCGACCGGCGCGAGGACGGTGTCGGTTTCGGTATCACGGGCGCGGGCACGTCCCAGAAGACCGGTCAGCAACGCGCTGTCCTTGGCAACATCCGGGCGCAGCGAAGACATTCCTGTAATCAGGGGATAGGTCGTCAATTCGGTGCGGCCATTCTCGCCAGCGGCTGCCGCCTGAACCAGCGTGGCCTTGCCTGCCAGAGGGGCTACATTGGACCGGAACGCATCCGCCAGAAGCGGGACCGGTTCAAGGGCGAGCACGCGGGCCGCCTTGGCGTTCACCAGCGCGAAGAGCGTGAAGACGCCCACATTCGCCCCGATATCGACGACCGTTCCGCCCTCGGGGATACGCGCGCCACCGACCCAATAAGCGCCGTTGGCGAATATCTCGTCGTAATAGTGTCGTGTTTCCGACGGATAGGGGGTTTGGATCTTTCCGATGCCGGGCAGTTCGGTGCTTTGCAGGCTTGGTCCTGACGAGACCGGCGTCGCGGTGGTTTCGCCGCCGCCCTTGCGCCGGATATAATCCTCGACCACGTCAGCGAACTGACCAAAGGTCGCGCCCCTGAGAAGCGCCACGACCGGGACACTGATCCCGAAACTGTGGTTGACGGCCGAGACGACCTGGATCGCGGTAAGAGAGTGGCCGCCCAGATCGGCAAAAGCCGCGTCTTCGCCGATGTCATCGACATGCAGATGACGCCGCCAGACCTGACGCACCCGCTCCCGTGGAGTTGTCGGCTCTTCATCGCCATCGGATTGCACAAGCTCAAGCTGTGGCAGCTTCAACCTGTCGATCTTTCCATTGCTGTTGAGCGGGATGTCATCAAGTTGCTGCATCGCGGGAAGGGCCGGCACCATGTGACGCGGCAGGACCTTGGCCAGATCGGTGCGCAGTGCCGGCAGATCCAGCGCGGCGCCGTCGCGGCTTTGCAGATAGAGGCACAAAAGCGTGTCGGAATCGCCCGCCCCTGTCGATTGAAGTCGCGTGGCCGCCAGCCCGACATTCGGCAGATCGCAGGCATGGGCCTCGATATCGCCAAGCTCGATCCGATAGCCGCGCAATTTGACCTGATCATCGCGCCGTCCGACGAATTCGATCTCTCCAGATGGCAGCAGGCGTCCGAAATCGCCTGTCAGATACATCCGCCCATCGTCCGCGGCGCCGGGAAACGGATCTTGCACGAATTTCGCGGCTGTCGCTTCGGGGGCATCGACATATTCCAGCGCGGGAAGCAGTCCGCCAATCGCGATCTCCCCGGTTGTGCCCATCGGGCAGCGCATTCCGGCGGCATCGATGATGTGGACGCGTGCATTCGCGATGGGTTTCCCGATCGGCGGTGTCAGCGGCCAGCGCACGCTCGCCCCCGACAGGGTGTGAGAGGTGGCGACATGCGTTTCGGTCGGGCCGTATTGATTGATCAGCTGCGCCCGGCAGGTCCGAAACATTTTTACCACGGGGGGCGTGATCGTCATACGTTCGCCCGCGACGATCACCTCTTCGAGTGCCGATAAATCGTCTGACGCTTCATCATAAAGCTCGGCAATCTGCAGCAAAGCGACAGGCGGCAGGAACGAGCGGTGGATCTTTTCCTGTGCAAGGATTTTCAGAAGCGCGCCAATATCGGCGCGTTGCGCCTCGGTGCTGATTACGAGGGTTCCGCCAAAGCATAGCGTGGCGAAGATCTCTTGGAAGCCGACGTCGAACGCCATTGAGGACCGATTGAGTGTGCGTCGTCCGACGGCTGGCTTCTGCTTGTCCTGCCATGAGAGCAGATTGATGAGCGTGCGCTGGCCCACCAGAACGCCTTTCGGGCGACCGGTCGAACCTGAGGTGAAGAGCAGATAAGCGGCTCCGCCCATATCTCCCTGAACACTCAGGTCTTGCGTGTCCTCTGCCATCGCCTCGGACATCAAGACGATATCTCCAAAGCCATCGACGACGTCACGCATCCTGTCAGCGCTCAGAAAGACTTTGGGCTGGGCGGTTTCCGCGATCATTGCGAGCCGGTGATGCGGGAATGTATGGTCAACCGGCACAGGCGTTGCGCCGATGCCAAGAACGGCCAGAAGTGCTGCAATTTGTTCAGGGCCGGGTGGTACGCAGACGCCGACGCGGTCGCCCTGATCACAACCATGGCGTAGCAGGCAGGCCCCTATGGCCGCGCGCTGCCGATTCAGGTCAGCATAGGTGGTTTTCTGACCCTCAAATATCATCGCCACGGCATCCGGCGCTGTTCGGGCCTGCCCGGCAAAAAGCGCCTGAACCGTGCCCGCCTCGGGCAGTGGCTGTGGATCGGGGCAGGTTGCCGCGGCGATCTGTTTCCGCTCCGCATCGCTCAGAATGTCAATTGCGCCAACCGCAGTGTCCGGCGCCTCTTTCAGGGCGGTCAGAACAGCAGTGATGTGATCGAGGAAACGAACCACGGTGTCGGCATCGAAGAGGCGCGAGTTGTGACAGCAGGCCAGTCGACCCTCATTGGCGTCAAAGAAAACGGTGGCGTCCTGACGGACGGTCGGAATGGCCTCTCCATCAGTGCAAACTGCGATGGCGAACGCGGCATTCACGGCCTCCTTGGGTTCGACCGGCGGCTGCGCCGGGCTTTCGCCGATCCTTGCGGAGGCATCTGCAAGCAAGCCGCCAACTGTGGCCTGCAGATCATTCTGGGCCTCAACCCGGACGATGCCCCCACCGGGCATCACGATCCCGACCGGGGCAGGATCGTCCCGGTGCGTTCGGATCAAGACGGTCTGGATCGCAGCCGCGAGCCGCGCCAGCTGCTCTGCGCCCGTCTCTGGCAGCAGCCCGGATGGAAGAGGCGTGCCTGCTGGCGTGACCTTTGTTTTTGGCCAATACGCCAGGGAGCGTTTTCCGGCGACCGGAAGGCTTGGTGGAATGATATGTTCAGATCGGGCCAGTTGTACGTTCATCGGATTATCCTGAAGAAGACATTGGCCCAGGGCGCTATGCCGCGGGCCAGACCTGAGGGCAGATTTCGTCGTCACTGTAATCGGGCAGACCATCCGTGCCCTGACGGCACAGGGCGTCGTTGACGTGAACCGCCTTCGCGCCCCTGCAATCCTCGAACGACGTATATCGGTTGTCGCCGTCCTGAACGTGCACGGTCAGGGCGATCCGTGGTGTCGCGCCGCGGTTGGGGGGGCTTCCGTGGATCGTTCGCGCGTGATGAAAGCTGACATCGCCCGGCTCCAGCATCACGGCCACCGGTTCGGTCGGCTGGCCTTCTGCGGCCACCCTCTCAAGCAGCGCATCCAGATCCTTTTCGTTAAAGGTCGTCATCCAGCCGAACCCCTCCCAGAGGTGGCTGCCCGGGATGAAATGAATCGGGCCCATTTCTTCGGTGTAGGGGACAAGTGGAATCCACGCCGTCAGCATCCGGTTCGAGGTGCATGTTTTCCAATAGGCTCCGTCCACGTGCCAGCCCACGGCGGTATCGGCTCCGAAGGAGGGAGATTTCGAGATCAACTGGTCGTGGAACAGCCGGATCACCGGCGCACCGCTCAGCGCGGAAAACGCCGCGCCCAGTGCCGGTTGCATCACGAGATCGCGCAGCTCTGTATTTTGCAGAGAAACATAGTCGTTGATACGCAAGCCATCGGCGTGTTCGGCTTTCCAGTCGAGAAACCCTCCGGAGACGGGTAACGACCAGTCGCGTTCGCCGGCGTAATAGCGATCGATTCCAAAAAGAGCGCCGTCGATATCGTCAGGCGACAATAATCCGCGTGCGATGACAAATCCGTTTTTATTGTAAGAGTCTATATCTTCCTTTGTCGGAAATTGGGCTCTAACATATGCGTGTTCCGGCATCATCAGATACTCTTTGCAATCCCAATAAGGCGTCAAAGAACAAAGCTCATGAACGCAAATGGAAAACAGGAGTTCGACACACTGGTAATAGGCGCCGGCATGGCTGGCGCTACGGTTGCAACAGAGCTTAGTCTTTCTCGTAAAACGATCTTATTAATCGATTCTGGGCTGGTCAACTCCGCTCCTTTTCCAACCCATTTTTCGACGGATCCTCGCCTGCGGTTCGGCAATTCGCTGCTGGATCGGCTCCTCTCCGCGCATCTTTTGCCCGTACCTTCGGCATCAGAGGAAACGGCGGGGAAACGTCCGGCACTTCATGTCCCTCTTTCGCGGGGCGGGGCGTCCGTTCTGTGGACAGGCGTCCTGTGTCGGTTGGATCTGTTTGATAGCGAGGGGGATGCTTTTGCCCGTGCCGCGCTCGATCCGTTCTACGACCAGGCGGCAAATTGGTTGGGGGCGTTAGAAGGCGACGCTCCGAACGGCGATATCACGCCGGTGGCCATGGCGCGGCCCCATGGCCCAAACGGTCCGGTGGCAGGTCCGATCGACATCTTTTCGCGAGCTGCGGAGATGCCAGAGATCAGGCCGTATCGCGCGCGTCGCTTGATACATTCAGGTGGGCAAGTCACCTCTGTCGAGACGGTCGATGTCAGCACGGGCGCGATTAGGCAACTTCGTGCCTCAGAGATTGTGATCGCTGCCGATCCACTCCGCAGCGCGGCATTGCTTCATGCCTCGGGGCTTTGTGCCGAGAAGGGATTTCCCGTTGGTCGATATCTGGCGGACCATCCGCTGGCGGCGGCCCGTTTGAGTGAACTGTCGCCTAAGGGCCGCAGGCTCTATGATGCGATGACAGAGGGTGGTTTGAAAATGGGGGCCGCATGCCTGCCGACCGCGCCGGACGGGGCGCATGCGCTCATCCTTGCGCCGCCGTTTGCGCAGGGAGCTGCCACGCTGGCACTCTTTTGGTACATGAGCGCAGAGCCGCGTGCCGCCAACGGGCTTCGTTTTGACACAACCGACGACGATGTGACCGGTCTTTGGGGGGCTCGGATCGACATGCCGGAAGCCGTTGCCTCCGAAGAAGAGCTTTCGACCATGCTCACGCATCTGAAGGAGACCTGCGATCGTCTTGGAACCGCGCGGGGCATGGGCGTTCCAAGACTACTGCCGCTTGGTGCTGCGTCCCATGCATTCGGAACCCTGCGAAGCGGGGCTGAAGGGCAAAGTGTCACCGATCTTTCGGGCCGAGTTCGCGGCATGCGCAATCTCTGGGTTGCGGGTACTGCGCGGTTTCCTTCCCGGAACGCGCGCAATCCCATGCTTGCGGCCGTGGCAACGGCGATTGGAACGGCCCGTGCTATTGCCGGGTGATCAGGGCTGCGTGACGACCTGGCCCTCCTGGGCTGCGGGTTTCATGTCCCGCAACTGCCGACCGAAGGGAACGCTGGGGCTTACATGGTCCTTTGCCGAAATCATCACCCGGAGAACGGCTGGCGCTTCTGGTGTGGCCCAAAGCCAGTCCAGCGCATCCGCCACGTCCTGATCGTTTGCGACCGTGCGTTCAGCAAAGCCATAAGCGGCGAAAACCGCATTCAGATCAGGGGGCTGTGGCTCTGTCCCGTGATGTCGGCTGTCCAGAAACTCATCCTGGAACTGCCGCACCATGCCGTGGCCGCTATTGTCCAGGATCACGACTTTGACCGGCAGGCGCTCTCTCGCGACGATGGCGGCTTCTTGTATGTTCAGCTGCACGGCTGCATCGCCGGCAATCACCACCGCGGGGCGTTTGGTGATCAAGGCGGCGCCAATCGCGGCGGGCAGGCCGCATCCCATGGCCCAAAGACCCGTACTGCTGACGTAACGCTGGTCCGGTTTAAGCCGGAGGGATTGCGCGCTGTGCCATGTATGCTGGCCTGCATCAATGCAATAGCTTCCTGCCGCAGAAGAGGCCTGCCCCAGCGCCGCAAGAAACCGGTTTGGATCAATGCTGTCGCCATGTCGCCGCTCTGCCGTGTCCGACACTTCGTCGCGCAATGCGCGCAACCGCTGGCGCCAGGGATCGGGCAAGACGAACTGCGCCTCGCTGAGAGAGTCGTGTAGTGCGGCGGCAAAGGCGCCTGCATCAGCATGTGCCACTTCGGCTTTGATGTGTCGGGCACCGGCCTCGCCTTCGTCGATGTCTACCCGAAAAACGGACCTTCGCCGGGTGAAGCCCGCTGGATCCGCGCCGATGACGCCATGATCAAGCCGCGAGCCGATACACAGCACCGCATCCGCCTCGCTCAAGGCCAGATTTCCCCGCCGCGTGCCGTAGACGCCGCACAGGCCCAATGATGTGTCCGCCGTTGGATCGGCGGCATCAAGCGCTGAGATGGTTGTAACCATCGGCAGGCCCATATCTCGCGACAGCGACCGTACGGCCTCACGCCCTGTTGCCCGCACACCGCCGCCCGCCAGCAGGATCGGACGCTCCGCGGTGCGGAGCATGTCCGCACATGCGGCGATGGTTTCAGGGTTTGGAGTGTCCGGGGCGATCGGGTCCGGGTCGCGGACGCTTTCCGCGTCGGTTTCTGCGATTTGGCAATCAAAGGGGAAATCGATGAGTACCGGACCCGGGCGCCCGGACATGGCGGTTTTGTACGCCTCCCCCAGCATGTCCGGCACATCCTTGCCCGAACCGGGTTGAAAGACCGCCTTGCAAATGGGCGCGGCTACGGCGCCGAACGGGCATTCCTGCAATCCCGACTGGCGCGTGGCCTTGCCGTTCACCTGAAGATAGCTTTGAACCTGACCGCCGATATAGATCATCGGCACACTGTCATAGAAGCTTGTGGCCATTGCCGTTGCGAGGTTGAGCGCGCCCGGCCCCGACGTTCCCATGGCAACGCCCGGCACGTTCGTCAGGCGTGCTTCGGTATCTGCAGCGAAGCCGCCCGATTGTTCGTGCACGATGTCGATCAGTCTGAGGGCCGGATGCTCTCCGACCGCGTCAAGAAGGGGCGCGATCATGCCGCCGGAGAGTTGATAGACATGTTTCACCCCGATGCGGGCCAGAAACTCGGCAAGGTAATGATTTGCCTTCATCAACATCTCCTATCGGTTGGTCTTTGCCCGTATAGGCGGTTCTGGGCAAATCAACTTGAATAATGATTTTGTTTCCTGAACACTCGCACCTATTCGCAGAAATTCCAGGAGTTTGCCCAATGTCGAAAGACAGCGCAGTTTCTCCGGAGCAGTTCGACATATTGCTACACGAAGCGACGCAGGGCACAAAGCCCGGATATTGCATCGCCCATCAAATGAGCCTTTCGCCGCCCATTGATGACGCGCAAATAAGTGCAGCGCTGCAGAAACTGTCAGAGCGTCATGAGTTATTGAGAAGCGATTTCTCAACTCAAGGCAGTGTTTTTCTTAGGCACGTCGCCCAGCGGATTGATGTCGACTATGCGCATGTGAAACTACCGTCTGACACGACCGCCGCTTTCCAGAAGGCGCTGAACGAGCGTTCGGACCAGATCGTCGCTTTGCCCTTTGATACGGCCAAAGCCCCGCTTTGGCGCGTCCGGCGTTGCGATAGCCCGGATGGCGAGACTGTTCTGCTGTTTTTCCTTCATCATACGATCGCGGATGGTTGGTCGATGAAGGTGCTGATGACCGAATTGATCGCGCTTCTGAGTGATCGTGCCGACACGCTGGAGCCGGCGCCGGACTATCGCACCTACGCGCAAGCGACCCGGCCCGTGCCGCATCAATCCGAACAGAACGACGGCGAGATCGAAACCCATTGGCCGTCGACTGCGCGCGATGAAACATGTCCGGCAGAGGCGGCAGGCCGGGTGGAGCGAAGGCTTGCCCCTGATCTGGGCGCACGGCTGATGGGGGCCGCGAAACAATTGCGTGCAACGCCCCATTTGATACTGCTCGCGGCCTGGACGGCCGTTGTCGTGCGCTATACCCGCACCGGTGTTGTTCCGTTGTTGTCGGTTCGCGCAGCCCGCGAGACCAAGGCGCTGGAACATGTCGTCGGGCCAATCTACCAGGCCCGGCACATCGCCTTTGATGTGGATGAGACACGATCATTCGCTGAACACGTCGCGCATACGCGACGCATGACAGCGCAGCCATCGGAAGACGATGTCATGCAAAGCAGCCATCGCGGTGGCTTCTTCACGTTTGGTGTGCATCAGGGAGGTGAGACGGATGTCGTCTCTGGCGGGCGCCATTTCCGCCATTTCGACCGACCGATTTCAGGCGCGATCGGGGATGTTGACGTCTTTCTTTACGACGAACCCAAGGGCTGGCGCATGCTTTTGTGCTTTGGCCGTCGCATCATGGGAGAGGCCGACGCAAAAGCAGTCATCTCTCATTTCGAGACGCTTCTCGATGCGGCGCTGGAGGATCCCACAACGCCATGTCGCGACCTTCCGATCAGCGAAACGCACGCACTTTCGCGGGCCGAGGCATGGATAAACGGCCCCGAACCGACTGCGGGTGACCAAGGTTTCGTGACCAGGTTCGAAGAGCGGGCGACAGCCGACCCAGACCGGGTCGCGATTGTCTGGCGGGACCGCGAAATGACCTTTGCCACCGCCCGGCGACATGTTCACCGACTTCATGAACAGCTTGCAAAGGCCGGCATCGCCGCAGGTAGTCGCGTGGGCATTCTCGCCCCGAAATGTCCCGCGCTTCCGCTTGCGCAGCTTGCCATCAGGCGGCATGGCTGCTCTTTCGTGCCACTTGACCGCACTGCGCCGCCCGACCGTTTGCGCGTGATCGCGGAGGAGGCGCAGCTGAGTGCCGTCCTCTGCTGCGAAGGCGGCCCGGCGGCCTCGTTACCTTGTCCGGCCCTCTTCATGACGATTGATGGCGACAGCCGTTCGCTCGCGGCAGAGCCTGACCCGCCCGCGCCCACGCCCGATGATCTGGAAGCCGAGGCCTATGTTCTTTTCACCTCGGGCTCGACCGGGACGCCCAAGGGTGTTCGCTGCACCGAGAGGGGGCTGATCCGGGTGTTCGGCGATATGGGCGTCTGGCGCATCGCCGACGATGACATCGTCTTGTCGTCGTGCCCGCCCACATTCGATGTCTCGCTGTTTGAGATGTGCAGCGGTCTTCTGGTTGCCGACCGTCTTGTGATCGCCGAAACAGAGACATCCAGTACCGACGATCTGGCCGATCTGATCAAACGCTCCGGCGCGACCTTCGCCAGTGTGGTGCCCCGGCTATTTCATGACCTGGTGCACGGTCGCCCGGACATGCTGGACGGGCTGCGCACAATGGTCGTAGGCGGTGATGTCAACTCGGCCGATGACTTTCGCAGATGTCTTGAACACGCCCCTCATCTTTCTCTCTTCGGTGGATACGGACCGACCGAAGCCGGGGTTTGGACGACAGGCTGGCAAGGGCATCTTGAACATGAAGGTCCAAATCTGCCCATCGGTACGCCCGTGGCGGGTACACGTGTCGCTGTTGTGGACCGGCTGGGCCGGCCCTGCCCACCGGGTGTGGTGGGCGAGCTGGTGATCGGCGGGCCTTGCGTCGCGATGGGCTATGTCAAACCATTGCCAACAAATACATTCCGGCCAGATCCCTTGGACAAAGACGCATTGTCCTATCATACCGGTGATCTGGTTCGTTTGGAGGCTGATGGAAAGCTGGCTTTCCTCGGGCGCGGCGATCGTCAGGTCAAGGTTGGCGCCTACCGAATAGAACCGGCCGAGATCGAGACGGCCGCCCTTGCATCGGGACAGATCGACAATTGCGCCGTCTTCACGCTCCGCAAGGCGGCGGGCGCAGAGTTGCATGCGGCAATCGTGCCCAAGGATCCAGATGCCTCTGCGCAGAAAACGCGCAATGCGGTCCGCGAGAGCCTTTTGAGCCGCTTGCCTGCCTACATGGTCCCATCGCATCTGATGTTGCTGTCCCAGATGCCCGCCACGGCACACGGCAAAACAGACGTGGCCCGCCTGCAGGCCCTTGCGGCGGAGATGGCGCCGGAGGGCGATCAATCAGGAAACGAGGTCGAGAAACTGGTGCTGGACACGGTTTGCGATGTTCTGGGCCAGGACCGGATTGATCTCGACGCGAATTTCTACGCGGTTGGGGGCTATTCGTTGGCAGCGGTCGATATCAGCCGAAGACTTGCCGGTATCCTGGATCGCGACGTTCCGGTCCGGGTCCTGCTGCAAAGCGCTTCGCTAAGAGACTTTGCGGTTGAGCTGCGCGTCAGCCAGGCGATGGAAGAGGGTCTTGATCTGCCGGACCTTGGACAGGCCGAAGGGCCAGTTCCGGCAAGCGACGCCCAGCGCCGGCACCTGAAAGCACTGGCCGAACGGGACCGGAACCTGCCAGCGCTTCCCCTGGTTTTCGAGCTTTCGGCGCCAGTAGAGCCGGCGATGATCGACCGGGCCGTTGCCGCGTTGGTGTCGCGTCATCCCATCCTGCGAACGGGGTTCAAGGACGTGTCACCGGCAACGCCCCCGATCCTGCAAACGGCGCCGATGCCCAAGGTCCGTGTGATCGACCTCGGGCCTGATCAAAGCGCCGAGGCGCGATGCCAGGCAGAGTTGGCCGTTCGAAACGACGTTGGCCAATATGGACCGCTAAGGCCCATTTTGTTGCGACAGGAAACGAAGCCCGCGATCTTGCTGCTTGTGCTTGATCACGTGTCGCATGACGGCCAGTCACTGCATGTGATCCGCCGGGAATTTCATCGCCTCCTGGCTGCCGAACTTGGCGAGAGACTTGTTTTGCCACCGCCGCCTGAGTTGAGCTATATCGACTACGCCGCTTGGGAGGCCTTGATCGCGAAGCGTGGTTTGATGGTCAAGGCGGCGGATATGCGGAGGGTCCTGCCCAAGGCATCATCCCCTTGGCCAGAGCGGAACCTTGTCACCGCACAGGAAGCCCAGCCGCAAGTTGTGACGGTCGGATCGGTTCCGATCAAGGCCGCCGATTGGCGAAAGCTGGCGCGCACGTGCCGTGCGACCCTGTTCACCACTGTGATGACATTGACCGCTCGCGCGTTGTTTCGCTGCCTCGACACGTCCGCCTTGAGGATCGGGTTCTCGATCACGGCGCGCACCGATCCCCGACTTCTCAACGTCGTGGGCCCTCTGGCGAACCATTCGATTGTCGACATCAACCAGGGCAGCAGCCTTGAGGACGCGTGCCGAAATACTCAGAGCGAGGTGCTTGAGGCGCAGAATTTCGCCTTCGTTCCGCTCCGCCAGCAGATTAAACGTGGCATAAAGAACAGCATCTTCGCCAGCTACACCGCCTTTCTGCCGGATGCATTTTTCAGCCTGTTCGAAGCACCCGAGATGCCAGAGACAGCCGATGGGCCCGTTCGCAGCCTGGACGCGCATGAGGGCTGGGACCCTCAGGATTTCACGTTTTCCGGCCCTGTCACGATCCTGTCGGTTCTATACGCTGACAGGCTGACGCTGCGCATCGGCGTGCATCCCGCGGTTGTGGATCTGTTTCCCGATTTGGCCTCTGATTTGATCCGGTATCTTCAGGACGAGGCTTTGCATCATGTCTGACGCGTCCACCCGCGTGCCCCAATATGCCACGCCCGAGGGCGATGGCTATAACGCGGCTTTGGCCAATGTGCTGGCCGGTGGGGTCCACAGCAATTTTCGCGCCGCGACCGAACCGGCCCCGATCCGGATCGCGCGGGCAAGCGGGGCGCGTGTGGTCGATCTTGACAGCAACGAATATCTCGACCTGTCTTCGGCCTTTGGAAGTCTGATCCTTGGTCACGGCGATGCGGTGTTCAACGACGCGTTGGCCAGGCAGCTTTCAACCGCTGCACATGTGGTAAATGGCATCGTCGAACTGGAGGCCGCAGAGGCTTTGCATCGCTGGTTTGGCTGGGCGCCTGTATTACGCTTCGGCCTGTCGGGAACCGAAATGGTTTCGAATGCGATCCGTCTGGCCCGAGCCTATACCGGCCGCCGGAAGGTCATGAGATTTGCGGGGCACTATCATGGATCAAGCGATCTCTTGCTTGGGGGGCAGATGGGGGAGGATGGCCAAACCCATCCACAGGCAAACGGACCTTTTGAAAGCGAAGGCCGGGCCGACGGCGTGCTGGAGCGGGAATGCCTTCTTGTGTCTTTCGAGGACGACAGCTGGTCGCGGATATTGACAGAGCATGCAGAGGACCTTGCCTGTGTGCTGCTTGAGCCTGTCTGTATCAATGGCGGCGGACTTTGGCCCGATCACGCGGATATCGCAGAGATGGTCCGCCTTTGCCGCGCGCACGGTATCGTGGTGGTCGCGGACGAGGTGATAACCGGCGTTCGGCTGGGTCCCGGTGGCGGGCAAAAGGCGATCGGGCTTGAGCCCGATATGTTCGTCACCGGCAAAGCTGTCTCCAACGGCATCCCTATTTCGGTTCTGGCCGGGCGTGCCGAGATCATGGAGCTTTACGCCAAGCGCCGTGTGGCCCATGGCGGCACCTATAACGGCTACGGTCTGGGACTGCGCGCCATCGCCTCGACGCTTGGCATTCTGAGCAAGGACAGCTTTGCTGCCTTTGACCGGATCGAGGTGCAAAGCGCGAAATTGGCCGAGACTGCTTTGAATATCGCGCAAGCCCTTTCGGTTCCTTTGCACATCAATCGCTTCGGCGCCGCACAGGTGTTCCATATCGGTGAGGTCGGTGGCTCGGGCCGCCGCTATGGCAGTCTTGCCGCGACACTTGCGGACGGGCAGTTGACCAAGATGTTGCAGAGCGCCGGGATCATGATGTGCCCCCTATGCCGGGCGTATCCGACACTTGCGCTGGGCGATGGTGACATCGACTTTTTTGCTGACCGCTTCGCTTCGGTTCTGGAAGCAAACCAGGCAAAGCTGGCCCGGCTCGCGCGCGCGGCGGATGCAGGATGATGCTGCCGGGTCTTCAGGCGAAGTCAGATGGTCAATTGATAAACATGCGACAGCGCGACACTCCGCGCTGGACCATCCCAGGTTGGGGCCCCCGTCGAAAGCTCAACCACCTCTGCCCCCTGGATCTCTTTCAAAAGCGCATCTGCATCCGGGAGCTTGCGCCAAGGGAAGGTTTTGTCCCCGATATGCTCTGCATAGGCGACAAGCCCGGGGTCGAGCGCCTGAAGCAACACCATGCTTCCCGGCGCGGTGCGTGTGATCAGCGCGCGCAGCAGGCTGAGCATTCGGGTGGGGCCGGTAAATTCCAGAACCCCCTCGGCGATGAAGCAGGTGGGCTTTGCGCTTTCCCATCCCGCGGCCTCCAGCGCGGCGAGCAGATCGTCCGGCTTGGTCAGGCTGGCCGGCACCGGAACAGATGGTATGGGTGCGCCCGCCGTCAGCGCCGTATATCGCGCAAGGATTGGTGGCGTGTCGATGTTGAAGATCCTGCTTTTCTTGGGCAGCAGCGTCCGTTCCGCGCGACCGTCCAAGCCGCCGCCCAGCAACACGATAGATGGCGCATCGTGGCGCCTGGCCCATGCGGTAAGCGCAGTATCCGCCGCCTTGACCGACGCCAGATGCATGGCCGCGTAGATGCTGTTGTCCGCGCGATACCGTTCCGCCATCTCATCCGTGACAAGCTCTGCCACGACACGTCTGGCAACCGGATCCTCGAAATCGGCATTTGCGCGCCAAAAGGCCTGCAGAACCGCGCTTTCTTCAATGGGATTGAGAGGCGCCGGTGGCGAACCGCCGCCAGTGGATCTGTCTTCTTGCGTCATAAATGCAGATGCCTATGCTCAACCTATCGCAGAACCACGGAGCGTTCATTATGACGAACTCCATCCCCAGCGCCCTCCGGGAGTACGCCCGGGAACTTCTTGATATCACGGATCTTCCCGAGGATGCGATGTTTTTGGAACTCGGCGGGAATTCACTCAGCGCGGTGATGCTGGCCAACCGGCTGGAAGAGGATTTCGGAATTCGTGTCTGCACCGAGGATATTCTTGTCAGCACACTCCCGGAACTTGACGAGATCTGTAGCGGTCTTTCACCCGAAGGGTGATCCGGGGCACCATCCGGAAGGACCAACAAGACAATGAACGAAATAGGATGGTTGTGTGATTGATAAAGGTTTGCTTGAGCGGCTGGCTCCATATGCGCCGCCCTCACTGACGGAAGACCTGGCTTCGGTGCTGGACCGCGTTTCGGTTGTTCCCGGCGCGAAATGGCGACCGGACTGGTGCGATGTGGTTTTCTCGGATTTGCCAGATGCCCTGCGCGCTGAGGTCCTGGCCGCCGTGGATGCGGTGGCAGGCCCCGAAATCACGCGTGATCCCGCGCGCATCGCAGCTTTGCGGAAAGGATTTGAAGAGAGGGGCGTTGATGCGGTCATTGTTCCGCAACGCAATGCGCATGGCTCCCGTGATATGCCGTTTTATGCGCGTCGGCTTGAGTGGTTGACAGGCTTCAGCGGATCGGCGGGAACCGCGGTGATCGGCAAGGACGAGGCCTGGCTTTTCGTCGATGGCCGTTATGTCATCCAAGCCGATCAGGAACTGGATGGCACGCCGGTTACTCCACGCCACCATCTGAAACCACCGATTTGGGCGTTTCTGAAGGACGCCCTGCCGGAGGGATCGCGGATCGGATTTGATCCGAAGCTGCACAATCCATCCGAAATCGACACTGCGAAACGCAATAGTGGACACACACTGGTTTCACTTGATGAAAATCCCATTGATGCGCTTTGGTCGGGATCTGACCGCGCTGCGCGCCCCTTCGGCGCGGTGGTGCCCCACCCGATCCAGTATACCGGTCGTACCAGCGACGACAAACGTGCGGCACTGGGCGAGAGCCTGGCCGCTGCGGGCGTCGACAGCCTTGTGGTGACCGAACTCGAAGCCATCGCATGGACCTTCAACATCCGCGGCGGTGACACCGAAACGACCCCGGTGCCGGAGGCTTACGCGGTGTTTCACACCGATGGCCATGCCGATCTTTTCATTGAGCGTGGAAAGCTCTCGGGCGCGGTAGAACAGCAATTGGGCAACACCGTCACCATCCAGGACTATGATGATTTCGGCGACACGCTGGGCCAGCTTGCCCGGTCCGGGCGGGCCGTTGGATATGATCGAAACCGCGTCTCTGCCTGGGTTACGGATCTTCTGGGCAGTGATGGCTCCATGCCGGTGCATCTGGACGACCCGATCCTTCAGATGCGGGAGGTCAAGACCGAGGCTGAACGCGATGGCTTTCGTGAGGCGCTTGCCCGTGATGGTGCGGCGGTGGTTAAATTCTTGCACTGGCTGTCAGCGCTCAATCCCGATGCGCTGCCCGACGAACACACGCTGGCCGAGCGGATCACGGCCTTTCGAGCCGAGGATCCCACCTTTCGCGGTGTCAGCTTTCCCCCGATCGTCGGCTCAGGGCCGAATGCGGCCATCATTCACTACAGTCCGCCGAAAACAGGAAGCCGGCGCCTGGCCATGGGCGAGCCCGTTCTGATCGACAGCGGCGGCCAATATCTGTCCGGAACCACGGATATCACGCGCACCATTGCCGTGGGTCCGCCGCCGGCGGATGCCGTTCGGCTGTCGACCGCTGTTTTGCGCGGGCATATTGCCCTGGCAACGGCGCGCTTTCCCGAAGGAACGACCGGCGCCCAGCTCGATGGCATCGCACGCGCACCGGTCTGGGCAGAAGGCGTCCAGTTCGATCACGGCACCGGCCACGGGATCGGCAGTTTTCTGGCGGTGCATGAAGGCCGGGTTGTGATCGCACAATCCGGGTCGCGTCCCGTTCAGGCTGGCAATGTCCTCTCGAACGAACCGGGTGCCTATCTGCGCGATGCGTTTGGTATCCGGCATGAGAACACCATGATCGCGCATGCCGACAAAGACGGGCTGGACGACGTGCCTTTCCTTGGGTTCGAGACAGTAACAGCGGCACCATTCGACACCGCTTTGATCGACGCGGCGCTTCTCAACGTGCAGGAACGCGACTGGCTGAACAATTATCATCAATATGTCGTCAAGACGGTCGAACCCTATCTGGAGGGCACTGCGATGGATTGGCTGCTTGCCGCAACTCAACCGATTTGATCCGAAAGGACCATGAGCGTGAACGTCAGTACCGCAGAGTTCGAAACGATCTTCCCGACTTTTCTGATGCGTCACGACGATGACGAGGCCACCGCGTTGAACGCGGAACTGGAGCGTCTGATCCTCGACGAGGCCGGGGCCGTCGAAGACCCCGGCATCTTTACGAATGTGGGTGGTTGGCATTCCCCGAAGACGTATCAGAGCAGTGAGCAGGAGGCTGTGCGCACGCTGATGCAGCGCTTTCTGGATCTTGCGGACGAAGTGATGCGCCGGGCCGGATCAACCGATCACCCGGGGTTCGAGATCGAAGCCTGGGCCAACGTGAACGGCGAGATGCATTATAACGAGATGCATTGTCACCGGGGATGTATCTGGTCGGGCGTCTACTATGTGGCGGTGCCGGACCATTGCACTGACGAGCCCCTGAAAGGTGCGATCGAGTTTCTGGATCCGCGCCCTGCCGCCATTCTGGTAGGCCTACCCGGCGCCGCGTTCGAGGTTCGAAAGTACATCGCACCCCGCCCAGGGAGGATGCTGTTGTTCCCAAGCTGGCTCCAGCACATGGTGCACCCGTTCCGTGACCCTGGCCGGCGCATTTCGGTAGCCTGCAACCTCATGTTCTCAGACAGCTAAGGTCGCGCACAAGCGTGGACGGCAACAGCTTTCTGGCGTGACGAGCGCCTGAGGCTGTCGGAGGACGCATGATCCTTCTGCCGCTCCACATAACTTTGCCCCTGGCCTGTGAAAGAGGCGCGCAGGTCGATTGGGAGCGGTCGCAGAGGTTTGTGACGCTTCCGGCGGCGTTTTCGCCAGTCATCAGACTACAAACCTCAAGGTCTTCGTAGATCTCCGTTGCCTCCACAGGAGGTTTCAACGCACTACCGCCAACGCTCTCGCTTTCATGGGAGTTGGCATCTTCAAAGACTTCGCGTGAAACAGACCGCGGCGCCTTTTGTATCACCATCTGCATCAGACGTTGCCGAAATGAGAATCCACGGATGACGCGTCTGATGTCACTGAGGGTATTGATTGTCACTGAGAACTGACCCGGTTTTTTCGCCGAGATTTGACCCAACTTTGCTTATGCGTTGTGGTTTATGACGCGGTCAATGTTGTGGCCTCCTTTTCTGTTTTCTTTGCAGCCTTGGCACTGGCTTTGAAGCGGTAGCTGTCGTTTCCGGTTTCCAGGATGTGGCAGCGATGTGTGAGCCGGTCGAGCAGCGCGGTGGTCATCTTGGCGTCCATTGCCCGGCAGGCGATTTGCGAAGCAAATCTGCCGAGAGGGGCCAAAGACCTGTGCCCATTCTGAGAAGCTGAGGTTGGTGGTGATGATCACGCTGGTGCGTTCATAGAGCTTGCTGAGCAGATGGAAGAGGAGCGCTCCGCCGGACGCACTGAACGGCAGGTAACCGAGCTCGTCTATTACCCGGCAGGCGATTGCGCAGCAATCTGCCGGGAGGGCAGGATGACCAAGTCAGCCTTGGTGAGCATCTCAGCCATCTTCCCGGCTTTGCCGAGTGCTTTCTCCTGTTCCAGTGCATTGACGAGTTCCACGGTTGAGAAGAAGCGGACCTTGCGCCTGTGATGTTCGATCGGCTGCACGCCAATTGCTGTAGCGGTATGGCTTTTGCCTGTTCCGGGGCCGCCGATTAGCACGACGTTCTCGGCCGCTTCTCCTCTCATCGTTTGCTGTGCAAACGACTGCCGGGCAATGGATGAACTCGCATCGATGCAGCTGCCGCACTGTCGCCTCGTTGATCTCACCGGATGCAAAATCAAAGCCGGTGAGGTCTTTATATGCGGGGAAGCGCGCCACCTTGGTGTGGTAGGCAATGGACCGCACCTCGCGTTCCGCGATTTCAGCCTTGAGCAATTGCGACAGCATTGGCGTTGCGGCTTCAAACGCTGGCGCCCCCTGGGCGACCGGATCATCGACCGCATTTGCCATGCCGTAGAGCTTGAGGCTGTGCAGCATGATGACGATGGAGGCTCCGGCTGGGTCATGACGCCCCCGTTTCACGATGCGCGCGCCTTTGGCGCGACGCGCTTCTCCCCAGTCCGTCTCAGGCCGTCATAGCGATTGACGTTTGCTTCTGGCGTCGTTTGCAATACCAGCGCCTTTGGTGGATCGACCTCGGGGTGCTCTGTCGGTTTGCGGTCGATCAATCGGTGCAACAGGTTCAGGATATGCGTTTTGGTGGGAACGCCTGCTTCGAGGGCCAGTTCCACTGCCCGCAAAACATCCTCTTCATTGTGCTGAAGAACCAATGACAGGATGTCGACCATCTCTCGGTCGCCGCCGTCCTTGCACAGCATGTGATCCTGCAATTGACGGAAGGCTACAGGCATCTCTGTGAACGGCGCACCGTTGCGAAGCGCGCCCGGTTTGCGTTGGATGACAGCCAGATAGTGACGCCAGTCATAGATGACCTTGCCGGGCTTGCGATGTGACCGCTCAATGATCCGTGCGTGCTCACAAACTGTTTGCCCTTCGGCCACGACCACCAAACGCTCAGGGTAGACATGCAGGCTGACCCGACGGTTCGCAAAGCTGGCAGGCACGCTATAGCGATTGCGTTCGAAGGTGATCAGGCATGTCGGGGACACCCGTTTGCTATGCTCTGTGAAGCCGTCAAAGGCAGGCGGCAGCGCCATCAGCATCGGCTTCTCAGCCTCCCATGCGTCAGCGATGGAACCAGGCAAGACCTTGTGCGGTGTCTCATCCCAAAGCGCGATGTCGTGCTGGAAGCGCGCCTTTGGCGTGACGATCCTCAAACCACTGGTTCAGCTCAGCCAGGTCCTTGAAGACCGGCATGACCTGCCGCATGCGGTTGCGCGCATCCTGCACATTCTTCTCAACCTGACCTTTCTCCCAACCCGCAGCTGGATTGCAAAACTCAGGCTCAAACACGTAGTGGCTGGACATGGCTTTGAAGCGTGCATTGATATCGCGCTGTTTGCCTTTGCCAACACGGTCCACGACCGTCTTCATATTGTCGTAGATCCCACGACCCGGCACCCCGCCAAAGACGCGGAAGGCATGCCAATGGGCGTCGAACAGCATCTCGTGCGTTTGCAGCGGATACGCCCGGACCAGGAATGCTCGGCTGTGCGACAGCTTGATATGGGCGACCTGCAGCTTGACCCGCTCGCCTGCGATATTGGCCCAATCCTCACTCCAATCGAACTGGAACGCCTCTCCAGGTTGAAACACCAAAGGCACGTAGGTGCCGCACCCCGTCGTCTGCTCAGCACGGTGCCGGTCCGCACGCCATGCACGGGCAAAAGCCGCAACCCGTTCGTAAGAGCCATCATATCCCAGCTTCACAAGATCCGCGTGCATCTGCTTCACCGTCCGCCGTTCTTTGCGAGACTTGCGTGTCTGGGCCAAAAGCCACGCTGACAACCGGTCAGCATATGGATCCAATTTGCTCGGCCTCGGAGGCGTCTTGAACTTGGGTTCTATAGCACCTTCGCGCAGGTACTTCTTGATGGTGTTGCGAGACAAGCCCGTGCGCCGGGCAATCTCACGAATTGGCACCTTCTCACGTCATGCCCACCGTCGAATAACACTCAAAAATCCCATGTCGATCACTCAAAATCTCCCCAACGAATGCGTTGGCGCAGTGTGTTCTCATGGGTCAAGTCTCAGTGACAATCAAGCGGGGCAAAGGGTCAGTTCTCAGTGACAATCAACACTCCGCGGTGAAGGCGCCCTTTGGGTCGGCGAAAAGCAGATCATCCCGCGCGGGCAGCATCTCGGACAGGCGGAAGGCGGGCACGGATTTGGAGAGCTTTGTGAGCGCATCGACAGCCAACGGGTTTTGGAAATCAATATAAACAGGTTTCGGCTCCCCCGGGATCACGGCAAAGGCGAAGCGTGGCAGGCCCGCCTTCTCGCGCCAGTGGCAAAGTGCGGCAAAACAGTCCGGCATCTCCGCCGGGCGCTCGATCTTGGGCATGCTGGCAGTTTCGATCCGCCACTGCCGACGCCGGAATATCACTCTTCCGACGCGAAGCCGTTCGCCCCTTGAGCCGCCCGCAAGATCACCCGCAAGCGCGAAGATCGCCTTGTGAAGATGCCCCGCCATGGCAGTCAGAAGCGGTACGCGAATGTTGCGGTCTGGGACCACAAGCTCGACACAGGTTCTTGTTTGGACAACCCGACACTCCGCGGCCCGGATCACCTTCTCCGCGGCAAGGCTTGAGGTCTGGCCGGGCAGGGTTATCTCCATCAGCTGCGGGGCGTCCGGCAGGTTCACGTTGGAGCGTTGATAGCTCTCTGGCGGGTCGCACATGACCGGTGTAGGGCCATGCGAAAACCGACCCAACTCCGCTTCAGTCGGTAAGTTCGGAGGGCGGAAGGGCGCGGTGACTGGATGCCCGACCATGAAGATACCGGGATGGGTTTCTCCGATAACGGCCAAGAAGTCTCCGGCCGCCACGGCACGCGCATCCCTGGCCATCAGCATGATGTCGGGGGAATGCACATATCGCCAAGGCAGCTCCTTTATCACGCGCGTCGGGGTAGCGAGTTGATCAAAAAACGCCCGAAGCCTCGTTGAGGTGAAGGAGAGCTCCTGCCCTTCTGGCCTGGCTTTTGCGAAATGCCTGGCGGTGCCCCAGAGCCGCTGCAGCTCTTTGCGTTCGGTTTCCACTACTGACGACAGAAGATCACCAGCCTCGGACAATGCGCGCAGCATGGCAAGAAAGCTTGTCTCACCGCCGGTCGCCGCGCTGGCCAGGACACGGGCGTAGGCATCGTCAAGTGCCGTGGCGACCCGGTCGACAAGCCGGGTATAGCCCGAAAGAAGTGGCGCGAGATCGCGTGTGATTTCCCGCATCGTCGTCTGCGAGAGCGTCAGATCGACCTTGCGGCGCGCGTCTTGGTAGGTGGGAAAGCGCCCGACATACATCTCGCCCGCGCGCCGGTCCAGCGTGACGCCCCAGTTCGCGGCGGTCTCTGCGAGATGACTTAACTGATCGGCACGCGCGGCGCCGGTCCGTTCCTCTGCGCTGGCAACGATATCCTGCAGGTCCGCCAGCCGGGTCGACCAATCGTTCAGACTGTGAGCGGCAACGTAATCTGCAAGCCAGTGCAAGGGATACTTGATCACCGTTGGAACGCGGATCCCGGTTTCGATCACGCGCTTCTGGCGCATCTTCGCCAGAAAGCCAGCGGGCGGTGGGTTGCCCCATCGCGCAGGCGACGCGCCGTCCTGACGCTCCGCGATCTCGCGGATTTGTTCCAGTTGCTTCGGCGTCAGAGCTATGTGCCGATCCACCGGCACGATCAAACCGTCCGCTGTCATCGCCACACCGCTGTTTATCCGAACGGGCAAGGCCGCCTGCACCGATGGGTCTGAGTAGATTTGATCGGCGATCCGTTGCACGAACCAATGCTCGACAAAGATGCGCCGGCCAGCATCGGGCATAGCGTCCGCGACGTCGAAACGATCGGCGTCGTCATCTGCTGCGATCCGGCCCCAGCTCATCGGGCCAAAGAACGAACACGTATCGTTCTTGACGCAAAGCTGTTGCATATACATCCAGTACAGCCGCAGTCGCTGTCGGTTGCGACTGTTGATCTTGCCGGGATCGCTCTCTGCCAAACGTCGTATCCGGTCAAGCGCATCCGGGTTCGAGAGCCCGATGGCCTCCGCCACAAGCGGATCGCGCGAGAAGGCCACGAAGTCAGAGATCCGGTCAATCCGATCCTGAGTGAACCATGCCCGCAACGCGTCTTCATCCCGATGGTCAACCGGACAGGCGCAGGTTTCCAGCCAGGCCAGCGGAAATCCCGCCGACCGCATCCAGAACGCGCTGGATGCGGTCCAGCCACGCGCCACGTCAGGTTGGAGATTGGCGTGCTTCATCGCTTGTCAGTCACCCCGTCCAACAGCGCGGATCTTGGCGAACTTCGCGTAAGACCCGATATTGCTGCGGATAAATTCAGGGCTGGCCGTCCCAGCTGCGAGCCGCTGTGCAGCGTCGAAATCCGCAGGGGACACCCGCGCGAAACGGTGCTTTTGTTCCGGGTCGGGCAGGTAGGCCGCGAAATGGTATGTCTTTTTCGGCAGTTCCGGTATCGGCGCGGTCGTGGCGCCCTTGACCAAAAAGAGCGGGGCGATGTCGTGGCCCGTTTCCACCACGCGCGCGCGACCCGTCCAAACGGGCATTCGACTTGCATCCAGCATCGCCAAAAGCGCGTTCCGATCCGGGATCGGTGTTGACCAGACCGAAGGAGAAAGGTCGGTCGCATCGAGCAGGACCTGCACCGAGGCGGCTTCCAGCTTGGCAACGGAGGTCAGTGGCGCGATGGTTTTTCCCAAATGACTAACGGGCAGCCAGTCAAGGATCTTGGCGCACAGGCCGTAGACATAAGGCCCGTCATCAAGCCACCCGGTATCGTCGTAATAGGCCTCTGCCACGTCCCGGATCTCTCGGCCGTGGGCCAGAAGCACCCGGTGGGTGAGCGGTGCGCCCAGCTCCACCGCGTTGACGAAGGCACTTACGACCCGAAAACGGTAGGAGGTTACAAACCACGCCGCGTCCTTGAAATGGGTTTGATAGTAACGGGCGATATCGACCTCATCGCCGGCAAAGCCGGTTTCGGCCAGGTTCGCGCCAAGCTTGCCATCCTTAACGGTGGCTTGCAGCGCCGGTTCCTTCAGGATGCGGCGCCAGACGTCCCAGGTGGTTTGTGCGGCGAGGCTCATGCGACAACGGTCTCCCTGAGCTTTTTGCGTTTGCTGTAACGGCTTTCCGGGCCATAGGTATTGTCCCAGATCGACATCGCGATCTCGAGGTCGCGCTTAATTAAGTCCTTGTCGCCATCCTCGCCCATGACGCGCGTGTCAGGGTGATGCGCCTGGCCCTGGTATTCGAGGAAAACACCACCCGGGCGGCTTCGCGCCAGCACGTATTCAAGCATCTGCCAAACTTCGTCCGGAACCGGGCTGTCGTGCCAATCGTGATAGACGCCTTCGCGCCAGCTTCCGCCCGCGACATGCATGCTGACAATGCGGTCAAGCGGGATCGTATCCAGATAGCCCTGGACCGAGAAACCTTCGAGATTGATTGAGTTGGCGTAGATGTTGTGGAGATCGACGTGGAGATAGGTGCCTGATTTCTCGACAAGCCGTGCCAAAAACTCCGCCTCTTCCATCTCGCCGCCGGGGCAGGGCAGGTAATAGGCGGCATTCTCATGCGCAAGCGGCATGCCATAAAGCTCTTGCAGGCGTGCCGCGCGGTCGGCCAGACGGTCAAGCTCGGCATGACTGAACTGCACCGGGCTGCTCCAGATATCGAGCCAGCTGTCATCGCCGTAAAACATATGGTTCACGACCCAGGGTGAGTTCAGTTTTTTGGCGAGAGGTACATGACGGCGCACGGCCGGAGTGTCCTCCAATGGCCCGAAGCCAAAGTCGCAGCCATAGTTCGAATGCGCCACCAGCGGAGATTTCTTGGCAAGCTCCTGCAGACGCTCCGCGAAACCGGGGAGCATCAGATACGGACCATCCAGCACGCCCATGAAGGAATCGACCAATACTTCGAAGGCGTCTACCTGGCACTCTTCGAATGGAAACCAGTCGAGGATCTCGGGATTGTACTGGATGCCGATGCCCAGCGGCTCCACGATCGGCTCGGGCTGCCGGCCTGCCGCTGTCGGGCTCATGTCGAGGTCGAGTGTCATGCGGTCGCGCTCCGATCTGCTTCGATCAAGGTGTCGGTCACGGTTGCCAGGTCGCTGTCGCTCGTTTGCCAATTGCTGAAGGCAAGGCGGTAGCAGAAGTGGCCATTGTAGGTCGTTGGCGTTATGAACAGCCGCCTGCTGCCATTGATGCGTTTCAGAAGGGCGCGGTTCTGCGCATCCGCTTCGGCCTCGGCATAACGCCCACGGAAGCAGATGATGTTGAGCTGGGTCTCGGCCAGGTGCTCGAAATCGGACGTGGCGTCCACCCATTCGGAAAGACGGTGCGCGAAGCGGCAGTTTTCCTCAAAGATCCGTTGGAAGCCTTCACGTCCATAGGCTTGAAAGCTCATGTAAAGTGGCAGAGCCCGATAGCGCCTTGATTGTTCGACCGCGCGGTTCATGAAGGCCGGTAATTTGCCTTCCTTTGGCACATAGGGCGCGTCGGCGGAGAATGACCTCTCTTGCATATCCATGTGTCTGGAGAATGCCAGCCTGCAATCATACGGCAGGTTGAGCCATTTGTGACGGTCGACGGACAGGCTGTCGGCCCGCTACATCCCATCGGCCAGTGCTACATAGTCTGGCATGCAGCGGGCAAAGGCTCCGAACGCGCCGTCGATATGAAGCCACGCGCCGTGCCGCTCCGCGAGGTCCGCCACGATGTTAAGCGCATCGAAATCGCCCGTGTTCACGTTGCCCGCGCTTGCGACCACGATTTTCTGGCCGTCCGGGTGGCATTCGAGCGCCGCCGCCAGAGCATCCGTGTCGATAGTCTCGCGACCAGGCAAGCTCGGCACTTCGCAAAGCGTCCGCGGTCCTAGGCCTAGCGTGCTCAGTGCCTTGTGGATACTTGTATGGGGCGTTCCGGCAAAGACCGTGATCTTTGGCCCGCCAGCGATTCCGTCTTCTGCGATGTCATAACCCGATCGCTGTCCGTACCCTTGCCGGGCGCCGACAAGGCACGCCATGTTCGCAGCCGAAGTGTCAGTGATCAGAACCCCCGACAAAACCTCCCTCGGCAGGTTCAGGAGGTCGAGCATCTGCGCCAGTAACAGCTCTTCGATGTAGGCCGCGATCGAGTGTCGCTCTGTCGCCACATTCTGGTCGAGATACGGCACAAGGACATCTGAGGTCAGCGCCGCCGGTGTCACTTCGCCGGTGAAAAACCAAAGTAGCGTGGACCGGACGAACGACTGTGCTGGCTGCCGTGGTCGCGCCAATATGCCTCAAGTGCTGCGAGTTCTCCGACACCGGTGTCGGCCAGGGCAGGGAAGCTTGCCGGTCACGCATGGGTGATGTCCACGACGGTGCCATCCACGTTGCCGCGCAGAAAACTCCGGCCAATCTCCAGGGCGCGCCGCTCTGCATCAATGGATTTGTCTGCGAACACGTGGTCATACCCCTCCCGTCAAGTTTTGGACCGGCAGATCGCCTTGGTGCTTGAAACGCTCAAGCGAAGACGCGGCTCTCGACCACCTCGATATCATCGAGGTCGAAATCCTCGAACGCGTCGTCCTCGTCCGGCTGAGGGGCAAAGATATGCGTCAGCGCCGTATCGATAGCATTCACGATGCTGTCCACGTTCTCGCGCGTGCAGACGAGGGCCGGGCTCAGCAGCAACGTGTTGTTAAATCCGGCCATGCTGCGGTTCGACGCACCGATCAGCACGCCCTGTTCACGGCACGATCCCGGTACAGAATTGCTCTTCTTCCCGTCACGTTTCTGCTGCGAAATCTGGCGCACCATCTTGTAGACTTTTTCATTCGCTTCCGAGCCGGACGTTGTGAAGTAAAGCCGCGAAAGACCTGGCATTTTCTCCAAAAGCCGCTTTGCGAATTTTTCTCCCGGCTCCGACCCCGCAGCCCCGGAATAGAAATTGAGCGTGGCAAGTTGTTCGCGCACAGCGTCGGCAATCGACGTTCGGCCCTAGCCGACATTCACGGTTCACATCCCGCCTGCGACAGCATCGATATATTCACGCCCGTCGGCATCCCAGACATGAAGCCCCTCGCCACGGACAAAGACCGGCGTGTCGGCGGTCTCGAATACGCTGTGCTGTGTGAGATGATGCCAGACATGCTGGCGGTCAGAAGCGATAATATCGTTGGCGAGGTTCGATCCGGAATCCATTTGATACTCCCAAATTCACGTTCGCGGTGTCCTGAAATCTGCATGGGTCAAACAGGTTGGCATGCGGAGTCTCGCTTGCCGGACAAACAATCATCGATTGAAGTCGATAAGAAATATCATGCCACGCGATTATTCGCCATTTGCAATCTTTGAATACGCTAAATCTTACTTAATTGATGTTAGATTTAATCTTGGTAGGAAGGCAAGTTTCCACATAGTCTTTTGCGGTTTCTCTTTAGAAACGGAATCTAGTTGAAATCTTCGATCTTTTATTTCTGATCATCTTAATTGTATGAATTTAAAATATTGATTTATATATAAAAATTACATCCGTAGTGATCTGTATTTCAAAGCTGACTGGTATGTAGGTCGGGTAACATGACGTGAATAGGCCGCAGATGAATTAGTCTTGCTCTATGACTTCAGGCGAAGACGTAGGGAATCACGCGTTCGCTCAACATCTAGGCATCTTGAAAATAGTCGATTATTTCAGGCGCGACTTGATCACATGAAAAGCGTGGAAAGTGCGATCAATGGGCCGAATCCAAGGGAAACGGCCCCTAAGATCAATGCGTTGGCAAGACTGAGGCAATTCGCCTGCATTCACTCGCCCGAGCAAGAAGAACCGATGCGATTAGCGCCGGCAACCAGCGGCTAGATTCGGACGTCAACCTGTCCGAAAATGGGCCAGGTCACGCGAATGACCCGCTGTAGGAGACCGGTACGGTGATTAGGCGACGTTTCGGAGCCGACGCTGTGTTGCCAAGCGCCTTCGTCAGATCGTCGGCGGTGTCACATCCGATGTGGGTCCAGCCAAATGCACGGGCCAGATGATCCCAGTCGACCGTACCAAAGGAAAGGTCGGGGCGGTCGCCTGTCTCCTTTTCTTGCTTGTCTTCGATAAGGCCATAGCCACCGTCGACCCAAACCACCACCGTGACGGACAGATCCAGCCGCGTTGCGGTCTCCATGTCCTGCACATTCATCATGACATCGCCATCTCCGCACACCGCGATGACCCGGCCCCTTTCTTGCAGGCGGGCCGCGGCGATGGCGCCGGGAAGGGCAAGACCCATGCCCGCCAAACCGTTGGGAATGATGATTTGCCCGGGCCGCTTGGGTGTGAAATTGCGGGCCAGGGCCAGCTTATGCGTGCCAACGCCCGACAGGATCGTATCGTGTTCATCGACGCTCTGCCCAAGCGCGGCCACCAATGCACCGGCGGAGGGAGGGGATTGATCCATGTCCTCAAACGCTGAATTCAAATCACTGATCAGCGCGGCGCGCGCTGTCTCTGCATCAGACCAGACCGTCCAGCGACGGCCCTGCAATGCGCCTGACAAGGTGGGCAGGGACGATTTCAGATCACCCACCACATCCGCTTGAATGTCGCCTGTCACATCGCGAGGGATCGGTGCGTGTCCGAGTGCGATCAGAGGGACCTCACCGTCGCTCGTCAGTTTGGCCATCGGGTATTCCACCGGGTCAAGACCGATTGCAAGGATCAGATCGGAAGCTGCGATGGCGCGGTCAACATGATCCTCCCGCGGCAAGCCGAAGGCGCCAAGATGCTGCGGATGATCCACCGGCAGAAGACCTTTGGCCATGAAACTCGTCGCCAGCGGCAGTCCCGTTTTCGCAGCAAACGCGTTGAGCTCTGCCGTGGCGCCGGCCCGCAGCAGGCCGGCACCGGCCAGGATGATCGGCTGCTTGGCCGCCGAGATCCGGGCGGCGGCTTCGGCCAGGACATCCGGATGGGCCTGCGGCGTGCGAGCCGCCGGCGAAGAGACGGGCCGCCCCTCCACCGCTTCGCCTGCCAGATCTTCGGGAAGCGACAGATGCACTGCGCCGGGATGGGCCATGCTGGCCTGGCTGAGCGCCTCCGCTACCGCTCCCGGTATCTCGGCGCTGGTCTGTAGCGTTCGTGACAGCTTGGTTACCGGCGCAAAAAGCTGGCCTAAATCAATCATCTGATGGCTATGTTTACCCCTTGCGATCCGGTCTCGCCCACCTTGTCCGGTGATCGCGACAAGGGGCACCAGATCCAGCGTCGCGTCCGCGACACCCGTCAGAAGGTTCGTTGCACCCGGTCCAAGGGTGGCCAGGCACGCGGCGGCCCGGCCTGTAAGGCGACCGTGTACCGACGCCATGAACGCCGCGGCCTGCTCGTGACGGCACAGCACGACATCGATCGACGATGCCTCCAGCGCGACCATAAGCGCGTTGGTCTCCTCCCCCGGTAGGGCGAAAACAGTGTCGATCCCGCCGTCTTCCAGACAGGTCACGAACAGATCGGCCCCCTTCATCAGATGGCTCCCATCGCGGTGATCGCATCCGCGACTTTCCGGAAGGCCGCGATATTGGCACCCCGCCCGTAATCGACCCGATTGCCCTGCCGTCCTTCCTCTGCGACCTGTGCGTGAATGTGGCGCATGATGTCCTTCAGCGCGTCGTCCACCTCCTGCCGGGAGGCAAAGCGGCGATGGCTGTTCTGGCTCATCTCAAGGCCCGACACCGCCACCCCGCCCGCATTCGCGGCCTTGCCCGGCGCGTGCAGCAAACCGGCATCCGCAATGATCTGCTGGGCGTCACTGGTCAACGGCATGTTGGCGCCCTCGGCAACGATGCGTGCGCCATTGTCGACAAGCCTGCGCGCCATGCTGGCGTCCATTTCGTTCTGCGTCGCGCAGGGCAAGGCGATATCGACCTCTTGGTCCCAAGGGCTGGCGCTCTCTGCAAACTCCGCATGTGGGGCGCCTGCAATGTCCTCTCCCGCGGCTTTGCGTGCGCGTACCCAGTCGATGGTGTCTTGGGTGAGTCCGTCTTCGGCCGTTAGTGTGCCTGACGTGTCCGACAATGTGATCACCTTGGCGCCTTTCGCCACCGCCTTTTCGGCGGCATGTGTGGCGACATTTCCCTTGCCCGATATGGCGATGCGCTTGCCTTCCAGATCATCGCCATGCTCTGCCAGCATCGCCTCCAGAAAGTAGATCAGACCGTACCCCGTCGCCTCTGTCCGGATCTCAGACCCGCCGAAAGACGGTCCTTTCCCGGTCAGGGCTCCGGTGAACTCAAGCGCATGCGCCTTGTAGGCTCCGAAAAGCCATCCGATTTCCCGCGAACCGACGTTGATATCCCCGGCCGGAACATCTCGATCCGGGCCGATATAGGGGGCGAGCTGGCGCATGAAGGCCTGGCAGAACCGCATGATCTCTCTATCGCTCCGCCCGCGAGGATCGAAATCCGACCCGCCCTTGCCGCCGCCCAGGGGCAAGCCGGTCAGCGCATTCTTGAAGACCTGCTCGAACCCCAGAAACTTGAGCACCGAAGGCGAGACGGTTGGATGAAAGCGCAAGCCGCCTTTATAGGGACCGATCGCGTTGGAATATTGCACGCGCCAGCCGCGATTGACCTGCACCTCCCCGGCGTCGTCCTGCCAGACAACGCGAAAACCGATGACCCGGTCAGGCTCTGCCAGACGCTCCAGCACCTTCGCCGCCGCGTACTCCTTGTGTGCCTTTTCTATGGTGATCACGTCACCCGCGACATGCCGGACAGCCTGATGAAATTCGCTTTGGCCCTCGGTGCGGTCCTCGACCATGTCCATGTATGTTTTCAGAAGCGCGTCACGCGACATCTGCACATCTCCTTCTTATCATGTTGTGGAACAACGCGGCCTAACCTTCAAAAGACAGAAGGTCGAGCGCGAGGCGGGAAAGACGCATGCTGAGCGACAAACAAAGCTTTGATTGCCCATCCTCGCATGGGGCGTCTCTCCTCCGGATTGTTGGAAAGACAATACCGAAGAGCGCAATTGGTTCCCGTGCGACGTTGCTAGAGTTGAAGATCTTCGCCGTATGTCATCGCACGCGGCCCCCGAAAATCGTCGTACCTCTGAGCCCAGGCCGGTCGCACCAGAGATCAGACCGAACCATCCAGATCCGGATGGCCGGTAAAGACCGCCCCTATAACGCGCCTTACCGCTTGGGCGATTTACTTTAGCGAGGGGACGGCTCGGCCTGATTGGAAGCCATTTTCAACGTCAAAAACCTTTCATTGAAAGCACAGATCCAATGGTCATATTCCCGCGTTCAATACGCAAATTCACGGGCGTTCGAACTGCGCGGTGGCATATATGTCCAGAGTGAGCAAAGAGTCCTAGTGTTTTCCGAGCTAAACGGAGGCGGGTAGCAGCGCGACGCGCGACTTTCGTCTGGGTCTGACGGGGCCTGGTCCGGTCGTGGCGTAAAGCTGGAGTAAAACGACGCAACCGTCAGCGGCGGCTATGACGCAGGCTCCCTGTTAGAAGGCACGGTCGAGGGGGACGTTTTGCGTGCCCTGAGCCAAAACTGCCTGAACGGATTTTTGGACGAAGGCTGATGATCGGTTCTGTGCGGCATACCAGCCGAGACAAAATACGACGCGCGGCGACATCGAAGAACGCTCTCATCAGCGATCATCGTTTGGCCGATCTACAGCTTTCTTCCCTTGTCATAACGTCAGAAGCCCGGCCAGGAATCCCAGCTTTCAGCAAACCGTCGCGATAGCGGTTGAGGCCTGGGGTGTCTGGATACCCAGCGTTCTTCCAAGTCCCTTCGACGGTTTCGTGCGGAACCATTTCGAGCAGCCTTTGCGTCGCTTTACGTGCGGCCTCGACCTCTCCGAGATGAGCATGCGCTGCGGCAAGACTGCGCCATGCGGCAAGGTTTTTGGCGCGAATGCGGATGGCTTCCTTGGCATATTCTATGGCCTTACGATCTTCACCAAGTTGCACGTAAGACTGCGACAGCCCCGCCAGAATGAACGGTTCGTAGATCGTCATCTTCAAGCCGCGTAAGGCTTGTAAAAGAGCGTCTTTTGCTACCTTCGCATCACCGGCGAAGACGAGGGCCCGGGCACCCCAAAAGAGGGCCTTCTGACTAAATGGCCGACGCCTCAAAAGTCTTGTGGCATGCGATATGATTTCGTCGGAATGGAAGCCGCCACTTTGCGCGAGTTTGACAATTAACCCAGACGGTCCGTCAATCAGCTCTTCCGGAGCCAGTGTTGATAGTTCGGCAATCCACGCTTCGATTTTGTCCTGCCAAGGCCGTATATGCTGCCCGGCCCCACTCATGCGCGCGGCAAACCAGATGCCGGCGGCAGACTCACGTGGCGGAAACCACTGCGGGTCAAGGGTTATGGCTTGCTCCAGCCTTTTGAGAGACTGCTCCCAATTCACGTTGAAGCCGTCGAATTCCAGGGTGACCTTGAGAAACAATTGTTTTGCATTTGCGTCCGCATCCTCAAGTAACCCCACCGACCGCCGCACTTGACTGAGCATGGATCCAAAGACCTCTGCGACCACGGCATCGGCTGTTCTGTCTTGCCACTCAAAACTATCGTTCAGCCTCCCATCCTGTTTCGTTGACCAGATGCGGTTCTGGCTTGGATCAACGAGCGAAATCTCAAGCCTTAGGTGTTCCCCTCTCGCCCGAAGAACGCCAGTCAAAACATAGTTCGAATGCGTCTCTTCAATCTCTGTCCCGACCTTGAGCCAATCCGCACCGTCGAGCCAATTTGAAATGTCATTGGTCAACGCACTGGCAACCTCTTGAACCTCACTCCGGTGATCCGAGGTCTGAATGGGCAATATGACCAGGTGAGGTAGATCGTCGAGCGGGCACGTATTGCCTGCTCTTCCCGATTGCGGCTCTCGTGAACCAGCGTTCTGCTTTCCACCTCTGTCTAAGCTTCTTAAGGGCTCTGCTTCTGGTTGATCTGCTCGTGGAGAGAACCTGACCCCACGGCCATATTCCCAATGTATCGCTGGGTCTGGCGCATCCGCGTCTTGCAGAGCTTTCCTCAATGCAGCGACACGGTTGTAGATTGCCGCATCAGAGACCACACGGCCATCCCATACATGCTCGATCAGCTCGTCCTTCGAAACGACATCACCAGCCCGCTCAATCAAGTACTCAAACAGTTTCAGCACGCCGCGTTGTAGAGGAACGCGGTTGCTATCTACAAACAGGATCTTGCGCCGACGATCAAAGGTCCAGGGACCGTGGCTCAGCTCTGTTCGCTCGTAGATGTCGTTTTGCATCTTTGCCAGCAGCACGTGTCTCACCCAACAAAAGAATTCAGGTGTGATTTTAGTGTGAATTCGCACCGAGCGAAACACAGTTCAATGCAAAAATGTGTAAGTGAGCTTGTAGAACTTCCCTTTTGTCCTGCGCTACCAAAAGCACCCGATGCATGTGCAAGGGGCTGAAATCCTTGTGATACTTGGCTTCAGTGATGCATTTGGCTCGGGTCGAAGCCGAATTCGCAATCGGCATGTTTGATAGGGCCTAAGATGACAAGCAAGGATGGACCGATCAGAGCCAGAAATATCTTGGGGCGAGAGAGAGCACGCAAAAGCCACCACTCCAGCCCTCTCTCTTCCCAAGGTAACGATCTGTTAACGGGATGGGTCATATCTCTTCACGGCCATTTGCCGATGCGAAGCATCGCCGGCCAGGCAACCTCAGTTCCATGTTATTGCGCTCATGTGAGACCCCATCGGCCACAACATCAGTCTTTGCATTGGCATTCGGCAGAGGAAGAAATGACGAACGGGATCGGAAAACATCAACGACATCTGGTGCGACACAAGCGGTGCGGCAGCTCACAGGCGACGCCATGCACATCGACTGCGCTGGGCCCGGCTGAAGCTTTGCGAAATCGCCTCGATGTGGTCCCGAGAGCGTCGGCATTGTCCCGAAACAACTCACTCAAATAAATCAATCATAGCGGGAAGAGAGCAGTATAATGAAAAGACATGCAGATGGCGCATTCCTGTGTGCGGAACGGGTTCTTGCATCAAAGGTTGGCTTTGCTGGGCTTCTTGCGGGTCAGGGCGAGCCTAAGTCGGGGTCAGTCCGATTGCTTCGGACCAGCGCGTCAGCCTCAGCCATCTGTGTTGCCTTGGCGATGATGCCGTCGGAAGCTTCGGGTTCATCGACCACCTGCTCTTTGAGTGACACGACCTACACTTGTACTGGCATTGTCTACGAATACGATCTCGATCTGTCCGATGTGGATGACACCTATTCAACGATCATTTTTGAAGATCTGACATCCTGGTCGGGTGGCACTTATGTTTTTGACATCGACAATGTTGGCGATGAAGGCTCCAGCCACGGGGACGACGGCGAAGATGTAGACGCGCTGACCGTGACCGTTGATGGCTCAGACTCTGTCCTTGAAATCAAGGGAAATGACGAAGATCCCATGGTGTCGCTTGACACCGAGGCGGGCAAGGGGCACTCCGGCAAGGATCGGACCGATGCCACCTCGTCAGGCGATGGCGGCAATGGAGGGGACGGGGGCGATGTCACCGGCGCGCAAGTCATCGAAATTGAAGGCGGCGAGATTAACGGCTACGACAACGACGCCTATGCGGGCGCGTCTGTCACTGCGATCGGCGGCAATGGCGGATCGGGCGGCAAAGGCCGCTCTTATGGAACTTCCAACGGCAAGGGCGGCGACGGCGGCGACGGCGGCAACGCGGGCGAAGCCGAGTTGGTCATCTATTCCGACGCGATTTTCGAATTCCTTTCAACCGAAGATGAAGCACCGGGCATCTACGTCTCCAGCGCGGGTGGCGCCGGCAATGATGGCGGCAAGGGCGAAGGCGGCGACAACGCATATGGCGGCGATGGCGGCGAAGGTGGCGACGGGGATGAAGCCGCGTTCTATGCCGAGCTGGGTGCCACCCTCACGATTGAAACCCAGGGTGACCTGTCGCACGGGATCGAGGTTCTGAGCTCTGGCGGTGACGGAGGAGACGGCGGCAAGGGCACAGAGAGCCTGGGCGACGCTTATGGCGGAGATGGCGGTGGCGGTGGAACCGCAGGCGATGTCGCGGTCTCCATAGATGATGCGACGGTGGATATCAAAACCACGGGTGCGGACGCGATTGGCATCCTGGCGCGGTCTTATGGCGGCGCGGGCGGAGATGGCGGTGATGCGGATTCGACATTTGGCACCGGCAACGGCGGCGCCAGCGACGCGGCCGGCCCTGCCGGAGATGTTTTCGTTCTCTTCCAAGGGTCCATCACCACCACCGGCGATGGCGACAGCAGCGACGACGACGGGGACGACGACACGACAACGTCCAGCGCGATCCTTGCGCAATCCGTGGGCGGATTTGCAGGCGATGCGGGAGACGCGTCAGGATTTCTGGACGCCTATGGCGCGTCGTCTGAAAGCGCCGGAGACGCCGGCACCGTCACGGTTGAGATCGAATCTGGCACGACCATCTCGACCGGCGGCGAATACTCCGTTGGCATCGAGGCGCAGTCGATTGGCGGCGGCGGAGGCAAGGCCGGGTCCGGGGATGCGATCACCTCGGTCGGGGGCGACGGCAGTGCTGGGGGCAACGGCGGAAAGGTGTTTGTCGAAGTAGCCGGTGGCGACGACACCACGATCACAACGACAAAAGCAAGCTCTGCCGCGATCAGCGCACAATCCATTGGCGGCGGAGGCGGCAAGAGTGGCGGCAGCGATGGTGTGGCCTCGGTCGGTGGAACAGGCGGCACCGGGGGCGACGGCAGCGTCGTGTCGATCACTCTGGATGCAGATCTGACCACAAGCGATGACTACTCCGAGGGGGTTATCGGTCAGTCGATTGGCGGTGGCGGTGGTGTCGGCCATTCGACGGACGGCTTGTTCAGTCAGATTGGCGGATCAGGCGGGGATGGTGGTTCGGCTGATGAGGTCAAACTGACCCATCAGGGCGGCGACATCAAAACGGATGGCATATACTCCGACGGGGTTGATCTGCAGTCCATCGGCGGCGGTGGCGGCAAGGGTTCGTCGTCAATGGATATCGGGGTCGAGGTTAGCGTGGTCGTGGGCTCCAGCGGTGGAGATGGCGGTGATGGCGGCACGGTGATCTACACCGAAGATGGCAGCGACAGCTATGTGATTGAAACCAAGCAGTCCCATTCCGATGGTATTTCGGCACAATCGGGCGGTGGCGGCGGTGGCAAATCCGGCAGCGTGACCAATGTCACGGCAAGCGTCGGTGTCGGCGTCTCTGTCGGGTCGAGCGAGGATGGCGGCGCCGGTGGCGATGGTGGTTCGGTAAGCGTTGATACCAGCGCAGCCATCACCACCGGCGGCGACCACTCCGATGCGATCTTCGCGCAAAGCTATGGCGGCAGCGGGGGCAAGGCAGGCAGTACCGTCAGCGTTGATGCGGGCATCGACATCGCGGCGGTCTCGGTCGCCACAGGTGGTGCCGGTGGCGATGGTGGCGACGCATCGACGGTCGATGTCACCTCGACCGGTACGCTGAAAACCACCGAGGACCATTCCAATGGTATCTTCGCGCAATCCGCAGGCGGGAGCGGCGGCAAATCCAGCAACGTCTATGCCATCAACTCCACGTCGATTGACTCCGTTTCGGTGGCAACGGGTGCCACGGGAGGTGACGGTGGGAACGCGGCAGCGGTGACCGTCACCAATTCAGGCGCGGTTTCCACATCCAAGACACATTCCACCGCCATTTACGCACAATCCGTCGGCGGTGGAGGCGGTGCTTCCGGTACCACGTTCTCCTTCGATACAGTCAGCATGTCCGGCTCCGTTGCTGTCTCCGTTGGCGGCGACGGCGGCGATGGCGGCAGCTCGGATACGGTCAATGTGACCAACTATGGCGAACTCACGGCAGATGAGGACAATTCAGACGGGATCTTCGCCCAAAGCCTTGCCGGTGGCGGTGGCAATTCCGGCGGCACCTATTCCGGAACCGGGATCTCGACTTCGGCTGTCGGCGTCTCTGTCGGCGGCAATGCGGGCGATGGCGACACGTCGGGTGCGGTCACCGTCAACAATGAGGGCAATATCACCGTCAAAGGTGACAACGCTTATGCCATCTACGCAGAAAGCCGTGGGGGCGCGGGCGGTAAATCCGGCACCACCATGTCGTTCGATTCCATATCGGGCGGCGCTGTCGAAGTCGCCGTTGGCGGTGAGGGGGGCGACGGAGGCACCGCTGGCACGGTTTATGTGAGCAACAGTGGCGAGCTGGATGTGCAAGGCAAAAACGGTGTCGGTATCCTCGCGTCCTCACAAGGCGGCGAAGGTGGCAACAGCGGGACTGTGATCTCAGGATCGGTCATCACCGGCAGTTCGGCTTCCGTCGGCATCGGCGGTGGTGGCGGCGAAGGGGGCATCGCGGACAGCGCGCAGGTTTACAATTCGGGCAACATCACAACCCAGGAGGATTTTGGTTACGGTATTCTGACCCAGAGTGTCGGCGGGGCTGGTGGCAATGGCAGCACCGTGGTGAACGCAGATCTGTTTGCGGGTGTCACCTCCGACGCCACGGACGGTCTTTCCGGCAATGCGCAGTTCAGCTTGGGGGGCAGCGGTGGCGACGGCGGTGTGGCCGGCGAGGTCTATGCGGAAAACGATGCAAATATCAAAACCTACGGTGACAAGTCCTATGGCATGCTGGGGCAGAGCATCGGCGGGAACGGAGGGACAGGCGGAACCGTCTACACCTTTGACCTGGATCTTGGCACCCAGAGCTCGCTCAATGCCGAGGTCTCCATAGGTGGCTCCGGCGCCGATGGCTCCCAAGCGTCGACCGTTCAGCTTTTCAACGACGGCTCGATCTATACCGAAGGTCTTTATGCGCATGGTGTCTTTGGTCAGAGCCTTGGCGGTTCCGGCGGCGCGGGCGGCAGCGTATCGGCCTACACGATCTCGACTTCGGAGCAATGGGACTTTGGAATATCAGTTGCGGTCGGCGGTGAAGGCGGCGATGGGGCGGTAGGCAGCCAAGTCACTATTGAGAATACAGGCGACATCACCGTAACCGGTGAAGGTGCTGCTGGCGTCTATGCGCAAAGCCTTGGCGGCGATGGCGGCGACGGCGGATCAGCGACAGCGGTCTTGTTGGGTATAACGGCGACCACTGGCAAAAGCACAGCTCTCAACGTCTCAACCTCCGTGGGCGGCGCGGGTGGCACGGGCAACGATGCTGACAAGGTAAAAGTGACGAACAGCGGCACCATCACGACCGTCGGCGCAACCGGAGACGGCATCTTTGCGCAATCCGTTGGCGGCGGCGGCGGTGACGGCGGTGCAGCCGAAGCCACCTCAATCGGCTATATGGACAATCCGGAAGAATACTCGACCACCAGCATCGAAGTTGCCTTTGACCTCGGCGGATCTGGCGGCAGCGGTGGCGACGGTGGAGTGGTCGAGGTGATCAACGATGGCCAGATCACAACGAACCTAGACAGCGCGATCGGGATTTTTGCCCAGTCGGTTGGCGGCGGTGGCGGAACAGGTGGGGAAGCCGGCACGACCTCGGATGTCGATGGGGACAATTGGGACACATGGATCGACCTGACCGAAGTGGTGGCCACCGACTTCATCGACGAGCTTGTCAGCGCCTATACGCTTTATTCGCTCTATTCCGACTATAGCGGCTATTTCACCAACTGGACGGTTTCGGTCGGTGGCTCGGGCGGCGCTGCGGGTGATGGCGATACCGTGACGGTGACCAGCTCAAGTCAGATCACCACCTCGGGTGTGGACTCCACGGCCATATATGCGCAATCGGTCGGCGGTGGCGGCGGGACCGGAGGCACCGGCACCGGCACTTCGATCATAAGCAAGGCCGAAGTTGGTGGTGACGGCGGATCCGGCGGACACGGGGACGACGTGACCGTGTCCAACTCCGGCGGCATCAAAACCGGTGGTGAGCGGGCGCATGGGATTTGGGCGCAATCCGTGGGCGGCGGCGGCGGCGATGCCGGCGACGTCGAGGGCGCCTTCGGTGCGTCGGTTGCCGATGCGTTCGATGTCAACCTGTCGCTGAGTATCGGCGCAAGCTATGATGGTGATGCGGGTAATGGAGGGGACGGCGGCAACGTCAAGATTTCCTCAACCGAAGCCGACATCGAGATCGGAGGCGACTACGGTATTGGCATCTGGGGGCAATCAGTTGGCGGCGGTGGCGGTACGTCCGGGTCCATCGCGCTCTTTGAGTTCTACTCGGGCTCGGCAGGTGCCGAGGGCGACAGCGGTGATGTGACCGTTGACCTGGATGATGCGAACATAACAACGACCGGAGATTACGCCATCGGTGTTTTCGCGCAATCAAGCAGCGGCTCATACAATTCGAGTGATCTGTCAGACGCCGACGATGACGACACCTATTTCACATATGATGGCGATGATTCCTACGATGCCGGCGATATCGCGATCACGTTGACCGATGGTTCGAGCATTGATGTCAGTGGCGAGATGAGCCGTGGCATCCTTGCGGCTTCCTCGGGGTATGACAGCTCGGGTACGATCAGCATTGACGTTGACGCCGATAGCTCGATTACCGCGAGCGATGGCAACGCCCATGTCATTGAGCTCTATGATGGTACGTCGAACGTCCTCACCAACTACGGCACAATCGAAGACGGCGACTTTACCGACACGTCGCGCACCGACAGCGTCTATGTCATCCGGACCAAAACCACGAGCGATGATTATGACAGCTCGGGCACAGCTGGAAACGCAGCGCTCACGGTCGACAACTACGGCACGATTTCGGGATCGGTCAAATTTGTGGAAGACACCACCGCCAGCACCTTCACCAACCATTCGGATGGGACTTTCAATCTTGGCACCACCATCGATCTGGGCTCTGGCGGTGGGCTCTTGACCAACAATGGCACGCTGTCGCCCGGCGGTGTGGGAGAGATCTTTACCTCAACCATCTCGGATGGCGATCTGGAACAATCCAGCACCGGCATTCTGCTGGTCGATCTGGATATGAACGGATCGGATGACGATGAGGATGCCGATCTGCTGATCGCCAGCTCCATTCCCACTTTCGACGGATCGATCGAGGTCAATGTGACCAGCTCGGACGATGCCGAAGATGGCGACAGCGGCTCGGTCTTTATCCTGGTGGCCGATGATCTAGACGAAGACGCGGATCTCAGCGTGCCCGACAGTGCCATCGTCGACTATGAGGTCACTGTCGAAACGGATGACGACATCACCGTGGATGACACGACCTATAGCGGTAAAGACGGGGTCTTGCTGAGCTATACCATTGATGTCGGATCCTCAGGCGCGAGCGTGAACACGACCAACCTGTCGTCGTACCTGACATCCGCCAGCGATGATGACGATGACACAAGCTCCGATGATACATCGACGGTCAGCGCGTCAGCGCTTTCCTCGGTATCTTTCGCGGCGAGCAGCGCAGCCTCAGAAGACACAAGTGCGGATCCGGGTAGCGACGTCAAAGAGGATATGCGGGCGGTCTTCACAGATCTCCTGAACGCACGCACGGTTGATGATCTTAACAGCACGGCCGCGTCGCATATCATCGACGAGACCGGAGCGGCTGTTCTGGCCGCGCGTAACACGTCCCAGTCGATGCATAACACGTTGCGCAGCTGTCCCAATCTGCGGCGGTCGCACACCAAGCCCTTCCTGGAGGAGCAGGATTGCGCATGGTTCGAGATCGTCGGGACCGACAACAGATATGACAACAGTGCAGGCACCACAGGGCTGGATGAACGGACATATGGTCTGTCCTTCGGCGGTCAACGAAGAACCGACAGCGGCGTGATCCTGGGCGGTCTGTTCCGCGCCGAGGACGTTACCCTGACGGGAGACGGTTTGCGCCAAACGGGCAACCGTTTCACTTTCGGGGCCGTTGCCAAGCATGAAGCTGGCCCCATGACCTACTCCTTCTCTGCCGCCTATGGTCGGCAGACCCTGAACCAGACCCGTGCTTACACGGTGGGTGGAACGCCTTTCACCGCTGATGCAGATGTCAAAGGCGACGTTTTTTCTGCGGATGCTCGCGTCAGCTATCTGCAGGACTTCGATCCGGCTTATGTGCGCTGGGGCCTTGGACTTGGCGTCTACCATAGCTGGCAAGATGGCTTCTCCGAGACCGGAACGGGCACCATGAACTGGATGGTCGACGCCAGCAGCCAGACTGACGTGATCCTGCGGCCCAGCATTGAAATCGGCCGAAGCTTTGGCTTGGATAACGAGCAAGGACGCATGTTCCTGAGCCTGGGCGTGGCCCATCTGCTCACAGATCCGGATCATACCGTTTACGGCAGCATCGCCGGGTCTGGTGCACCTGGATCCCTTGCCCATCAGTTCAAATATGACCGCACCACGGCAGAGATCGGCATTGGCCTGGACTTCCAACCCAGCGAAAGCCTGCGGGTCTCGCTCAGGGGCGAAGGCAAGTTCTCTGACAACACAACAAGCGGAAGCTTGTCAGCAAGCCTGCGCTGGAGCTTCTGATCTTTGCGGGCCATCGCCTCTTTGATGGCCCGTTGCAGGGCGAAACAGCCTTGTGACGGTTGGGGGGGGTGCGACAACGAGCCCAAAAGGAAGCGTTCGATGCTGCGTTCGTTTATGCGAAAGCGCATCCGCCGAGGGGAAGCCCTGGTTCTGGCAAACCTTGGCGCAAGGCTGCATCAGGGTGGGCTCGGCAAGGCCTATTGGGGCTGTGCATGTCGCCGTTTTCACCTTGGCACAAGGCGATGCTGCGGCGCATCCCAGGTCGGCATGGTGACCCATGTCCATCGAACGCTGCGCCACGCTTGGAAGTCCACATTCGCGCTGACTGCTATACCAGTGTGACCTGATGGGCCTCCCACAACTGCGGCGGCTCCAGCTTCTTTGACAGATGGGCAATCACAGCGTCGGGTACGGCATCGGGTCGGTCTCGGTTCTGACGATGCAACTGATCTGTGCTGACTTCGAGGTACACGATTTCAATCCGGGCACCGTAGTCGCGCAGCAACCGAAACACTCGTGATCGGTTCTGTCGTGTTACATTGGTTGCTTTCCATACGAAGTCACGTCCGGCCCGTAGGTGCTCTCTCGCTCGTTCATGTGCGGCTTGGATGACGTGGCCTTGGTTGCCAGTTGCCGAGACGCCTAGTTCGTCCCGGATCATATCGAGGCTGATCAACGGATGTTCTGGGCGGTGCTTGCCGATCCAAGTATCCTTCGCTGCACCTGGAAAGCCGGACATGACGGTGACAGTACACGGAAACGCCTCATGAGCCGCATGATGCGGATCGCGATCTTCCAGTTCGAAGAAGGCGTTTCGGCTTTCATCATTGGCGAATTCGAACGGTCGATCCCAACAGCCGGCTTCTTGGAATGTCAGTGCGGCAAGGCTGACGCTCTCCAAAATGGCCTGCTGGTCCTGACAGACCCGACCCAAGGCATCGGCTTTGGCATGGAGGCATAGATGATCGGGTCTGCACCGCCATGACGTTTCAATCGCCATGCGTTGGGGATAAGGTCGCTCGATCAGCCAGAACGGGAGTTGATGGTGAGCGATAATACCACACAAGGCTTCCCGCCACGCAAACGGAGACCCCGCAGACCACAGCAGTTCTCGAGCGATGGATGCGCCGATCCGCGAATGACCACGGGAGGATATGCGTCCGTCGTCTTCGTGCTGTGTGACGGCGGACTTACCAACATCGTGCAGGACCGCCGCCCAGAACAAGCTGGCGCGGTCCATATTGGGCAGACCTCGCCATTATGTGTCGGCGACCAGAGCCCCGACCACCATCCGTGTGTGCGTCCCAACATCGCCTTCGGCATGGTGGATCGGGTTCTGCGGACAGGTGTCGAGGGCGGCTAGCGCCGGCCATAATGGCCAAATCCCGCTCCAGTCTACTTGCCAGCTCGGCGATGTAGGGACCAAGGACAGCAGGTGCTCGTGTGCGGTGGTGTGTTTGATGCGCTTACGTTTCTTAAGCTCCTGCCACACCCAGCTTGGGTGCAAAGATATCGACATCATCGGCCAGACGATTGGGGAGGATCGGACGATCATGCCAATGCCCGTCAGCCGCTTCAATGGTCTGCAAGAAGTCGGCACGTACGAACTTGAAGCGGTCCTGAACCTGATCTGCACTCTCCTGTTTCAGGTAGAGACCTTCGGCCAGGTCACTGTCCTCAGTTTGCTGGGCAACCATGTCAAAGCGGCTGCCAGACTGCTCTGCCGCGACCAAGAGTGCATCACGCCATTCTTTCGATTTGTAAGGTGAAGGCCGGGTCAGGCTAACAAGTTGGTCTACAGACCTGATTTCGCCCGTATGAACGACCGGCACCGGCATGATCGGCAGTCCAGCCAGCATAGACCTGCGGGCTGGTGTGCTGAGCAACATGCCCGTTTCTCGATCCAGAACGTCGAACTCCATGAATTAATGGGGCTGATCATCACCTGCGCCAACGTCTCCACCTAAGTTAATCGTTTCTTGAACGCGGCGCTCGGCTTCTTCTTTGAAGGCTACGGCATCATCGCACAAATCCTGATCGTTTTCGATGAAGACGCGCGGTGTAAACCAGATTTCGCCAATCGTGACGCGATCAAGCAAATCCTCAAAACCCTGAATGTGATCTTTGTCAGGGTGGGTCCGCGCGAACGTCGAAAGGTATGGCTTGCCGTCCACTGTAGGAAGATTTTCAACAAGCGCGTCAACCAGGGCAGCGTGATCATCGTCTGCTTCGTCAGCGCTGTGAAGGTCTCGTAGGTCAACCTGCAGAACGATGCCATCCTGAATGACGACAGTTGTGCTATCTCCTGTGCCAACGGGCCAGAACATCAATTTAGCTTCATCAAACATTGTGTGCGTCACTATTGTTCAAGAATACGCACAATCGCTGACGCAGCGGCTGATCAGAGCATACTACGGATATTGGAACTGGGGCGACACCGTACAAGATGTGGTGTTGAGGTAAGGGTGGTTATCTTGGCTAATTTCTCTGGCTATCGAACAGTTTCAAGGTTGGTCGTACTAAAGGCGCCCCTTGGTAATGGGGTAAATCATCCAATTGGGCGGTTGTGCTCGGCTCGACGTCGGTGGCGACAGTTTTTCTCCGAGTCTGACGAACTCGTTTCGTGGACGGCAATAGGCCCCTTCAGAAATGATCAATCTTCGGACGGCTGGCAGCATCCAGACTGAGTGCGATTGATTTCTTCATCCAAACAAACGGCTGCTTTCACAAGGACAGGCGGCTTTCGACTGGGGCGCAGCGAAAGTCAGCTTTCCGCCATCAGTCCCGGCTATGAAGGTTCTCGATCATCGCATTAGAGATCGACATCGACTTCAAGTAAAACCGCTCAAGTTGGTCGACCGACGTTCCTGCGTTCTTGGCTAGCGTGTAGATGTTCACCTTGCCATTCGAGCTTTGCAGCCGGGAGCGAAGCGCATAGTGCCTCAACGAGTACGGCGACAGCTTGATATCCGCATCTACTAAGCTTGCACGTTCAAGGATGTGGTTGAAGATGCGTGTTGCTGTGTTGATTGCTGTCGTCCTGTTTGGGTACTCCGGCATCCAAACGTAAGCGTTCTCGTCCTCTACTTTCTGTGCGAGAGGCGGCAGCTCGCCTCGATAGAGGAGGACACCCAGCGGCATCGTTACACTGGTTCGTAAACCAGTCTTGCCGCCATGAACGACCATTTCAAGATGAGCAGGATCGCCCTGTATCGTCATGTCTTTGTGCTTAATGCCAAATAGTTCTCCTTCTGTTGGCCTCAGAAAGCTGTGCACGACGAACTTGAACATCTTGACGTAATGCATGCGGATCGTCACCCCACGGACCTTCATTCGCTCTTCTACGCATTCATGAGCGGCCTTCATGAAACCCTTGTAAGTTTGGTCCGTGACAGCGTGCCGAGGGTTGTCGACGGTCTTTTGCTTGGGAAGCAGCGGGATCGTCTTCATCAAACCGTCTTCTACCGCGAGGGAGAGGACCTTGCGGATAGTGATCACATGCTTGTGCTTCGTAGAAGCAGCCAACGGCTTTTTCCGGCTGGCGTCCAAGTTCACGAAGTATTCTCGAACCATACGGTTTGTGATCTTCGTCACATCGTACTTACCGAAGTGCGCGAGAAGCCCGTCTTTCTGGCGGTAAAGCAGCTTTCTATCGCTTTCAGGCCAATTGGTCTGATTGGCTTGCGCCTTGAGCATCTGTTCGGCGTAGTACTAGTACTCGAAGCTCGTTGACTTCGAGACTGCCAAGTTGGTGTTCAGGTTGCGAAAGTAGCTCTCGGAGAACTCGTTGGCCGCAGCAATCGCCTCGACACGGGACGTTTCTCGCGAAGATCGCGTTACATACTTCTTCGAGTACGGATCACGCAATCGGATCAACCAGTTAGGGCTGCGGCCAGTCTTTTAGACCGCAAGACCTTCGCGCAGATGCTTGATTGCTTGGACGGAGTTCGGGTTTTGAGTGGATGCTGAAATCATGGGGGCACCGGATTTTCAGTGTATAACATCCAAGGCTGAAAATCAGGGCTCAACGAGGATGTCTAAACCCCTGTAATATAAGGATTTACTGGTGCCCGGGGGCGGAATCGAACCACCGACACGAGGATTTTCAATCCACTGCTCTACCCCTGAGCTACCCGGGCATGGGTGAAACGGACGTGTTTCGGGTGGCAGCGGTCTAGTAGACGCTTGATCCGGTGTCCAGAGGGATTTTCATAAAATCAGAGGGTCTTCTCGCCTGTGACTCGCGTGGCGCTAACCGGGGCTGCTCGACCAGCGATATAGCCAAGGACGGATGCCGCCAAAAGACCGTTGCCGGAGAGATAGCCCGAGTCCGCGGCACCCGAGACGCCGCAGGCCGCTCCACCTGCTGCATAAAGGTTGGGGAATGTCTTTCGTGCGCCATCTACGACACGCGCAGCGTCATCGATCGCCAAACCGCCCTGCGTGTGAAAAAGGGCACCCGTCACGCGGACCGCAAAGAACGGTGGTTCAAGCGTATGTTTGCCGAAGACGCGCCCGAACCTGTCTGGCTGTCCCAGCATCGTCTCGTCCAGTTCTTTGTTCAGCTCCGACAACGGCAGGTCAAAAGCGCTTGCAAGGGCGTTTAGGGTTTCGAAACGGCAGATCGCTCCCTGGTTCTCGGCGTCGCGGAAGTCCTTGAATTGCCGTGCGACTTCGGCTCCCTTTGTGCCGAAAATCGTGATTGCGGTCCCTCCGGGTTGAGCCAGTACAGCGCGCGCGGCTTCCGAGTAACCCTGGCTCTCGTTCCAGAAGCGGTTTCCGCGCGCATTCACCTGAATGCCACCCTCTGCGATAACGGCCCATGTGACGAGAATACCATGAGGGTGAGCGACGTTGCCATGTCCCTGATAGGCGCCGAGATGGCGTGTCTGTGCGCCCAGGCTCTGGCCCCAGTCCAGTGCATCTCCCTGGTTGCCGTCATGTCCAAACCAGAGGCCGTCCGCAATCTCTGGCATGTGCGCACGCACCTTGTCCCTGTTCCCGCCAAAGCCGTTGCAGGCCAGGATCAGGCGCCCGCATCCGATGCGATCTTCCTGCCCGTCTGGCCGCCGGATCCTGACGCCGCGTATATGGCGACCCTCGGCATAGAGTGCGTCGACCGGTGCGTTGCAGATGATGTCGATCCCCACGGCCTCGCACCTGGATCTGAGCGCGTCGATGAGTTCGGCGCCCGACCGCGACGGCAGGCCATGCATGCGGCGGGCGGAATGCCCCGGGTAGTCAAAGTCATCGACCAGCGTGAAGGGAAGGCCATGTGAAGCAGCCAACCAGTCAATGACCTTCGCTGCCCCCTCCGCCAGGAGAGAGACGAGACCGGGATCGTTCTCATGACTTGCTTTCTTTTGGATGTCTGCGGCGAAGATTGTCGGACTGTCTGATATCCCGGCCTTGATCTGAAGCTGTGTGCCCGCCGCCGGGATCAGTCCGGCGGAGAGCGCGGTTGAACCGGATGGGATCTCGTCCCGTTCCAGGATCAGCACGTCCTGACCTTGCTCGGCCGCACTAAGGGCGGCGATCAGTCCACAGGCGCCCGCACCCACGATTAGTGTTTCAACATGGGCTTCGAAAGCCTGAGGGGGCGGGAGAATTTCTGCCATCAAACATCCGTCCGTTTCGGTTCACACTGCTATGCCGCATCAGTGAAGATCAAACCAGCCTGCACGCCGGCGGGCGGCGCTTGTTTCATCTGCACAGAAAGCGGGACCAACGGCCTTGGACCTGTTGGGATGAAATTGAGGATTTGAAGTCGCTCTAAAAGGTGATGCCGGCTGTCAGATGTGAGATGCTCGTTTGTTTGGTGCAAATATGGGTTTGCTGTATCGTCATACTCATCTTTTGATTCGAATTTTTTGAATTTTTTAGGACTTTTGATCAATGGCGGCAGGCGTTGAATTTCTGACTTATCGCAAGAATCTCTCGGATCTTATCGATTTTGCCGAAGCCATGCGGGCGCTGTTCTTTGACCTCGGCGTCGGGTTGAAAATTGCCGAGAAGGTTGTCGATAAGCTCGCGAAAGGGTCCGACGATGTCGAAGATATTGCCGATACCATCAGTGACGCGGAAAGCGTCTTAAGCCTGACCAAGCAGGCCGGCCCGTTGCGAGCGCCCTCGAATGCGCTCGACAAAAGCCTCAAGAGCGTATCGCCCGTGATCGACAAGTTTCGCGCGGATATGAAAAAGCTCAGCGAAACGAAAGACAAGGACGGGGACGGAAGCGAGGAAGATAACGGGTTTCTCAAGATCCTTGCAGAAGCCTTGGGCGACGCGTCTTCAGCGGCGTTCACGGAAAGTGCCAAACTCTATTCCCAAGGCGTGATCCTGCAAAACGATCTTGCGGCCGTGGACCAGATGATCGAGGCGCTGAATGCAAGGCCCTTTGCCCTCGACAGCACCACCGATTTTTCTGAGTTGCTCTCCGTTCAATCCGCCTTGTCGGGCGCGCTGGACCAGCAGGCCAGCCTCCGGAATGCCAAAATGGATGAGATCACGTTCGACTATCTGACCCTTCGGGAGAAGCTCGAAGGTCTGCAGGACATGTTGGACGACATCGAATTCAAGAAAATTGACGCGGAACTTGCCGATCTGGAGGTGATCGATGCGGTGACCGATGCCCTGAGCGGGCCGCTGGATGCCGCCGCGGCATTGTTGACGCCGGTCCAGCCGCTTCTTGACAAGGCGGGTGCCGCAATTGACCTCGTCCTCGGACCCATTTTCGATTTTGTGACCAATGCGCTTGGATTGAACAAGCTGATGGACAGCCTGACCGCCGACATTCGGCAGAGGCTGCCGGATATCGACCTTTTGCAGCCATTGCTGGATTTGCTGCAGGTGTTTCAGGATGCGGTCGATGATCTTGCAACCAACCTTTTTGAACTGCCTGCATTCCTTCGCAAGGTCGGCGACTTTCAAATCGGTGATCCTGACGAGGGGCCAACAGGCATCGGCACCCCACGGCAGGATCGCTTGTTCGGAGATGCCGGAGGCGATGTTCTGGATGCACGGGCGGGCGATGATCTGATCGACGGCGGCGCTGGCAATGACATGATCATCGCGGGAGAGGGGGATGATACGGTCATTGGTGGCAGCGGCGTGGATATCCTACGGCTCGAAGGGACCTTTGAAGAATACGAGCTGAGCCGAAACTCCACCACAAATCGGGTCGTCGTCACCCATGTCACCCCGCAGCGCGGTTCACAGAACGAAGGAACCGAAGAGATCGAGGGCATCGAATATGTGATGTTCGACAACATCACCTTCACCGGTGCACAGCTTCAGAATGCGATCATCGGTGGGTCGATCCTGAATGGCACCGGCGGATCTGACCTGATGTTCCTCAACTCCACCGGGGCGCGCAACGCGCAAGGTTTCTACGAGGCGAACGGGTGGGCCGGAAACGACACGATATTTGGGTCAACCGGGGACGACGCGCTGAACGGTGGCGCGGGTGAAGATGTCTTGCTGGGCGGGCAGGGCGACGATCTGATACACGGCGGCGCTGGCCGCGATACATATCAGGTCCTGCGCGGAACCAGCACGGGACAGCGCACCAATCTGGAAACGGGTCGGTCGTTTGGGCAAGGGCAAGATACGCTTTTTGCGATCGAAGATATCGTGTTTGGCAGCACCGGTGGCCATCAGATCCGAGGAAACAGCGCCGATAACGCCCTGGTTACGAATGGCGGCGAGGATATCGTCACCGGCGGCAACGGGAACGATGTGATCGTGACTGAAGACGGGCGGGATGTTGCTATGGGCGGAAATGGCCGCGATTGGCTGCAAACCGGAAAGGACAACGATCTTTTGATTGCCGGTGGCGCCCACCAAGCGGGCCCGGGCGACATCTATGATGGTGGCGATGGCACCGACATGCTGAGCTATTCCAGCGACTATAACCCGTTGCGTGACAAGCTGACCTATATGGCGCCCAATGACCGGAACGTCGTAAGGGCCTATCTGGACGAGACGGGAACGGCGCCGGGCCGCGTCCGTATCTTTGCTGAAACAGGAAAGATCGAGAAGCTGGACGCAAGTGGCCGGGTCATCGGAACGGACACTGCCATCGGGATCGAGACGTTCGTCGGATCAGACTTTGCCGACATTCTCAGAGGTCACTACGACGTCAACGCAACCTACGGGATTGACCTGCATGGCGGCGGCGGAAACGACACGATCTTTGCCGATGGCGCATCGGAGATCCAGGGCGGAGATGGGGACGACCTTCTTGTTCTGACCCAGAAAACCCTGGATGCGCCTGGCAATCCCGATGTCGGAGGCGGCAGTGGTTTTGATACGCTGGACTTGCGCGGTCTGGGCGATGTGCGCTGGCGCTATATCCAGGAGGGTTCGATTGCGGCCAGCCTGCAGGCCTATGACAGCACGACACTCGGCTCGATCAACCGGTCCTTCAGCGGGCCTTCGGTTCAGCGGCTCACGTTCTTTGACGGTGGGATCGAACGCATCCTTTTCTCCGACGCCAGCCACTACATCTACAACCGGCCGGGTGGCACCGCGCAGGTGGATTTCGTGCTGGGTGCGGGGGATGACGAGATTGATCACCTTAATGGTCGTGCCATTCTGCGTGCCGGAGACGGTGACGACACCGTGCGGATGGATAGCGACGGCGAGTTCTTCGGGATGTCGGGCAACGACCGGGTCGAGGTCGACAACGCCTCTCGCGATGTCTTCTTCTTTGGAGGGATAGGCAACGATTCCGCTTTGGTCGAACGATCCTCCGGCACTTTTTCAGGTGGAGAAGGCTTTGATGCGATCAGCTTTGATCCAACCTATTCAAACGCTGTTGAGGTCGATCTAGCACTCGGAAAGGCCTCCGGGCTGGGGCGAAGCCCCGTCAACAGCTCGGTGATTTCCGTCATTGATGTATCGCTGAGCGGTTTTGAGGCTGTCGTCGCATCCAATGCAAATGACACGCTGCGCGGCGATGCCATGGACAACCGCCTGATCGGACGGGCCGGGCGCGATACGATCGAGGGGCGGGATGGTCGCGATCAGCTCTTTGGCGGTGCAGACAATGATGTTCTTCGCGGTGGAAACGGCGACGACAAGCTGCATGGCGGCGCGGGAAATGACATTTTGGATGGTGGCAACGGGATTGATACCGCGATCTATACCGAAGAGGCGCCGAACGGTCGTGACGGAGAGGTTGAGACAACATCCGCCGGGGGTGTGAACGCCGATTTGCTGACCGGGCAGGTCAGTGGCGGCGCAGGCCGCGATTCTCTCAACAGCATCGAAAACATCTTCGGCAGCTCGGGCGACGACACGTTGACGGGCGACAATCGGGACAACGTGCTGTCCGGGGAGGACGGAGATGACAGCCTGGTCGGAAGAGGGGGCGCTGATCTTCTGATTACCGGTAAAGGCCGCGATACGATCCTGGGCGGCGATGGCAATGACACCCTGGACGGAGGCGATGATGCCGATCTGCTGATCGGGGGTGCGAACTTTGATACGATTTTTGCGGGCAGCGGTGATGATACCGTCCGTGGGGACAACGGTCGCGACCTCATCCTACTGAACCAGGGCAACGACCGTTTCGAAGACAATGCGCAAGGCGGCGACCTTGGACGCGACACGGTCTTCGGCGGTTTTGGCGATGATACGATTGAAGGTGGCAACGGCGGGGATGAGTTCCACGGCGAATGGGGGGCCGACCTGATCAACGCGCGTGATGGCGACGACAGGATTTATGGCGGCGATCAGTTCGATACGATTTCGGCGGGTCGGGGGAATGACACGGTCTGGGGTGGCAATGGCCGGGACCTGATTTTCCTCAACCAGGGCAACGACCGGTTCAACGACAACGGCCAGGGTGGAGATCTTGGGCGCGACACGGTCTTTGCCGGCTTTGGCGACGACACGATTGAAGGCGGCAACGGCGGGGATGAGTTCCACGGCGAATGGGGGGCTGACCTGATCAACGCGCGTGATGGCGACGACAGGGTCTATGGCGGCGATCAGTTCGATACGATCTCAGCGGGCTTGGGAAATGATACGGTCTGGAGTGGCAATGGCCGGGACCTGATTTTCCTGAACCAGGGCAACGACCGGTTCAACGACAACGGGCAAGGCGGCGACCTTGGGTCCGACACGGTCTTCGGCGGCTTCGGCAACGATACGATTGAAGGCGGCAACGGCGGGGATGTCTTTCATGGCGAGGCAGGTGACGATGTGATCCGTGCGCGGAAAGGCAACGACACAGTCTATGGTGGGGACAGTTTCGATTTTATTGATGCAGGCGAGGGCAACGATCTCGTTTTCGGCGGCAATGGCCGGGATCGCATTTTCCTCGGCGCAGGGAATGATCGCTATATCGACAACACTCAGGGCGGGGCATTGGGTCAGGACACGGTGACCGGCGGCGCGGGCGCGGATCTGTTTGTCTTTGGCACTGCCACCGCAGCGGATGTCATTACGGATTTCACGGTTGGGACGGATACGCTGCAGTTCGCATCGGCCCTGGTCGGTGGTCGGGGAGCGGCCCGCGTGGTCAACGAACTGGCAACGGTGACCGGCCAGGGCGTGCTATTCGATTTCGGTGCCGGTCATTCCGTCTTGCTTGAGGGGTTGTCCAGCACGGCTGGCCTTGTCGGGGACATTGTCCTTGTCTAGCGCACCCATAACACGACGCTGAGGCCGACAGATGCGCGCTCGACTAATGCCGCAGAACGAGAACCGACTTTTGAGAGTGACGCACCAGGCGCGCTGCGTTTGATCCCAGAAGATAGTCTTTCAGCTCAGGCTGATGGGCGCCGACCATGATAAGGTCGACCTCAAGCGTGTTGGCGAGATGGATGACCTTGTCGTAGACCGTACCGGACAAGATATGGGTCAGGGCCGAAAGGCCTGCCGACTCCACAGCTTGCCTTAACTCGCCCTCGGCACGCTGGTGCGCTTCGTTTTCAAACCCGCTCCCCAGATAGGATCCGACAATGGCCATGCCCGCATCGGGAATGACACTGGCCACGTGAACTTTGCTGTTCCACGGGTCTGTCAAATCCTTGGCCGCGTTCAAGAGTATCTTTGTCTCTTCGGGGATCGACAGATCCACGGGAATGAGCACCGAGTTGAACATGGGTTTCTTCCCTAAAATGCGGCTTGCGTCATACGACGACTTTGCAGGGCGATGATGAAGCCCAGAAGGATCAGGGCCGGGATGAAGAACAGCTCTTTGGGCATACGGTCATTTTCGATCTGCACCATCACGATCTGGGCCGGTTCGTCGCCATAGAAGTCGTACTCGTTTCCGAGAGATTCGAAATAGGGCGTTCCCGGGAAAGGCTCTTCAAGTAACAAAAGGCCATCGCTTTCCATGACGGTCAGACCGGCAGCCTGGAGACGGTCAAGCCCTGAGCCTGCTTCCTCAGGGGTCAGAACGATTGTCTTGCTTCCAACGATCCCCGTGTCAAAATCCGGCGCTGAGACAGTGATACGGGCGTCCGTACCGCTTTCGATATCCCCGATCGCCGTGATGGCGGACGATCCGGTGTGCTCCGTATACTGATCCTGCCACTGGTTGAGAAAGAAATCGGGTCGGAACAACATGAACACGATCAACAACATAACCACAGCCTCCCATCGCCTGTTTCGGGCGATGAAATAGCCTTGTGTGACCGCTGCGAAGACAAGCATCGCTATGAGCGAGATGAAGAAGACCATCACCGCTTTTAACGGACCGACATCGATAAGAAGGAGGTCGGTGTTGAAGATGAACATGAACGGCAACAGGGCTGTGCGGATATCATAGGCAAAGCCCTGCACGCCGGTCATGATCGGATCCCCGCGACTGATTGCAGCGGCGGCATAGGCCGCAAGGCCGACGGGCGGCGTGTCGTCGGCAAGAATACCGAAGTAGAACACGAACATATGGACGGCGATCAATGGAACGATCAGGCCGGATTGGGCGCCCACGGACACGATCACGGGGGCCATCAGCGATGACACAACAATGTAGTTGGCTGTCGTTGGCAAACCCATCCCAAGGATCAGAGAGAGGATTGCAACCAAGATCAGCAGTATCATCAGATTACCGCCCGAGATGATCTCGATCACCTGGCCGATGATCTGGTGGGCGCCGGTCAATGAAATTGTTCCCACAATGATCCCCGCGGCTCCGGTGGCGACGCCGATGCCGATCATGTTGCGCGCACCGCTTTCCAGCCCTGACACGAAATCGCGAAAACCGGCGACGGTCTGGTTTGCGAATTCGGATTCACCGCGGAACATCGCTTTGAGCGGACGGTGGGTCAGCGCGACGATGATCATCGCGATGGTGGCCCAGAATGCCGACAAAGCGGGCGAAAGCCGGTCCAGATGCTCGGTCCGGACCATGAGGTTCCAGACAAGGACAAAGATCGGCAGGGCAAAATACGCGCCCCCTAGGAAAGTGGGTGTGAGGCGCGGGGCAGAGACGACCTTGTCATTCGGATCATCGATTTTGAGGTCGGGGAAACGGGAGGCAAGAAACACCAGGAGCAGGTAGGCCAGGCCCAAAAGCACCAACGCGGGATAGATCGTGGCGTCGGGCATCAACGGTTCCAGCATGGCCCGAAAGCCCACGACAAGGAAGGTGATCGCCGCCATGCCCAAAAAGCCGGTCAGAAACAGGATCAGGATCATCAGGATCCCGATGTGCCGCCCCGGTTTTTTCAGGCCTTCCAGGCGCAACTTCAGGCTTTCAAGATGCACGATGTAAAGCAGCGCGATGTACGAGATCACGGCCGGCAGGAAGGCGTGTTTGATCACCTCGATGTAGGGAATGTTGACATACTCGACCATCAGGAAGGCGGCCGCCCCCATGACCGGTGGTGTGAGTTGCCCGTTGGTGGAGGACGCGACCTCGACCGCGCCGGCCTTTTCGGAAGAGAAGCCAATGCGCTTCATCAAAGGGATCGTGAATGTACCGGTGGTCACGGTGTTGGCGATAGAGGAGCCCGAGATCATGCCCGTCATCATGGACGACAGAACAGCGGCCTTGGCAGGCCCGCCTCTCAACGTGCCAAGCAGGGCGATGGCGACCTTGATGAACCAGTTCCCGCCACCTGCCTTTTCCAGCAAGGCCCCAAAAAGCACAAAGAGGAAGATCATCGACGTGGAGACGCCGAGCGCCACGCCAAAGATGCCTTCGGTCTGCATCCAGTAATGGCCCATCGCTTTTGAGAAGGACGCACCACCGTAATTTGTGACACTGCCGACCCATTCGGAATATCCGCCGAAAAAGGCGAGGGCGAGGAAGAGGGAGGCGATGATCACAAGCGGAAGTCCGAGGGATCGGTAGACGGCAATCATCAGCACGATCATCCCGATACCGGACATCACGATGTCGGTGGTGTTCCAAAGGCCGGGCCGGTCCGCGATCTCGAAGCGGAAGATGACAAGGTAAAGACATGCCGCAGTGCCGAGGGCCGCCAGGATCCAGTCATAAACGGGGATGCGATTACGATGACCGAGGATCGGAAAGGCCAAGGTTGCCAGAACGATGGCGAAGGCGAGGTGAACGAACCGGGCCTGCGCCACGATGTTCGCGAATTCGCTGACGCCCGTCGCCTGGGCCAGAACGCCAGGCAGTTTCGATGCGATGTAAAGCTGGAACAGGGACCAGGTGATACACAGCGCGAATATCAACTGCATCGCAATCGGGCTTGCCTGGCGCGCACCGGTATCTGCCTCGGCGACCATGTCTTCGGCGGTCTTGGTCTCTGTCATATCCCCGTTTCCTCTTTGGCGCATTTCGCGTCTCGTTGAGTGACAAACGCCAGCGCATTTGAAGATGCGCTGGCGTTCTTTTTCAAAGTGGTCGTCGGACCGTCATTTAGTCCATCAGACCCAGCTCTTTATAGGCTTTCTCGGCGCCGGGATGCAGGGGGGCCGACAGACCGTCGTTGATCATCTGCGCGGCGTCGAGATTTGCAAAGGCCGGATGCAGGCCGCGGAAATCGTCCAGGTTCGACATCACGGCTTTTGCGACGACATAGGCAACCTCGTCGGGGATGTTGGCGGATGTCACGAAGGTCGCGCCAACACCGAATGTCGTCGTGTCACCATCGGTGCCCGCATACATTCCGCCGGGGATCGTCGCGACACGGTAATAGGGGTTGTCGGCAACCAGCTGATCGATTGGCGCCCCTTCCACCGAGACGAGTTTCACGTCGCAGGTTGTGGTGGCTTCTTTGATGGCCGCGGCGGGGTGGCCGATCGTGTAGATCATCGCGTCGATGTTGTCGTCGCAGATCTGCTTGGCCATTTCAGACCCTTTATATTCAGTCGCGAGCGCGAAATCGTCCATGGACAGACCGAAGGCGTCCATCACCACTTCCATAGTGGCCCGCTGGCCGGATCCCGGGTTGCCCACGTTGACGCGTTTTCCTTTCAGCTCCTCAAAGGAGCTGATGCCGCTGTCGCCCCGAACAAGCAACGTGAAGGGTTCGGGGTGGACCGAGAACATCGCCCGGATCTCAGGGAAGGGATTGTCGGAAAACTTCGACGTACCGTTGAAGGCATGGTGCTGCCAGTCCGATTGGGCGACACCGAATTCAAGCTCGCCACCCTTGATCGTGTTGATGTTGTAGACAGACCCACCGGTCGATTCCACCGCGCAGCGAATGCCGTGCTCTTTCCGCTCCCGGTTCACCAGACGGCAGATCGCGCCGCCGGTTGGATAGTACACACCCGTCACACCCCCGGTTCCGATGGAGATGAACTGCTGATCTTGAGCGAACGCTGTTCCACCGACGGCGATCGACACCGCAGCAACCGCGCTGGCCATAACATTTTGATATTTCATGAAGCTCTCCCATTATTCTTAGGCGGTTGGGACCGCCAAATTCGCCCTGAGACGTTCGCGAATGCGTGTGCGCATGTCACGAAAAAACTGATGTTATTTTTGATAGGTCCAATATGCGTCGTTGTCGGTCCGAAGGGCGTCATAGGTCTTGATTCGGCTCCATGCCTCTGCGCCGCCGCGCTTCATCAAAAGGGCGATAAGCACTTCGATCACGGCGGTCAGGCCTGCGAAGCATCCGAAATGATGGGTGCTTTGGATCGAGGCTGTCAAAACATGCTCCGGCCTCAATTGGGGGGAGATCACCTCGGAATCTGAAATCAGCAGTAACTTTAGGCCTTTCTGCTGCGCAAACTCGCAAGCTGCAATGGTTTCTCGGGAGTAGGGCGTGACGGTGATGGCGATCAACACATCGCCTGGCTCTGCGTCATTCAAATCGTCGATTGCGCTGTTCTGGTGTCTTGGGATCAGTTGTAGCGAAGGGAGGGCCATGCGACCGACATAGTGAAGATAGTAGGCCATCGCATAGGTTGAGCGCACGGCGGTGACATAGACCATGCGGGCGCCAAAGAGCGTTTCCACTGCATCATAAAGCGCAGATGGCGCCTGACTTTCTAACGAACGCGATACGATGGATAAGGCATTTCGGGCCGCTTCGGCGCCAGCCTCCCGATCTTCGGCTTTGTGATCGCTGGCCTCTACCCAGGCGGGAACCCAGCCGCTCTGCGCATTTTGCAGCAGGGCGTGGCGAAACGGAGCGCGAAGTGCTTCGAAGCGCGAAAAGCCCAGGTAATTTGCCAGTTTAACAAGGGTGTAGGTGCTTACCCCTGCCTGGTGCGCTGTCTCCCGTACCGAATTCAGTCCGAACTCCATCGGATGATCTAGGATGTATCTTGCCGCCACGCGCTGTTGCGGGGTCATTTGGGCAATCTCGTCCTTCAGGGTGGCAAGCAGACGGGGTTTGAGCGTGGGGTCCATGGCGATTCGGCACGTTGATTTGGGAATAACATACGTTTTCCGCCCCCTGATTTGACAGGCCCAAACGTTTTCGACTGAGTGATTGGAAGGCCGAACGCGCAGGATGCGGTCATTCGGTCAGCCGTTACACATTTTTCCTTGGGTCCCGCCATGAGCCACGTCTTTCCGCGCCAGCCGCTTTCACCGCCAGTGACCGCAGTCGCGGCCGAGGGGTGCTATCTGATCGATGAGGCGGGAAAACGCTATCTGGACGGCTCCGGCGGCGCGGCTGTGTCCTGCCTGGGACATGCTGATCCGGAAATTATCGAGGCGATCCAAAAGCAGGCGGCCCAACTCGCCTTTGCCCATACCGGTTTCTTTACCAGCCAACCGGCTGAAGAACTGGCTGAGCTTCTGATCCGGCATGCCCCCGCGCCATTGGATCGGGTTTACTTCGTTTCCGGCGGGTCCGAAGCGGTGGAGGCGGCGATCAAGCTGGCCCGGCAATACCACCTTGAGCGAGGCGCGCCCGAACGCACGCATCTGATCGCCAGACGCCAAAGCTATCACGGCAATACGCTGGGTGCGCTGGCGGCAGGCGGCAATGCGTGGCGGCGTGCCCCGTTCGAGCCGCTGCTGACCGAAGTTCATCATATCGCACCCTGTTACGCCTACGCAGAGGGAGGGGAGCATGAGACACCGGAAGTATACGGGGTACGTGCCGCGCAGGAACTGGAGGAAGAGATCCTCCGCCTCGGCCCGGACAAGGTCATGGCCTTTATTGCAGAGCCTGTGGTGGGCGCCACCCTCGGCGCCGTTCCCGCAGTAGAGGGGTATTTTCGGCGCGTGCGCGAGATCTGCTCGCGCTACGGCGTTCTGCTGATCCTTGACGAGGTGATGTGCGGGATGGGGCGCACCGGGCATCTTTTTGCGTGCGACGCGGATGGGGTGGCGCCGGATATCCTTTGCATCGCGAAGGGCCTTGGCGCGGGATATCAGCCGATTGGTGCGATGCTGTGCAGCGATCACATCTACCGGACCGTGCGCGATGGGTCAGGTTTCTTCCAGCATGGGCACACTTATGTTGGTCACCCGGTTGCCTGCGCTGCGGGCCTCGCGGTTCTCAGGGCGCTGCTTGACCGCGATCTGATCGCGCGTGTTCAAGCGAAAGGAGAGGCGTTAACCCATGCGCTCGAAAATCGATTTGGTCAGCACCCCCATATTGGCGACATCCGCGGGCGCGGGCTGTTTCTGGGGCTGGAGTTTGTGGCGGACCGGTCCACAAAAGCACCGTTCGACCCCGAACTGAACATCGCGGGACGTCTGAAGAAGGCAGCCTTCAACGCGGGTCTTATCTGCTATCCAATGCAAGGGACGCGCGATGGCCGCAGAGGCGATCATGTGCTCCTCGCGCCGCCTTTCGTCATAGAGGACACGCAGATCGTGGAACTGGTCGAGAAGCTGGAGACCGCGCTGGCAGACGTTTTGCCGGTGTCCTGATTTCCGGCTGGCGCGTTCAGGTGCGTGCCTTTTCGAAGGCGGCCCATGCCTCCTCGAACCGGGCGAAGTCAAAGTCGGGCGCGCGGGCGGGGTCGAGGACAAGCCGTTCCGTGGCCAGCAAGCCCGTGATGGCGGCTTCAAGCTGCGGGATCACGTCGGTGGGTACGACAAGGGCTCCGTGACGGTCGGCATGGATCAGGTCTCCGGGCGCGATCATCAGGCCGAAGATGCTGACCGGCGTTCCGATCTCCTGCACGTGGACAAAGCCGTGGCTGGGGCCGATGGAGCCTGCGATGACCGGAAAGCCTGATGGCAAATCGCCCAGATCCCGCATGACGCCGTTGGTCAGCGCACCGGAGAGGCCAAAGCCCTTGTGCACGGTCGTATTGATCTCGCCCCAATAGGCGCCGATGCAATGGGGAAAGTCGGTGTCTTCGATAACAGCGACCGACGGCTTGGGCGCCTCGGCCATCGCGCGGTAATAGTCCATGCGGCGCGCCTTGATCACCTCCGGCGGCTCGGTCGACGGGGCCACCGCGGCGATCTTGGCGGTGCTTGCATAGCCCACCAAGGCAGGCTCCTCCGGAGCGGAGCAAAGCATGGTGCCGCGCGTGAACGCGTCAAAGCCGCGTTTGCCCTGCGCCACTTCGATGGCGTTGCAGACGGTCGGCGTGTCAACACGGCGCAGGAGTTCCAGCAGCGCGGGGGTCATGCCGGTTCTCCGACCAACGCGGCGCCGTCTGCGAGGCTTTTGAGCTTCGCGTAGGCGATGTCGGGGTCGATGGCGCCGAAGCCGGCGAAGGTGCCAAAGCCGCAATCGCTGCCGGCGATCACGCGGTCGGAACCGACGATGTCAGTGAAACGGGTGATGCGCTGGGCGACGAGTTCCGGGTGTTCGATGAAATTCGTGGTGGTGTCCACGACACCGGGGACGAGTATTTTGTCGTCAGGGATTTCGGCCTTGCGGTCTCGGAAGACGGTCCATTCATGGGCATGGCGGGGGTTCGACGTCTCAAAGAGGACGTATCGCGATTTGGTAGACATCAGGGTCGAGAACACGGTGTCCATCGGGATGTCGCAGCAATGTGGCCCTTCGTAATTCCCCCAGCAGATGTGGACGCGGACACGGTCCTGGGGGACGTTCTGCAAGGCGTGATTCAAAGCTTCGACATGGGATGCGGCGATTTTCAGGAATTCGGCATCCGAAAGGTCGTTAAACAGCATATGGCGCGACAGGGCCAGATCGGGGCAGTCAAGCTGCAGGTCGAGACCGGCGGCGACGATGGTCTCGTACTCCTCCCGCATCGCGTCGGCAAGGGCGGCGAGGTAGGCGTCGCGCGTCTTGTAATGGTCGTTCTGCAGGAAAAGGGAGATAACGCCCGGAGAGGCCGCGTTCATGAAACCGCGCGCAGCACCATGGGCGGACATGGCGGATTTGAGGTTGTCGATATCCTTCTGCAATTCGCCTTGCCCTTTGGAGCGCACGTCCCCGGTGCACATGGGGCGCGCGTATTTGGGCGTGCCGCCGTCATTGGCGAGGCGCTGCAGGAAGGAGGGGAACATCTTCAGATCAGCGGGCGCGTTGCGAGGGCTGTCGCCGGAGAAACCCGTGTAGCGGTCCTTGACGTAGGTGGCGTAGCTGATCTTGGACGTCTCGCCATCGCTGACAATGTCGATACCGGCCTCAACCTGCTTGCGGACAGTGTCAGAGACGGCGCGGGTCATGGCATCGTCGAAGGCGACCGTGTCGTAGGGCGTGCCGTTTTCACGGGCAAAGATGAAGTCGACAACCTCCCGCGTGCGCGGGAGAGAGCCAACATGGGTGGTGAGAATGGTCATGTCATATGTCCTCGTCCTTGCGGGCCATGAGCACGCTGTGGCGGTTGGTTTCGGGATCCTCAGCAAGAAAACCGGTCAGTCGCAGGCCGTTCTCTTCAAGGCAGGTGGCATATCCTGCGGGGGAGAGGGAGGCATGATAGATTGGCTCGCCCGCGACGGTCCCTGCGGCTTCGCCCGCCTTTGGGCCGACCGTGATCAACAGTGAGCCTCCGGGTTTCAGATGGCGGGCCATGTGGGACATGCAGATGCGCTGCTCATCCTGTGTGAGGTGAAAGAAGCTGTTCCAGGCGACAATTCCGTCGAAGGTTTCGCCAAGATCGAGGCTGCGCATATCGGCCTGCCGCCAGTCGCCGTCAGGCCATCTTACGCGGGCGATCTCCAGCATCGGTTCGGCGAAATCCACTCCGGTGACACCGAAGCCTTCAGCGATGAACCAGCGTGCGATTGGTTCGCCCGCGCCGCAGCCGAGGTCGAGCACATGTGCACCGGTTGGCAAGCAGGCGGTGAAGCGCGCGAGCCAGCGCGCTTCGAACAGCGCACGAGAGCGGCCGGCGTCATACGCCGCCGCCTGCCGTTCATAAACGCCTCGCGTGTCGTCGGGGGAGGCGTCTATCCCTGCCATGTGGGACCGGCCGGATCGTCAGTACCGACGATGTGGTAGAGTGCGGCCTCTCCGGACATCGACGGGGTGGCCATGTGGTCGAGACCAGCAGGAACCAGCGCGGTGTCACCCGGTGCCAGGATATCGTTGCCGCCGCTCCATGTGAGGTGCCAGTGGCCCCGCACGGGCATCAGGACGGACGCGCGGTCATGTCGGTGCATCGCTTCGGGCGCGCTGGCGCGGGTGAGGAAATCCACCTCGAACCCGGGCTTGTCGCGGATGATGCCACGCTCGCCGATGACCTTGACCGGCTTTTCGTTGGCGAGCGCGACCATGTCCCAATAGCGGCGGACCGATCCGCCGATGACCTGCATGGCGGAGGGTTCGGGGTAGGCTTTCAACTCCTCCTCGGTGAGGAGCGGCATTGGGGTCACGCCGTCGGGGAGGGTTTCCCCTTTCTCGGTGTCGTAGAGGGTGCCGTTTGCGCCGAGGACCAGGCCGTGGGCCTGCGCATCCTCGATGACTTGAGGCGCCCAGGTCACGCCGCCGCCGGCATCGTCCCCGCCGAGGATGGCCATGATCATCCCGTAATCGGTGCCGATGTTTTCGAAACCCCGGAAGATGCCGGTTGGGATGTTGAAGATATCGCCTTCCTCCAGCACGACCTCTCCCGCGTCGCCCCAGCGGCCCCAGAAGAAGCGCCAGCGGCCTTTGAGCACAAAGAAAACCTCGGCTGTGGTGTGGGAATGCAGCGAGTTGCGGCATTTGGGCGGCTGGCCAGCCGCGCCGATGTTGAAGCCGGGCGTGTCGGTGATGTGGACATGCTGGTCGGGGCTTTCGGAGACGCCGCCGCCGATGATCGTAAAGTTCTCCTTTTGATCGGAGCCGGGTGTGTGCGCGTCGATGAAGGCGGTTTTGCAGGGCTTGAGTTCGCCGTAGCGGACGATAGAGGGGGTCATGATGTTGGATCCTGTGCTTGTTGGAAGGGGGAGGGTGCGGTTCCCTCCTCTCCCGGCGGGCGCAGGTTCAGGCGGCGCGCACGCAGGCTGGCGCGGTGGGCGTGGTAGCGGGTGAGGGCCTCTCCGGGGTCGGGCATGTCAGACTGCGCCGCTGTGCATGAGGATCTGTTTCCAGATCGCGGTTTCGTCGAAGAGCGTCCATTCGCGACGGATGCCGCGGGGCCCGAATTCGGCATGGGAGATGCCGAGGACGTAGATGTCCGCTCCGGTGGGTTGGCCGAATGCGCCCCAGCCGTCGTGCTTGCCGGTCAGGCTCCACCGGATGGCGGCACGGGGCGGCATCAGCGGGTCATCGCGACCGATCTGGTGGTCGATCCGGAAGGTGGCGCTGGGGAAGGCTGCGCGGAGCCCCATCCAGAAGCCATCGGCGGAGGCGAAGGAATGACCGGTGACGCCGCCGGGATATTCGGTTTGAACGGCGCGGTCATAGCTGCTGGTGATAACGGCCATGTCGGCGCCCATGATGCGGGTGAGCGTGTCGGCGTATTGCGCGCCCCAGTCGTTGTCGTTGCCCTTGCCCTTGTAGGGGCCGGGGATGTCGGTGGCGGGGCCGAGGGGCTTGGTGTAGGTATCTGGTCCGCCTTCGCTGGCGATCATCTGGGCGGCGTACTCCTTTGGCTCCCAGCCCATTTGGCGAACGATGGCGCCCTGATCGCGGATCAGCCATTCGTCGTTGATCTGGTTGTTGATCGCATGGCAGTCGGCGATGATCCGGTAACGCAGCTTGGTCCCCGTCGCCTTGCCGTAGACGCCATCGCGCATATGGGTCGCGGTGGACAGGATGCGGTGCGACGACAGCATGCCGTCCTCAGCCGTGCCGGACCAGATGACGTCTTCGCCTAGCAGTGTGCGGTCGGGGAATTCGGCCAGCGTGGCCATGGTGGCCGCGATCACTCCCTCATTGCCGGTCACGACAGAGGCGGGGGAGCGGACGATGATGTCGGGGCTGTAATAGTCGCGCAGGGTCGCGATGCCGCGATCTTCCCAGATCTCTTTGGTGATGCCGAGGATGTAATCGGGGAAGTCGGCGAATTTCGGCTCGAAGCCTTTCATGAGGGCCATCCTTGGGGAATGCGGGCGGAGTTGCGGACGATCAGCGGGCCGTCAATGGCCACGCGGCGCGGCGGGGTGCCGGGCGTGTCGATGAGGGTGAGGAGGGTCTGCACCGTTTCCTCCACCATCCGGTTGGCAGGCTGCCGCACGGTGGTGAGCGCATAGCTGGGCCAAGAGGCGAGCGAGACGTCATCATAGCCGACGACCGAGACATCCTGGGGAACGCGCAGGCCCAGTTCATGGCGCAGCACATCCATCACGGCGAAGGCCATGTGGTCATTGGCGACGAAAACGGCGTCCGGGCGATCCGCCTTATCGAACAGCGCGCGGGCGGCAGCGCAGGCCTGATCGTAGTGGAAGTTGCCACAGGCGCGGGCATGTAGTGTGCGACCCACATCGGCAAGGCCGGAGAGGAAGCCTGCCTCGCGGTCGCGCTGGGTAGAGGCACCCTCCCACCCCGCGATATGGGCGATGCGCTGGTGGCCGCCGGCCACGAGAAATTCGGCCAGCTTGCGTCCGCCCGCTACATTGTCGGAGCTGACGCCGGAGAGGCGTTCGTCATCCTGCTGGCGGTTGAAGAGCACAATGGGGATGCCCGCCGCCTCGCAACGGGCGGTGAGCGTGTTGGACATGCCGACGGAGGCTGTGATGATGCCGTCGACCTGGTAGTCGAGCAATTCGTCGATGACATGTTGGGTGGCCTCGTCATTGTTAGAGGCCATGAAGACAAGAACATGGTACCCGTGTTCCTGAAGCGCCTTCGACAGTTTCTCGATAGCCTCGGGGTAGAACTGGTTTTCGAGATAGGCCACGACGAGGCCGATGATACGGCTTTTACCCGACACCATCGCGCGGGCAAGGACGTTGGGGCGATAGCCAAGCTCTAACGCGGCCTTGCGGACCTTTTCGGCGGTCTTGGCTGAGACCGACGCACCCGGGGTGAACACGCGGCTGACAGCGGATTGGCTAACGCCCGCGCGTTCGGCCACCTGCAGCGATGTCACCCGCGCGCCCATCAATCCGCCGTCCAGCCGCCATCGATCAGCATCGAGGTGCCGGTGACCATGGCGGAGGCGTCGGAGGCGAGGTAGAGGACGGCGCCCATGATGTCGGAGACTTCGCCCACGCGGTCGAGCTTGATCTTCTCCATCACCCAGGCGGCGCGCTCGGGGTTGTCGAAGGTAACCTGAGTGAGCGGTGTGCGGATGAAGGTGGGACAGATCGTGTTGATGCGGATGCCCGCCTTGCCCCACTCGATGGCCATGGCCTTCACCATCCCCTCCAGCCCGTGTTTGGAGGCGCAATAGACGGCGCGGTCTATACCGCCGACATGGCCCATCTGCGACGAGATGTGCATGATCGAGCCGCGCTTGCCCGCCGCCATCATGGCCTTACCGGCATAGGCGGACAGGAAATAGGTTGCCCGCAGGTTGAGGCCCATCACGGTGTCATAGTCCTCGGGTGTCGTGTCGATGGCCGGGCTGTGACGGGCAAGGCCGGCGGAGTTCACCACCACGTCGAAGGGCTGCTCCATCACCGGGCGCAGCGCGTCTAGGTCAGCCATGTCGAGGATCTGCGCCTCGGCGGACCAGCCTTCGGCTTGCATGGCCTGAACGGTTTCTTCCAGCCGCTCAGCCCCCCGCGCGACGCAGATGACATGGGCACCCGCCTCAGCCAGAGCCACGGCGCAGCCCTGGCCGATGCCCGAAGATGCGCCGGTGACGAGGGCGGTCTTGCCGGTGAGGTCGAAGGAAGGCGTGCGGGGCAGGGTCACTCGGCTGCCTCGCGATAGGGGGCGCCTTCGCCGTAGGGCACGTTAATGCCGCCATAGCGCCGGACGCGGACATTGCATTGCTCGGCATGGCCGACGAAGCCTTCGAGCATGCAGAGGCGGGAGCCATATTCGCCGATCAGCGTTGCGGCCTCATCCGTGAGCACCTTCTGGTAGGAATGGGTCTTGAGGAACTTGCCGACCCAAAGACCACCGGTATAGCGCCCGGCCTTCTTGGTGGGCAGCGTGTGGTTGGTGCCGATCACCTTGTCGCCGTTCGACACATTGGTGCGAGGGCCGAGGAAGAGGGCCCCGTAGCAGGTCATATGTTCCAGGAACCAGTCGTCGCGGTCAGTCATGACCTGCACATGTTCGGAAGCGATGTCATCGGCGACGGCGAGCATCTCGTCATAGGTGTCGCAGAGGATGACCTCGCCATATTCCGCCCAACTGACCGAGGCGGTGTCGGCCGTGGGCAGGATTTTCAGGAGGCGGTCGATCTCGGTCAGTGTCTCCTCGGCCAGCTTGCGGGAATTGGTCAGCAGGACGGCAGGGGAGTTGTAGCCGTGTTCGGCCTGGCCCAGCAGGTCGGTGGCACAAAGCTCGGCATCAACGGTGTCGTCAGCAATCACCATGGTTTCGGTGGGACCTGCGAAGAGGTCGATGCCGACGCGTCCGAACAATTGACGCTTGGCCTCGGCCACGAAAGCGTTGCCGGGGCCGACGAGCATGTGGACAGGCTCGATCGTTTCGGTGCCAAGGGCCATTGCGCCGATGGCCTGGATGCCGCCCATGACATAGATCTCATGCGCGCCGCCCAGATGCATCGCGGCGATCACGCCGGGATTGGGTTTGCCCTGGAAGGGCGGCGTGCAGGCGATAATGCGCGGCACACCTGCGACGCTAGCAGTGGCCACGGACATGTGAGCGGAGGCAACCATGGGGAACTTGCCGCCAGGCACGTAGCAGCCCACGGATTGCACGGGGATGTTCTTGTGGCCGAGGATCACACCGGGCAGCGTCTCGACCTCGATATCCAGCATGCTGTCGCGCTGGGCCTGGGCGAAGGTGCGGACCTGCTCTTGCGCGAATCTGATGTCGGCAAGCTCCCGGTCCGAAAGCTGGGCGATCAGTGCGTCGATCTCGGACTGGGTGAGGCGGAAGGAGGCGGGTGTGTAGTTGTCGAATTTCTCGCTTAGCTCTCGCACGGCAGCGTCACCGCGGGTCTCGATGTCTTTCAGCGTCGCCTCGACCACGGCGCGGGTCTTGGCGTCGTCTTTGGCGCGGTCAGCTTCGGGCTTGCCGCGTTTGAGGTATTGGGTGGCCATAACTCTTTCCTCAGGTCTTGTCCCAGACCATCTGAAAGGCCCAGGGCATACGGTTGAAATTGCGTCGGAAGTCGGGGTCCGGCCCGGTATAGGGCGGATCGGTGAACTGGCGCAGCGTGAGGCCCGCATTCAGGAGTGCCGTCATGTAGGCGGAGAGGGGGCGGTGATGGTTGACGATACGGATGTCGCCCCATGCGAACACCACATCGCGCTCGGTCATCATCTCGTCGATGCCCATGTAGAGGCGCTGACCGTCTTTCTCGATCCAGAGGCTTTTTTCATCCGCGCGGGAAGGTGGGCTGGCGGTGACGAAGGAATGCAGGTTGGCGATCAGGACCCGACCTCCGGGTCGCAGGATACGGGCGGCTTCGGCAATGGCGGCGCGCATGTCGGGGATGTCGATGAGGGAGAAATAAAAGACGGCGACGTCGAATGTCGCATCCTCAAAGGGCAGCGCCTCTGCCCGGCCCTCGACATAGGTGCTCTCGGGGTCTTTCTGGCGGGCGGCCTCCAGCAGCTTTTGGGTCGGGTCGAGGCCCACGGGGTCAAGGCCACGGGCCCGCATCATGCGGCAGAAGCGGCCCTCGCCACAACCGATGTCGAGGGCGCGACCCGTTTCGGGGAGTGCGTCCAGCATGGGGGCGTCGAAGATATGCAGGCGCGTGGGGTCGCCACCCTCTCCCATATGCGCCAGCCAGCCGGGCGCCGAGTGATCCCAGCCGAGGCCGGTCATCGGTCTTCGGGCCGGGGCGGTGTGCGCTCGCCCCGGTCATAGGCTTCCCAGCCTTCGCCGTTGAAGACGTCAACGCCAAGCTGGGCGGCGACATGGGCGAAATCGACGTTCACCCAATTGTCGACGATCTTGCCATCGACGACTTTCCAGAAATCCATGTAGCGGATTTCGATGCGTTTGCCGGTGGCGGGAATGCCCATGAACTCACCCGAATGGGTGGCCTCCTGCCGGCCAAAGCTGGCAGCCCATTCTCCCATGTAAAGGCGCGCCTCGTCGATGGCGACCTTGTCGGAGAAGGCGGCCTGGAAGGGGCGCTGCCAATTGTCCTGGAACTCCTGTAGCCCGTTCTTGGTGCCGCAACCCTGGTTGCCCATCCAGCGAAAGCTTTCGGCGAAGAACTCTCCGATATCGTCGATGCGGTGGTCGTTTAGACCGTCCACCATCGCTTCGATCACGCGGCGAGTGTCGTCCGTTTTGGACATGTCGGTATCGCGCGACAGGGCGGCTTGTTCTGGTCTGCTTCCGCTCATCCTTTGACAGCTCCCGCGGTCAACCCGCTTACAATCTGGCGTTGGAAGAACATCACGAGGATGAAGAGCGGTACGGTGGCCGAGACCACGGCGGCGACGGCGAACATCACGTTGCCTTCGGTCTGGGTGGTACCGAGGAAGCTGGCGATCTTGGGGACCATGGTCTGGTTCTCCTTGGAGAGCAGCATCGTGGTGACGGCGAAATCGTTATAGGCGAGCAGGAAGCTGAAGAGGCCCGTGGTGATCACACCCGGCCACATGACGGGGATGATCACATGACGAAACGCCTGGAACTGGGTGCAGCCATCGACCTTGGCGCTTTCATCCAGCTCCTTGGGGATTTTCTGGAAGAAGGAATGCAGCATCCAGAGGGTGAAGGGCTGGTTAATGGCCACGAGCACGATGATCGTAGTGGGCAGGATACCCCAGAGGTTCAGCTCGAAGAACGGCAGCAGATAGCCCGAGACCAGCGTGATCGGAGGCATGGCGCGGAAGATGAGCGCGATGATCAGGAGCCAGAACGTGTACTTATAGCCGGAGCGGGAGAGGGCATAGCCACCGAGCGTGCCGATGGTCAGTGAGGTTAACACCACGAAGAAACAGACGATCATGGTGTTGAGGCCGGCGCGCCAGAACTCCTCTTGCACCCAGGCGCCCTGATAGCCGCGCCCGGTGAAGGCATCGCCAGTCTCCGCAATGGTGCGGGCGCCGGTCAGTGCGTTGGTCCAGTTGGCGAGAGAGAAGAAATCAAGCTCGACCTTGAAGGATCCCCAGAGGGTCCAGAGGAACGGGAATGCGGCCAGGATCAGCCAGATCACGATGAAGGCCGAGGTGAAGGCGCGCAGGGCGGCGGGCTGTTTCATGGCTTTGGAGGACATGATCTTATGCCTTTCCGTTGAAGTCGCGCCACGTGCGCACCAGGACGGGCGAAAGCAGGATCGCAACGCCGATGATCGTGAGCACAGAGGTTGCGGCGGCGGAGGACAAAAGCCGCGTCTCGCCCCCCAGATCGTTGAAGATGATCCAACTGAGCGATGTGGCATGCGCCTCGGCGTTGAAACCTACGATAGGCTCGAAGACGCGGAAATTGTCCATAAGCTGGATTAGTGCGACGAAGGTCACTAGAGGCATCAGATGGGGCACGATCACGTAGCGGACCTGTTGCCAGCGGGTGGCGCCGTCGATCATCGCGGATTCCAGCGTGTCCTTGGGCAGGGTCTGAAGGCCGGCATAGAACACCACGAAGGCGAATGGCGCGGAACTCCAGACGCCATAGACGATCAGCATGATCCAGGTGAGACCGGTGGCGGCCTTGAGCGAGAGGTTGGGATCGTTCATCAGCCATTGCAGGCCGGATCCGAGGATGCCGCGGCTGTCGATCATCCAGAAGAGGATGAGCGACCCGATGAGCGGGGTCACGATCATGGGCAGCAAAGAGAAGAAGATCGCCAACCCCTTGAGGTGACGATGCAGGGAGTTGACCGCAAGCGCGATCATTAGGCCCAGGATAATCAGGAGCGGGGTCGCCACGAACGTATAGGTCAGCGTGAACGACAGCGCGCGGTAGAAGGGCAGGTTCTGGATGCGGCCCATGAACTGACCCATCGTGTCGGTGCCAGCCCATGCGGCGGCAACCTCGTTCACCGCCAGATGACCACGGTCAAGATAGACCGAAAGGCCTGCCCATTGGCCCAGCGGCTGCGCTTTTCTCAGGGCTTCGGTTGCCGCGGTATCGACGGTGACCTGCTCCCGGCAGCCGAACGGGCCGCAGTTTTCAACGGTGATCAGTACCTGATCGTGCGGGGTAAAGAGCGATTGGATCACAACCGACGCGATGGGCAGCGCGATGAACAGGAACATCGCGGTGGCCGTCGGCAGGAAGAACCAGAAGAAGGTCTTGTGTTTCATCGCGTGTCCCCCGGGGGTGGAGAGGGGGCAATCCCCTCTCCGGTCTGCTTACTGCAGGAAGCCTTTCTCGCGGGCGGCAGCGGTATAGGCGGCCTCCACATCGGCGAGCGCATCTTCAGCGCTTTCCCGGCCCTGCATGAAGTCAGACAGCTCCGCGCCGAGCGCGGAATGCAGCAAGCCCTGATAGGGCAGCATCGGATAAGGGACCGAGCCCATCTCAAGGGCTGCAAAAACACCTTGGGCTGCCGCCGTCGGTTCGTATCCTTCGATCAGCCATACGGCCTGAGACCGCGTCTCATCCGTGACGATAGAGGGGTCGATGCCTGCTTTCATCGCCTTGAAGGTCGCTTCGGCATCGGCGTCCGAGATGTTCTTGGCCACGGTCCAGCCATCCCACCAGAGCGTGGTCGCGGGCACGCTGCCACCACCAACGGTCATCGGGCCGGCGATCTCCATATGATCCTTGACCTCCTGCGAGACGCCATCGGCGTCCGGGATCGTGGCGGCACGGCTGCCCCACATGTTCATCAGCGCCACGTTGCCCGCGCGGAATTCGGCGTTGGTGGCGTTGGAATCGTGGGTCAGGAAGTCGGGGTTCATGTATTCCGACAGCGATTTCATCATCTCAAGGGCCGCGACGCCCTTTTCGTTGTTGATGCTGACCTCGGCAGTGCCCGGCTTGAAGAATTCCCCGCCATAGCCGATGAACATGTTGTTGAATTCCTGGGCGAGGTTCCAGCCGGCCTTGTAGGCGCCGCCGATCGGGTTTTGCATGATGCCCTTGCTGCGGATCACCTCTGCCGCCGCAAGCATGTCTTCGTAGGTCTTGGGCGGCTCCACCCCGATCTCTTCCAGCACGTCGGCGCGGTAAACCAGATGCTGGGCATTGGCCATGAACGCCACGGCCATGATCTTGCCATCTACGGTGATCAGCTGGCTGGGCTGGATATCCTGCCCGTGGGCTGCGACCAGATCATCGAGCGGGCGAATGACGTCCTCGTTGATGAGCGCCACGATGGAGGAGTTGGCGATGATGGCAGAGGTATATTCCGCCGGATTGCCTGTCATGCCGGCCACGTTGATCTTCTGGTGATCAGCGGTCAGGTTCGCTCTGACCTCGACCCCGCCGGAGCAGGCCTGCGCCCCCTTGGCCACCGTGTGGATCGCGGGAAATTCGTTGCCGACGATGCTGACGCGCCCGTCGGAGATGTCACAGGCGGCAGATGCGCCCGATGCGGCGAGGGTCAGGCCCCCGGCCAGTGCGATTTTCTTGAGGAACATGAATGCCTCCCTGTTTTGGAGCGGTGCGCCTTCGAAGATCGCACCCCTTTGGTTATGCGGGGCTCAGGCCCCTATTCTTGCCCCTGTCCCAGCTTCGAACAGGTGGCAGATCTGAGGTGGCACCGAGAGAGACACGCGTTCCCCGATTTCGGCGCGGTAGGATTTGTCGGCTTTGACGGAGACCAGAGCGCCACCGATCCGGACAGAGATCATGGTGGCGTCGCCCAAGAGTTCCATCGTGTAGATTTCGGTGTTGATCTGGCCCCCGCCTTCGGCAGCAAGCGTGGCATCCTCGGCTCGGAAGCCCAGCGTCATGGGGCCGTCGGGAGCATGCAGACGTGCAATCTCGGTCCGTTCAGCGCGGAATGTGCCGCCTTCGACCGTCCCTTCTATCAGGTTCATGGCAGGGCTGCCGATGAAGCTGGCGACAAAGGTGTTGGCGGGTGTGTCGTAGATCTCGGTCGGGCTGCCAACCTGCTGGACGACGCCCTGTTTCATGACCACCACGCGGTCGGCCAGCGTCATCGCCTCGATCTGATCATGGGTGACGTAAATCGTGGTTACGGCGAGTTCGTGGCTCAGGTTCTTGATTTGCGCGCGGGTTGAGACACGGAGTTTCGCATCAAGGTTCGACAGCGGCTCGTCCATCAGGAACACGTTGGGTTCACGCACGATCGCACGGGCCAGAGCCACACGCTGGCGCTGGCCGCCCGACAGCTCCGCCGGTTTGCGGTGGAGGAAGTCGTCAAGCTCCACCATGGCTGAGGCGCGGCGGACCTTGGCGTCATGGGTCGAAGGGTCGATGCCGCGGACCTTGAGCGGGAAGCGGATGTTCTCGTAAACGTTCATGTTGGGGTAAAGCGCGTAGGACTGGAAGACCATTGCGACATCACGATCCTTCGGCTCAAGATCATTGATGACCTTGCCGTCGACCAGGATCTCCCCGTCCGTGACATCCTCAAGCCCTGCGATCATGCGCATTGTGGTGGTCTTGCCGCAGCCTGACGGGCCAAGAAGGACGAGGAATTCGCGGTCGGCGATGGTCAGGTCGAAATTCTTGACACCAACGAAGGAGCCCCAACGCTTGCCGACGTTGCGCAACTGGATTTCGGCCATGTCTCCCCCCGGCGGAATCGTTTTTGCATACGCTTGCAATTAGGCTAGACCTGCGAAGATGCATCTGACAAGACTTTTTTGCAAACGTATGCAGAGGCCGGGATGAGCGACTTTCAGAACGAGAAAGAGACGGTGAGGGCCTTTTACGCCGCGCTGGATCGCACGCCGGAGCACAAGTTGGGCGATGTAATGGCCGAACATTGTGCTGAGCCTTTTCGGTGGCGGGGCTATCATCCGTTTGGAGAGTTGACGGAGCCGGGTGAGGTGGCTGAGCGGTTCTGGGCGCCGCTTCGCCGGGCACTGACGCCGATGCAGCGGCGGATGGATGCGTTCCTGGCCGGGCGGAACGAGATCGATGGGTTCGCCAGCGTGTGGGTGGCGTCGATGGGGCATCTGATGGGGCTCTTCGATCAGCCGTGGCTGGGGATCAGACCGACCGGCAAGCTCGCCATGCTACGCTATGCGGCGTTTCACCGAGTAGAGGCGGGACGGATTGCCGAGACGGCGATGTATTTCGACATCCCGCATCTGATGATACAGGCGGGACTGGCCCCGTTCCCGCCGCAAACCGCCGCGCATCTGGTGCAGCCGGGGCCGGTGACGCATGACGGGCTTATGTTCGGCGCACAGGACCCGGCAGAGGGGGAGGCGACGCTGGCGCTGATCAACCGGATGATCGCCGATCTGGGGCAGTGGAAATCGGGTGTGCCGCTGGAGGAGGAGCTGGCACGCACCTGGCATGACGACATGCTGTGGTGGGGGCCCGCGGGGATCGGATCGACCTACACGATCCAACGCTACGCAAAGCAGCATGCGGCACCGTTCCGCGCCGGGTTCATGGATCGGGCGAAGACAGGCCATGTCTGCCGGATCGCCGAAGGTGCCTATGGCGGGTTCTTTGGCTGGCCCAACTTCACCGCGACCCCGACGGGCGGGTTCATGGGGATGCCCGGCAGCGACCGGCCTGGGGAATTCCGGGTGATCGACATTTATCGGAGGGACGGCGACAAGCTGGCAGAGAACTGGGTCTTCATCGACCTTCTGCATTTCTGGAAACAGCAGGGCGTCGATATCCTCGCCCGGATCGGGGAGGTGGCAAGGACATGAGCGATACGAGGATCGACGCGCATCATCATCTTTGGGACCTTTCGGCGGTGCATTATCCGTGGCTGATGGAGCAAGGCGCGCCAAGGTTCTTTGGCGACCCGACACCGATCCAGCGCGACTACCTTTTGCCGGAGTTTAGTGCCGATGCCGCGGCGCATGGCTTCGGCGGGTCCGTGCATATCCAGGTGGGGGCCGCCGACCCATGGGCAGAGGCCGCGTGGGTGCAGAGTGTGGCGGACGCGCATCCGGACTGGCCAATGGCACAGGTGGTGTTCTGTGATCTGACGGCGGAGGATCTGGAGGCGAGGCTGGATCGCTACCAGAGCCTTTCGACCGTGAAGGGCGTGCGCCAAATCGTCGGTCGGGCACCTAGGGAGGATGCGCAGACGGGGACAAACACGCTGCTGGATGACCCAAGATTTCTGGCGGGCCTGCAGGCGCTTGGTCCGCGCGGCCTTTCCTTTGATCTGCAGCTTTTGCCGGAGTTGATGGAAAAGACGGCGGCCATCCTTGCCCGGGCGCCGGAGACGCAGGTGGCGTTGTGCCACGCGGGCTCTCCTCATGATCGGAGCGTCAAGGGGCTGGCGGAATGGGTGCAGGCGCTACAGTCGCTGTCGGCTCTGCCTCAGGTAAAGTGCAAACTGTCGGGGCTGGGCATGTTCGATCACGATTGGACGGCGGCGCGTATCGCTTCGATCGTGGAGACCTGCCTGGAGCAATTCGGGCCGGATCGATGCATGTTCGGATCGAATTTTCCCGTGGACAGCCTGTCTTCCGATTATGCGGCCCTGGTGGCCGCCTATGAGGCGCTGGTGCCGGTCAAGATGCAGGCGGCTGTATTCGGGGATACGGCAGGGGCGTTCTATTTCTGAAACAGCACCGCCGCCGCTGGGCCGGTACAATGGAGTGGCCTGATATTGCGAGCGCCCAGCGTACGGGCGGTTCGCAGGATCGAAGCGCCGCAAAGGAACGCGCCGAGACCACGCCCGGCGATGCGGTGTCGCAGGAACTCTCCGGTGATGGACCGGGCCGGGCGGTCGGCGCAGAAAACCAGGCATACAAAGCCGCCCGGACGGCAGACGCGGAGAAATTCGGCAAGGGCCGGCGTGGGATCTGGTAAGGTCTCGATCCCCCATGCGCAGGTAACAAGATCGAATGTGTCGCCCGGAAGCGGGATATTCTGGATCAGGCCGCGGATGCGACGCGCTTCGATGTCTGCACAGTGCTCAAGCATCTTGGGCGAGGCGTCGAGCAGCGTGAGCGTGATGCGACCGTCAATGGCGCGAAGCAACCGTCGCGCCACGGTTCCGGTTCCGCAGGCTGCGTCCAATACCGTCATGCTCGGGCGCAGAAGTGCGGTCGCTGCCCCTTCGAAGGCGCATTGCGCCTCGCCCCCGGCATGGCGGAGCCAGCGGTCATGGGCGCGGTCGTAGCGCCCGGAAAGCTGGTCATAGATGGATGTCTGGCGGCACGACAGCATTGGACTTTCACGTCTGAAGAAATATAATCGTCAAGAAGGTTGACTAACAGGATTGATCAAATTGGTCAAGGAGATTGACGATCTGCGCCCTGATCACATCGGCTGGCATCTTTGGGAGGCGGCGGCGCAATGGAAGATGCGGTTCAGCGCAGGTATGATCGCCGCTGGCCATGACTGGTATGGCGAAGCGCGGTCCGGTGTTATTCCCTATGTCGATCTCAATGGCACGCGGCAGGCAGATATCGTGCAACGCATGGGGCTGTCGAAACAGGCGGTTCAGCAGCTGATTGTCGATCTGGAACAGGTTGGCATCCTTCACCGGGTGCCGGATCCAGCGGACGGGCGTGGCAAGATCGTCTGCTTCACCGAAGTGGGCCTTGCCGCGCAACGCGATGCCGCGCAGGTCAAGCGCGAGGTGGAAAACGAGATGCGAAGAAAGCTGGGGGCCGAAGCCTTCGACACGCTGTATGCGCTGCTTAAAGAACTGGCCCAGCCCGACTAGACCCTGCCTGTCGGTTCATCGTTGCACCTTTCCGATCCTGACATTTCGTCGCGATCCTACAGGCTGTCATGCCTTTGTCATGAGCAACCTGCTATAGCGCCGGCAGCACATCGACGGGGCATGTTTTGCGATATCGCACGCTTTTTCTGTCCGACATTCACCTCGGCACACGGGGGTGTCAGGCAGCGATGCTGCTGGATTTCCTGTCGCACCACGAGGCGGATGAGATCTATCTCGTCGGAGACATCGTGGATGGCTGGCGTCTGAGACGCGGATGGTTCTTCCCGCAATCGCACAACGATGTCGTGTCCGCTCTTCTGGGAAAGGCGCATAACGGCACGCGGATCTTTTACATTCCGGGCAATCATGACGAGGTCATGCGTGACTACCTTGGCACACATTTCGGAGGTGTGGAGGTCGTTCGAACGGCTGACTTCACATCGGCGACCGGCAAACGCTTTCTCGTCACCCACGGCGATCAGTTCGACAATATCGTCGTTAATGCAAAGTGGCTGGCTCTGCTGGGTGACCGGGCCTACGAGACCGCGCTTTGGCTGAACACGTGGGTCAACAGGGCGCGCAGGCTTTGGGGCGGGCAGTATTGGTCGCTCTCAAACTGGGCCAAGCAGCAGGTCAAACGTGCCGTGAACTACATCAGCGAGTATGAGGCCGTGCTGACCGACGACGCACGTCGGGGCGGGTATGACGGAGTGATTTGCGGGCACATCCACAAGGCCAACAAGACAGAAATCAAGGGGCTGACCTACCTGAATTGCGGCGATTGGGTCGAAAGCTGCACAGCGATTGTCGAACATCCGAACGGGCAGCTGGACCTTGTTGACTGGGCCGCACGGCTGCGCCAGCGCAAGGCGTTGCGGGCGGGTCGCGCGGCATCCGTCAACGGCAAGAAGAGCCGGCGCAAATCAAGAGAAAAGGAAATTGTTTAGAGCGATATGACGTATACAGCTTCGATCGAAGACCAGCTAGGCGCTGCGGTCCATCAAAACCCCGCGCTGAGCAAGACGGGCGCCCTGGAGCGCGTCTTTTCCCACCTTTTTCAGGGATTGGTCTATGCCCAGATCTGGGAAGATCCCGTTGCCGATATGCAGGCGCTGCAGATTGGCCCCGAAGATCAGATGGTCTGTATTGCGTCCGGCGGGTGCAACGTGATGTCGTATTTGACCGCCAATCCTGCAAGTATCACCGCTGTAGACTTGTCACCGGCCCATATCGCGCTTTTGAGGCTTAAACTGGCCGGAGCGGAGCGCATCGGGGACTTCGATACGTTCTATCGCTTCTTTGGCAAGGCAAATCATGCGGCGAATGTCGGCGTCTACGATCGCGTCGTCGCCCCGCATCTGGACGGTGAGACGCGCGGCTATTGGGAGGGGGGCACCCTCTTACGCCGCCGCATCTCGCTTTTTGAGCGCACGATCTATCATCACGGTCTGCTGGGCCGCTTCATAGGTGGCATACACGTTGTCGGGCGTCTCGCGGGGGTCAATTTCCGCGAATTTGTCAGATGTTCGACGCTGGAGGCTCAAAGGGCATTTTTTGGCAGCCATGTCGACCCGCTCTTTGACAGGTGGATTGTCATGCGGCTTGCGCAGCAAAGAGCCTCTCTTTTCGGCTTGGGCATTCCGCCGGCCCAATATGACAAGCTTGCCGCAGATGGTGGGGGGGACGTGATCCCTGTCCTGCGCGAGCGCATTCGCAAATTGATGTGCGATTTCCCGGTTTCCGAAAACTATTTTGCCTGGCAGGCCTTCGCCCGCGGCTATGCACCTGATGAGCCGCGATCCGTTCCGCCTTATCTTGAGCGCGGACAGTTCGAGACGGTAAAGGCCAATGCAAGACGGGTCCGCGCCCACAACCGATCTTTGATCGATCTGTTGGCTTCGTTGCCGGACGGATCGCGGGACGTATACGTGTTGCTGGATGCCCAGGATTGGATGACGGACGACCAACTGGCGAACCTCTGGGCCGAGATCACCCGGACCGCACGGCCAGGTGCGCGGGTCTTGTTCCGAACGGGCGGGATCAACGATATCCTGCCGGGGCGTGTTGCGCCGGACCTGCTTGGGCATTGGAAATATGATGCGAAGGCTTCGGCAAAGGCCACGGCAGATGATCGGTCGGCAATTTACGGTGCCGTCCATCTTTATCGCATGGCGAACGGATGAGCGATCACGCGTCATCCCATGCCAAGCTGATGGACAGCACCTATCGCTATCAGCGTTTGATATATGACATTACCCGACGCTATTATCTCTTGGGCCGCGATCACCTGATTTCTGAGTTGAACGTGCCCAAGGATGGCGCTGTGTTGGAAGTGGCCTGTGGAACAGGTCGTAACCTTAGCAAGGTCAGGCAGGTCTACCCAGGCGGCGCGCTCTTTGGTCTTGATATCTCCGAAGAGATGTTGCGCAGCGCCAAGGCTAAACTCGGCGCGGATGTTCCGCTGATGCCAGCGGATGCGCGCGATTTCGATGCGCGTGCTCTTTTTGACCGTGAGACTTTTGATCGGGTGTTCATTTCGTATGGGGTCTCGATGATCCCCGACTGGTCCCGCGCCGCGCGTCAGGCCTTGGACCATGTGGCCCCAGGCGGATCGCTGCATATCGTCGACTTTGGCGATCAGGCCGGATTGCCCAGCTGGTTCAGGACTGGGCTACACGCGTGGCTCCGCAAATTTCACGTCTCTCCCCGATCCGATTTTCGGAATGTGATGGAGCAGCTTTCCCTGGAAACCGGGACCCGCTTAGAGATGCGCTCTCTCTATCGCGGTTATGCTGTCTATGGGGTAATCCGGCGCTCTTGAGGGGTGACTTATGAGTGCTTCGACAGTTTTACCGGCTGTCCGATCTTCCGATGCTTGCATTCCAGATATCTACCTACTACATGGTAGATATGGATACAAAGACACATCTCCTCGACAGCGCCGAACGGCTTGCCCGGTCCAAAGGGTTTGATGCGTTCAGCTATGCGGATCTGTCCAAGGATGTCGGCATTCGCAAGGCCAGCATTCATCATCATTTCCCGACGAAAGCGGATCTCGCCCTTGCCTTGATCCGTCGCTACCGGGAGGCGTTTACCCTTTCGCTTGCCAAGGCTCGTCAGGATGCGTCAACCGCAGGCGAACAACTTCAAGCTTATCTCGACATCTATCGCGCCGCGCTTCATGGCGGAGAGCAGGTATGTCTTTGCGTCGCGCTCAGCGCGGGCCGGGACAGTTTTGACGCGCCCGTCTTGGGGGAGCTTGAACTCTTCCACGAGGAGAGTATCGGCTGGCTCATCGCGCTTTTTGAACGTGGTCAGCTGGATGCGACGCTGCCAAAGGGGGCCGATCCAGAGGCACAGGCATGGGCAACCTTGGCCCAGGTCGAGGGAGCCCAGCTTATTGCAAGAGCCGCGCGCGATCCCAAACGATTTGATCAGGCGGTTCGACACCTGACGGCAAACGTGCAGTAAAAATTTTATCTCAGAAACCATCCAACTAGTAGGAAGTTAAAAAATGTTCGAAAACAAAGTCGCGATCGTCACCGGCGGAGGCTCCGGTATCGGAGAGGAGACAGCGCGTCGTCTCGTCGCCCATGGCGCCAATGTCATCTTGAACGGCCGGGACCCAAAAAAACTGGCGTCCAAGACTGACGAGATGGGTGCGCATCCAATTGCCGGGGATATCTCGGATCCTGCGACAGCACAGCGCCTTGTCGATCACGCCGAAGATACGTTTGGAGGGGTCGACATCCTGATCAACAATGCCGGAATCTTCGCGCCCAAACCGTTTCTCGACCAAACCGAGGCGGAGTATGACGCGTTTCTTGGAACGATCCTGAAGGGAAAGTTCTTTATGGCCCAGGCGGCGGCGCGCTCCATGCAAAGACGTGGCGGCGGGGCCATCGTCCACACTGGTTCGATGTGGGCGCTTCAGGCGATCGGCGCGACCCCTTCGGCTGCGTATTCCGCTGCCAATGCCGGCGTGCATCAACTGGTAAAGAACCTGGCTCTTGAGCTTGCGGGCGATAACATCCGGATCAACGCCGTCGCGCCCGCGGTCGTTGAAACTCCGGTTTACAACACGTTCATGAGCCCTGATCAGGTGGCTGAAACGCTTCCGTTCTTCAACGCCTTTCACCCTTTGGGGCGCAATGGACAACCGGCTGATATCGCCGAAGCCATCTTGTTTCTCGCGTCGGACAGGGCATCATGGATCACTGGTGCGGTTCTGCCTGTCGATGGCGGTGTCATGGCCGGACGGAACTGAGGAGGGAGAGATCACATGCGGATTAACGCGGACTTTTCTCAACGTGTGGTCGTGCGACCGGACGACTATGATTGGGTACATTCACCCTCCAACGGGGTCGATCGCATGATGCTCGACCGTATCGGCGACGAGGTGGCGCGGGCCACTACTCTTGTGCGCTTTGCGCCGGGCTCGACCTTCGACGCCCATACGCATGGCGGGGGAGAGGAATTTCTCGTGCTCGACGGGGTCTTCTCCGACGAAACCGGAGACTTCCCGGCTGGGTCCTATGTGCGCAATCCCATCGGCACATCTCATGCGCCCCATACCAAGGGCGGGTGCACGATTTTCGTGAAGTTGCATCAATTTGATCCGTCCGACCGGGCGCAGTTCTGTGTCGACACGCGCAGCCGGGATTTCTCTCCCGGACTGGTCGAGGGGCTTTCCGTTCTTCCGTTGCATGATGCGATCAACGAGAACGTCGCGCTTGTCAGGTGGTCTCCGGGCACGGTTTTCAAACGACATGCCCATTGGGGTGGGGAAGAGATTTTTGTGCTGGAAGGGACCTTTCAGGACGAATACGGCGACTACCCCGCGGGGACCTGGCTGCGCAGCCCCCATTTGTCAGAGCATACGCCCTTCTCGGAAGATGGATGCCTGATCTACGTGAAGACGGGCCATCTGACGGCTTCTGGCGCGCCGCAATCCGCTGCGTGAGCTATCGTTGCAGGATAGCGTCCTCCCAGGCGGCAATGAATTGGGCGCGTTTGGCCTGATCCAGAAAAACCAACAGACCGGGCCCCAGGCGGATCGGTCTGCGCTGCCCTGCTTCCTTCAACGTCTCGTTGGGGAGGGGGATAGATCCAGGCCGCTCCCACGCCGCTTGGAGCAGATGGTTCAAGAACCGCTCCGCACCCTCCCTGTTCTGTGCCGTATCCAGAACAAGGATCGAGCGGAGCATGGTCGTGGTAAAGTCCTCGGGCTCAATGATGTGCAAACGGTCCGCCAAATCCGGGCGCGCGCGGGCGTAGCTGCCAAGGACGTTATAGGCGACTGCCAGGCGCCCGGCGCTGACATCGTCGATCATGTCGGAAGAACAGCAATAGAGCGTCGTGCCAAGACTGCCGAACACTTCCGATAATCTCCAGAACGCTTCGGATATACGGCTGTCTTGCGTTGCGAAGATATAGCCGACACCAGCGTCCCTTATATCGTAGGTGCCGACGCGGCCTTCGAACCTTTCGGGATGATCGCGCAGCACTTCGATCAGTTCCTGACGGGACGCCGGAAGAGGCAAGCCCTCGAAGGCATCGACAGACAGAACCATCGTTGCGGGCTCCTGCGTGAAGGCAAAGACGCTGTCACGCCACTTTGCCCAATCGGGCACCAGTGCCGTCGCACCGGACGTCACCGGACGCGCATAGCCGTCATTGGCCAGCTTCGTCTGCAGGTCCATTGCGGACGAGACGACCAGGTCAAAGTCTTGCGATCCATCGAGCACGGCTTTCATCACTTCGGTGCTCAGTGCCGAGGTATAAACGACCTCTGTCCGTCGATGCGCGTCCTGAAAGCTTTCGATCACCGGGCGAAAGAGATCGAGGTCGGTGCTGGACAGGATCCTGAGGCTGTCCCGTCTGTCCGCGACGGGGAACAGTGTCTCGGACTCCATTTCAAAAGCCCATGCCGGTATCGCGCAGATCGCTATCAGCGCGGCAAGTAGACGTCGACGCATGCGCCTTTCTCCCCGGATCTGTCTGCTAAGGTCAGTCCCCCGCCATGGGCCTCGAACACCTGGGCTGCGATGGTCAGTCCCAAACCGGAACCGACCGTTCCTTCGGCTGCCTGGCCACGCACGAACCGTTGCCGAAGCCTATCCGGCTCCTCCAGTCCAAAGCCCGGCCCCTGATCCAAAACACGAACATGCGCGCTCTCTTCCGTCAGGCGTGTTTCGACGGTGATATCGGATTCAACCGGGGCGTATTTGATTGCGTTGTCGAGGATATTGGTGATCGCGTTTTGCACAAGAATACCATCGACTTTGACTGGCGTTGTCTGGTCAAGATCCGTGTGCAGGGCGATATCGCGCAGTTCGGCGACGGGCCGCAGGCGGTCAACGACGTCTCCGACGCAACTCGCCAGATCCACCTCTGTCCGGTCAAGCGCTTCGGTTCTGAGGTTCACCATCGCCTGATCCAGAAGCTGCCCCGCCGTGCGGGAGCTTTCGTCGATCGCGCGGATCATCTGGCGGAGGGCCACGCGGTTATTATTCATCCGCATTTTTCGCATGATGACCTCTGCCTGGGTCCGTACCGTTGCAAGGGGGGTGCGCACCCGGTGCGCCGCCTCTGTGATGAACTCTTCGGACCGCTGAAGTGACCGCGACAGCCGCCCAGTGAAGTCGTTCAACGCGTCGACAAGCGGCCCCATTTCCTCGGGCACATCGGCGCGAAACGGCCTTAGGTCGTTCGGCCCGCGCCGCGCCACGGACCCGGCAAGATCCTGAAGCGGGCGAAACACCCTGTTCACCGTCCAGATCGAAAGAACCGATGCGATCAGGAAAAAACCCAAGCCCAGCACCATCGCCTGCCGAAAGAGGATGTCCAACCGCTCCTGAAGTCCGTCCTGTGTCTGGGCAAGCGACACGACCACGGGAACGGACTGACCATTGACGGACATCAGACGCGAGGCAGCAACCAGTCTGACCTGAAAATCGCGGTAGTCGGTGGTGAGGTACGAGATTTCATGCACGCCGTCATTCGGCGGCGCCAGGTCCTCATAACCCGTCAGGAAGGTCTCACCCGCGTCGATCCGATAAAACACCCGGTCATCCGACACCGTCCCCAGCATCGACAACGCGGCGTAGGGGATATCGACAACGATCTGTCCGTCGCGTTCGGATACGTTTTCAAGGATGGAGGTTGTCGAGGCAAGCAGGACGTTGTCTTGCGACTCCGTCGCGATCTGCTGGCCAAAGCGTTGGAACATCACGGCCAGGATCGCAGCCAGAATAGCCGCGCTGCCGATCAGCTGGACGCCCAGCCTGCGTCGCAGCGACCCTGACTTTCGCGGCCAGACCGTCATCCGATATCCAACCGGTAACCCAGCCCACGGATCGTGCTGATGGACACATTCGAAGCGGCAAGATGCTTGCGCAGCCGCCCCACATAGACCTCGATTGCGTTTTCCGAAACGTCTTCATCAAATGAAAACAGCCGATCTACAAGCTTTGGCTTCGAGAAGATTACGTTGGGATTGTCGGCGAGCAACTCAAAGAGACGCAGTTCACGATTGCGCAGCTCGATGATGCGGTTCTCAATCGTGAGCGTCCCGCCCAGCCGATTGAACGCGACATCCCCGATTCTCTGCGTGTTGCTGCTGGTGCCCGCGCGGCGGCGCAGGACGGCACGGCAGCGGGCTTCAAGCTCGGCGAAATCGAAGGGCTTCGAGATGTAATCGTCCGCGCCAAGGTCCAGAATGCCGACTTTGTCCGAAACCTCCGACCGCGCGGTGACGGCAATCACCGGGGTGTCGCTGCGAATGTCACGCAAATAGGCCAAGAAGTCACGACCATCGCCATCCGGCAACATTATATCAAGCAAAACAAGATCATAGCTCATGGTGCGCGCATAGTCCTGCGCCGTGGCCAGATCGGCGGCGTGATCCACGACGTGACCGTCGAGTGTCAGGCGGTCTCTGGTCGCCAGTGCCAATTCTCGGTTGTCTTCGATCAGCAGGAATCTCATGCAAATATGTCCGTGTCCACGGCAGTGGTGACAGGTCGGTGTCAGGTTGTCATGTTTTTTACACCGAGATGGGCGGCAACGACCGCCCTTGTCAAATGGGAGGATACCATGACGAAATTCAACCTGACCCGCCGGGTCATGGTGGCTGCGGCTGCGGCCACGTTGTCGTTCGGCGCGCCGGTCTTGGCGGACGGCGATCAGGTGCTGGACAGCGTTCACTTCCTGATACCCGGTGGCGCAGGTGGCGGCTGGGACGGCACGGCCCGGGGGACGGGTGAGGCGCTGACGAAATCCGGTCTGGTCGGACAGGCAAGTTTCGAGAACATGTCGGGCGGTGGCGGCGGCAAGGCCATCGGTTATCTGATCGAAAACGCCGAGAGCCAGCATGGCACGCTGATGGTGAATTCCACACCGATCGTGATCCGCTCGCTCACGGGCATGTTCCCGCATAACTTCCGTGATCTGACCCTGGTGGCCGGCACCATCGGTGACTACGCGACACTTGTCGTGGGCAAGGACAGCGATGTGAACTCCATGGCCGACCTGATTGCGGCCTACGAGGCCGATCCACGCGGCTTTGCCATTGGCGGCGGTTCGGTTCCGGGCGGCATGGACCACCTGGTCGCCGCGATGGTGATGGAAGCCGCGGGCAAGGATGCGCTGGATGTGAAATACATCCCCTACGACACGGGCGGGCCGGCTATGGCGGCGCTCCTTTCGGGTGAGATCAAGGCGCTTTCCACCGGGTTTTCCGAAGCGATCGAGATGGCACGCGCAGGTGAGGTGAAGATCATCGGCGTGACCTCGGATGAACGTGTCGGTACATACGGCGATGCGCCCACGATGAAAGAGCAGGGCATCGACATGACTTTCGTCAACTGGCGCGGTTTCTTCGCGGCGCCGGGCCTGCCGGAGGATAAGCTGGCCATGTACCAGGATGCGCTGACCAAGATGTACGACACGCCCGAATGGGAAGAGGTCCGTGCGCGAAACGGCTGGGTGAATATCCACAATTCCGGCGCGGATTTCTCGGCTTTCCTGGAAGAGCAGGAACAGGTCATCGGTGACCTGATGAAAAAGCTGGGCTTCCTCTAAGAACCCACCACTCCGGCCCCGGCGTTCCGCGCCGGGGTGCGCACCAACATAAAGGGGGACAGGCGATGGCGCTCGATCGCTGGATCGCGCTGATCATTCTGATGATCGCGCTCGCTTACGGCTATGCAGCCTTTTTCACGATGGATGCCACACTGGCCCCGTTCATGCGGCGCAATCCGATCTGGCCATCGACCTTTCCCAAGGTGCTTTCGGTGTTCGCGATTGTCCTGTCGCTGATCATCCTGTTGGGGTTCGAGAAAAGCTCGGGCGAGATCAAGGATGGCGATATCAATTACCGCCGTTTGACGGATTACAAGCTGGGCCAGGCGGTGATCCTGCTGGGCATGATGGTGGCCTACGCACTGTTGCTGAGACCGCTTGGCTTTCTCGCCTCGACCGTGCTTTTCCTGACGATCAGCGCGATGGTTCTTGGAGAGCGCAAGTTGCACATCCTGATCCCGATTGCCGCCGTCGCCGCGGGGTCCGTCTGGTATCTGGTGCAGGAGGTGCTGGGCATCTTCCTGCGTCCCTGGCCGTTTTTCTTGGGGGTCTGAGGCATGCTTGAAGGCATCATGATCGGCCTCTCAACGGCCTTTTCGCTCACAAATATCTTGATGGTCATCGGCGGCTGCCTGATCGGCACCTTCATCGGCATGCTGCCGGGCCTCGGCCCGATGAGCATCATCGCCATCATGATCCCCGTGGCGATCTCCATCGGTGATCCGTCCGCCGCGCTGATCCTGCTGGCGGGCGTCTACTACGGGGCGATTTTCGGCGGCTCGACCTCGTCGATCCTGATCAACGCTCCGGGCGTGGCCTCGACCGTGGCGACCAGTTTCGACGGTTACCCGCTCGCCCGGCAAGGCAAGGCCGGGAAGGCGCTGACCGTTGCGGCCATCGCCAGTTTTACCGGCGGCACGGTGGGCGCGATCCTTCTGATGATCTTTGCGCCCGCGCTGGCCACGGTGGCCCTGCTCTTCCACTCGGCGGAGTATTTCGCGCTGATGGTCGTGGGCCTTTCGGCCATCGCGGCTTTTGCGGGCACCGGGCAGGTGGCCAAGGCGCTGCTGATGACGATCCTGGGGCTGATGATGGCCACCGTTGGTGAAGGGGCTTTGTTCAATATGCCACGGTTCACGATGGGGATCATGGACCTGCAATCCGGGTTCGGCTTCATCACGCTGGCCATGGCGATGTTTGCCTTGCCGGAGGCTTTGTATCTTGTTCTCGATCCCTCCCGCTCGAAAACCGAAGGCGGGGGTGGGGACATCAAGAACCTGCGGATTACAAAAGACGAGGCGCGCCAGATCGCGCCTGTCGTGGGCCGGCAATCGGTGCAGGGCTTCCTGATCGGCGTTCTACCCGGCGCGGGGGCGACGATTGCGTCCTTCCTTGGCTACGCGGTCGAACGCAACATCGCGCCCAAGAAAGAGCAGGAGCAGTTCGGCAAGGGCAGCGTCAAGGGCCTTGCCGCACCCGAAGCGGCGAACAACGCTGCCAGTACCGGGTCGTTCGTGCCGCTTCTGACGCTGGGCATTCCCGGCTCTGGCACCACCGCGATCCTGCTGGGGGCGCTCATTGCGCTGAATGTCAGCCCCGGCCCGCGCCTGATGGTCGATGAGCCAGAGATCTTCTGGGCCGTCATCATCTCGATGTATCTGGGCAACGTGATCCTTTTGATCCTGAACCTGCCGCTGATCCCCTACATCGCCAAGGTGCTGGCGGTGCCGCGCAACTACCTGATCCCGTTCATCCTCTTCTTCACCCTGATGGGCGCCTATATCGGGCAGAACAACGCGACCGAGCTTCTGTTCCTCGTGGGTCTTGGCATCTGTGCCACGATCCTGCGGTTCGCGGACTATCCTCTGGCGCCGCTGCTGATCGGGTTCATCCTCGGGTCGATGCTGGAGGACAATTTCAGCCGGTCCATGCAGCTTTACGACGGGGCCAGCTTTATCGTTGACCGACCGATGACACTTGCTCTGCTGGCGATCGCAGTGCTGCTGGTGATCCTGCCCAGCTACCGCGCGCGCCGGGCACGGCTGAGGCAGGAAGGTGTTGCGGACGGGGAATAAAGGCGAGACGGTCCTCAGAGTAGTGAGTTTGGTTGCATGCTTACTATAAGTGTGCAACCTATTGCTTTGTCAGGAGGAGGATCGCCGATGTCGGAACAGCTTGGCACATTGGAAGAACTGCCGCAGGATTATCGCGACGGCATGGCTAAGGCAGGCGTCGCGCCGCTCTGGCCGATGATGCGCAATGTGCTGCCGCATGGCGCGCCGAACCCGCAGACGAAGGCCGGGCATTGGTCCTTTGACGCTGTTCGCCCCCTGCTGCTGCGCGCAGGGGAGTTGACGCCGGTCGAAAAGGCCGAACGCCGTGTGCTGGTCCTCTCGGATCCGGGCCGGGGCACGGGGGCGATGCAGGCCACTTCCTCGATCTATCTGGGGCTGCAATTGCTGCTGCCCGGAGAAAGCGCGCCCGCACACAAGCACACACCTTCGGCGGTGCGCATCGTGGTCGAGGGCGAAGGCGGCTTTACCGTCGTGGACGGAGAGAAACTGCCCATGCTGCCCGGCGATCTGGTGCTCACACCCGGAGGCGAATGGCACGACCACGGCCACGAGGGGAGCGAGCCGGTGATCTGGCTCGACGCGCTCGACCTGCCGCTGTTTGTTTACCTCGAAGGGTCTTACGCTATCGAAGGCGAGTTGCAGGCGCAGCGCAACCGACCCGATGCGAGCGATGTGGAATACCTCGCCTCCGGCCTCGCCCCGTCTCGAAGCACTGCCCGCGCGCGGCGCTATCCGATGATGCGCTATCCCTGGGCGCGGACCGAAGCGGCGCTGCGGGAGATGGCGGAATATGGCGAGGGACCCTTGGCGGAGCTGGACTATGTGAACCCGGAGACCGGGGAGGATGTGCTGCCCACGATGGGCTTTACCGCGATGATGCTGAAGGCCGGTCAGGTGGTGTCGCCGCCTCTCCGCTCCGCCTCGGCCGCGTTTCATGTGGTCAAAGGCAGTGGGGTGAGCCGCGTGAATGGTGAGGCGATCACGTGGGGACCGAAAGACACGTTCACCGCGCCGGTCTTTGCCGATATCAGCCATGAAGCCGGCGAAGAGGCGTTTCTGGTGCGCATCCACGACCGCCCGCTGCAAGACAAACTTGGTTATTACGAGGAACGCGCGAAGTGATTGCCCCACTGTTCGATCTGCCCCAGCCCGTGACCATTCCGGTTGCGGGAGAGACCGCCGAATACCCGATTGGCCGCATCTTTTGCGTGGGCCGCAACTATGCCGCCCATGCTGCCGAGATGGGGTTCGAGGTTGATCGGGAGGCGCCGTTTTATTTCACCAAGTCCCCTGCGAATGCCGTTTTGACCGGAGCGAGCCTGCCCTACCCGCCGGGGACGGAGAATTACCATCACGAGATGGAACTGGTCATGGCCATCGGCGCGCCGGTGTTCCGGGCGGATGCCGCCGCCGCGCGGAGCGCGATCTACGCCTATGGCTGCGGGCTCGACATGACGCGCCGCGACCTGCAGATCGCCTCACGCGAGAAGCAAAGACCTTGGGATCTGGGCAAGGATGTCGAAGGGTCTGCCGTGTTCGCGCCCCTGACCAGGGCGGCGGAGATGGGAGAGATCGGGCCCCAGCGCATCCATCTGGAGGTGAATGGAGAGATCCGGCAGGACGCCACGCTGAACGAGCTCATCTGGAAGGTCGACGAAATCATCGTGCATCTGTCGGGCTTCTACCACCTGCGTCCCGGCGACCTGATCATGACCGGAACGCCGGCTGGCGTTGGTCCGGTCGTAGCGGGGGACAAGATCATGGGCGGCGTGGACGGGCTGGCGCCCATCGCGCTGGACATCACGCAGGCTGAATAGGCGATGACGCATGTGGTGATCGCGGGCGGCGGGATCGGCGGCCTTGCGGCGGCCATCGGGCTGGCGCAGAAGGGTGTCGCCTCGACCGTTCTGGAAAAAGCCCCCGCCTTGGGCGAGATCGGCGCGGGTATCCAGCTTGGCCCTAATGCCTTTCATGCCTTCGATACGCTCGGTGTCGGGGACGCGGCGCGGGAGATGGCGGTTTATATCGACAGCCTGCGCCTGATGGATGCCCTGAGCGGACAGGAGATCACCCGCATCCCTTTGGGCGATGGCTTTCGTGCACGGTTCGGCAATCCTTACGCGGTCGTACATCGCGGCGAGTTGCACGGGGTGTTTCTGCGCGCCTGCGAGGCCCATCCGCTGGTGTCGTTGCGCACCGACGCGGGGGTGGCGGGCTATGAACAGGACGCAGCCTCTGCCACCGCCATCCTGCAAGACGGAACTCGGGTCACGGGCGATGCGTTGATCGGGGCCGATGGCCTCTGGTCCAATATCCGTACCCGGCTTGTGGGCGACGGCGCGCCGCGTGTGTCAGGGCACACCACCTATCGCTCGGTCATCCCGACGGCGGATATGCCCGAGGATCTGCGCTGGAACGCGGCCACGCTCTGGGCCGGGCCGAAATGCCATATCGTGCACTACCCGCTCAGCGGCGGGGAAACCTTCAACCTTGTCGTGACCTATCACAATGATGCGCCCGAGCCCGTTGCTGGCAAGCCGGTGAGCCATGACGAGGTGCGCAAGGGGTTCGAGCATGTCAGCCCAAAGGCGCGCCAGATCATCGATCGGGGACGGGACTGGAAGCTTTGGGTCCTGTGCGACCGCGATCCGGTGATGGGCTGGGTTGATCAGCGCGTTGCCCTTTTAGGCGATGCGGCGCATCCGATGATGCAATACCTTGCCCAAGGCGCCTGCATGGCAATGGAGGATGCCGTGTGCCTCGCCCATGAGGTGAGCCAGGCGGATGACATTACAACCGCGTTGAACACCTATCAGGAAAAACGCCGCTTGCGCACAGCACGGGTTCAGTTGCAGTCTCGCCTTATTGGGGAGCATGTCTATCACCCGGACGGTGCCCACGCTGCGTTGCGAAATGCCGTGATGGGGGCCAAAGATCCAGGGGATTGGTACGACGCGATAGACTGGCTTTATGGGAGTACAGGGTTGGAAGGGGCTGTCTCTTCCGGCACAAGAAAAACCGACTGAGCGGTTGAAAAAAGTTTTGGCATTATTGTGCAATATATGCAAACTGCAGCACAATAATGCCTAAAAATAGGGTCGTCAGGGAGGAATCGTATGACCAATCGTAGGACTATGCTGGGAGTTCTGGGTGGGGCCGCCATGCTCGCATTCGGCGCCACGCAAGGCGTCGCACAGGAAGTTACCCTGAAACTGCATCAGTTCCTGCCGGCACAGGCCAACGTGCCCAAGCTGGTTCTGGACGTCTGGGCGGACAATGTCGAAGAGGCCTCCGAAGGCCGGATCAAGATCGACCGCTTTCCGTCCATGCAGCTGGGCGGGCGCCCGCCGGAACTGATGGACCAGGCCATCGACGGCGTGGCCGATATCGTCTGGACCGTGGTCGGCTATACGCCGGGCCGCTTCCCCAGCACCGAAGTCTTTGAACTGCCCTTCATGATGACGAACGCCCGGGCTGCTTCGCGCGCCTATTGGGAGATGTTCGAGAAGCACATGAAGGATACCGAGTTTCAGGATGTCCATATCCTGGGCACATGGGTGCACGGGCCGGGCCTGATCCATTCCAGCCGTCCCGTGGCGACACCCGAGGATCTGCAGGGGATGAAAATCCGGGGCGGCTCCCGGTCGGTCAACTCCCTGCTGACCAAGCTGGGCGCGACGCCGGTGGGGATGCCCGTACCTGCGGTGCCGGAGGGGCTCTCCAAGGGTGTGATCGACGGCACGACCATCCCGTGGGAGGTGACCGCCGCACTCAAGGTGCCGGAACTGGTGGGCAACCATACCGAATTCACCGGCAACGCACTTTACGTGCTGACTTTCGTTCTGGCGATGAACAAGGCGAAGTACGAAAGCCTGCCGGATGACCTCAAGCAGGTGATTGACGACAATTCGGGTCTTGAATTCTCCGTCTTCGCCGGTGGCACCCAAGCCGATGCCGATGGTCCGGCCCGCGCGGCTGCCGTGGAGCGTGGCAACAACATCATCACGCTGGATGAAGCGCAGACCGCTGTCTGGCGCGAAGCGTCCCAGCCGATCTACGACGAATGGGTCGCGGACATGGAGGGCAAGGGCATCGACGGTCAGGCATTGATCGACGAGGCCCGGATGCTGATCGACAAGTACACCGAGTAATCCGGAACTTGGAATTGCGGAGCCGCGCTGCTGGCGCGGCTCCGTTTCTTTGAGGCGTGAGCGGCAAGGGGTGAGCATGCACAGCTTCATGATGGGACTGGCCAGGGTCATGGCGGTTCTGGGCGGGATCGTATTGACAGCGCTGATCCTTTTGACCTGTCTGTCGATCCTCGGGCGAAGCCTGAACGGCGTTTTTCACAGCGACTTTATGGAGGGCATCGCGCCCGGTTTCTCGCAATGGGCGCTGAATATGGGCGTCGGGCCGATCAATGGCGATTTCGAGCTGGTCGAGGCGGGTGTGGCCTTTGCCATCTTCGCCTTTATCCCGCTTTGCCAGATCACGATGGGCCATGCCGCCGTCGATATCTTCGCCAACCAGTTGCCCCGCTGGTTCGACCGTATCTGGCGCGTGGTGATCGAGGTGGTCTTTGCCGCCGTGCTGATCCTGATCGCGGTGCAGCTTTATGACGGGATGCAGTCTAAGATGCGGTATGGGGAGACCACGTTCCTTATCCAATTCCCGATCTGGTGGGCCTATGCGGCCAGCCTTGTTGGTGCGGTCGTGTCAGCCATCGTGGGCACGTATCTTGCGGTGATGCGCCTAGTGGAACTTGTTTCGGGCCGTCAGATCCTTCCCGAAGGTGCCGGAGCGGAACATTGACCAATCTTGAAATCGGGATCGCGTCGTTTCCCGCCCTTATGGCGCTTATCTTCCTTCGGGTACCCATCGGGCTGGCCATGTTTCTTGTCGGGCTCGTCGGTCTGGTCTTTGTGACCGATGGCACCATCGTGCCGCTCGCCCGCCTGAAAAACGAAACCTATACGACCTTCTCAAGCTATTCGCTGTCCATCGTGCCGATGTTCCTTTTGATGGGCCATTTTGCCACCCTTGGCGGCATGTCTCAGGCCTTGTTCAAGGCCGCCGAAGGGTTTCTGGGCCACCGCAAGGGCGGTGTCGCCATGGCGTCCATCGGGGCCTGCGCGGGTTTCGGGGCGATCTGCGGCTCGTCGCTTGCGACGGCGGCAACGATGGGCCGTGTCGCCTTGCCGGAACTGCGGCAATACGGGTATGCAGGCGGCTTTTCGACGGCGACGCTTGCGGCTGGCGGAACGCTGGGCATCCTGATCCCGCCCTCGGTCGTGTTGGTGATCTACGCGATCCTGACCGAGCAGAACATCGCCAAGCTGTTCCTCGCTGCCTTTATCCCCGGCATCCTCGCCGCCATTGGCTATGTCATCGCCATCTCGATCTATGTCCGTCTCTACCCCGATTCTGCGGGCACCAAGCCGCCCGTTCCGATGGGTGATCGGTTCAAGGCACTGCTCAAGGTCTGGCCAGTGCTTCTGGTCTTTGGCCTTGTGGTGGGCGGCATCTATGGCGGCTGGTTCACCCCCACCGAGGGCGCGGCCGTCGGTGCCCTGGGCACCGGGCTGATCGCGCTTTTTAACGGCGGCCTGACGCGCAGCACGCTGATCGAAAGCTTCACGGTCACAGCCCGCTCCACCGCGATGATCTTTTTCATCGTTCTGGGCGCGGCCTTTTACAACGGCTTTCTCGCGCTCACTCAGGTGCCGCAGGAGCTGTCGAATTACGTGGTCTCCCAAGGGTTCAGCCCCTGGATGGTGCTCAGCCTGATCCTTGTCTTCTACCTTCTCTTCGGCTGCCTGATGGACAGTCTGTCGATGATCCTGCTGACCGTGCCGATCTTCTTCCCGGTCATCAGCGCCCTGGATTTCGGGATGAGTGCCGAACATGTGGCGATCTGGTTCGGTATTCTGGTTCTGATCGTGGTGGAGGTCGGTCTGATCACGCCCCCCGTCGGCATGAACCTCTTCATCATCAATGCGATGGATCGCACCACGAAGATGATCGAGACCTACAAGGCGGTGCTGTTCTTTGTGGGCTCTGACATCATTCGGGTGATTATTCTGGTAATGTTCCCGGCGATCACGCTGTTCCTGCTCCCGAACTAGGGTGGCCGGGGCAAGTCCTCATCGGCGTCGGTGATCTGGCCGCGCTGTCGGCCTTATGGTGATGTCGGGACGACGGCCCGCCTGTAGAGGTGCCATGTCGCATGTCCCAGAACCGGCAGCACAAAGATCAGCCCCATAAAGAGCGTGCCGATCCCCAGTCCAAGAAGCACCACAACCACAGCGCCCCATGCCGCCACAGCCCGTGGATTTTGCTGAGCCAGCCGGATGGAGGTGCCGACAGCTTTCGGAATGCCGACATGCCGGTCGATGAGCAGGGGAAAGGATACAATGCTGATAGCAAGTACGGCGACCGCGAAAACAAAGCCGATGCCGAGGCCCGCAACCAGCATCACCCAGCCCTCGGACGTCGTGAAGACGTCCCGCAAGAGCGACAGCGCCGAGATGGGAGGTTCAGGTCCAAGGGTTAGAATATAGAGGGCGTAAGCCGTGAGCATCCAGAACACGAAGAGCATCGCAAGATAGAAGCCGAGCACCAGCATCGGAACGAAGGATGGCGACCCCATCACGCTAAATGCATCGCTCCACCCTGTGCTGAGCCCGTGCTCTCGCCGTCGGCTCATTTCGTATAAACCGATTGCGGCGACGGGGCCGAGCAAGGCAAAGCCTGCGACGACCGGAAAGAGGAGCGGAAGAAGCTCACGGTTCAGGGCAAACGCGGTGAGCATAAGCCCGACAATGGGATAGATCAGCACGATGAACATCACGTCGGTGCGCAGCGCCATGAAATCTTCGACGCCCTTCTGCAGTGCGCTTTTAAGATCCTGCAGAGTGAGGTCGCGAACTTCGATGCGTGTGCGGTGATCGCTGCGCATTTCGCCGGTGCCTTCACCGACATGTTGCGAGGTTTTTGTAAGCGCTTGGGCGGCCCATGAAAGGGGGTTACCAATCGTCTTGACCATGACCAGTCTCCTTTAAGAAGAACGCTTCCGGTCCGTGTAGGATCGGGATTTGCCTTGGGTGACGTAAGGGAAGCTTACCACATTCTTCGCAGGGCCGGTCGATGGATCTGATTTTTCACGGGGATCTGTCAGTTTCAGCCGTCGAAACCGCGCCGTCCGACTGAATTGCCGTCAGATCGGTATGAATGCCCCCGGCAGAAAAATCGGCTATGCATTATAATGCTAATATTTTTAGCAATATCTTGCATGAAAAAGGAATCAATGCATCATGATGGCGGTGAGTCAGCGCGGGCTTCTGGAGGAGGCGCCCGGTTTCGTTGAAAGGACCGAAGCCGGCGACGTCATCAAGCCGGACCGGGACGGGAGGAGATACAATGAGTGTGACCGGCAACGCTGCCAGCTACTTCTTAGATCGGCATCTGGCCGAAGGCCGCGCGGGCAAGTCGGCCTTTCGCGAAGCCGCAGGGAAGAAGCGCAGCCTGACCTACGGAGAGTTGGCTGACCAGACGGCACGCGTCGCGGGCGCGTTGCGGCGTCTGGGCATCCAGAGGGAGGAGCGTGTCGCCATGCTCGTCCTGGATCAGATTGAGTTTCCAGCGATCTTCTGGGGCGCTTTGAAGGCGGGCGTGGTTCCGGTGCCTCTCAACACGCTGTTGGCGACGCAGGTCTATGATGTCATCCTCAAGGATAGCCGCGCGGCCTGCCTTTTTGTCTCTTCCGAACTTCTTTCGGTGGTCGAACCCTTGCTGGAAGATCACCCGACACTGCGCGCGGTTGTCGTGATCGGAGAGGCCCCCGAAAATCTGCAGAGCTTTGAAGACTTCATGCAGGGTGCAGAACCGGCCAAGACGCTGGATGTCAGCGCGGATGAGATGGCGTTCTGGCTCTACTCGTCCGGTTCCACCGGGCAGCCAAAGGGTGTGCGGCATGTACACGGCAGTCTCAAGGCGACATCAGACACATATGGCGCTCAGGTTCTGAGGATCTGTGAGGACGACACGATCTATTCAGCCGCGAAATTGTTCTTCGCTTACGGTCTCGGCAATGCGATGACGTTCCCGATGTCGGTGGGGGCAACGACGGTCCTGTTTCACGGTCGCCCCACGCCCGAAGCGACGCTCGACATTCTCAGCGCTGAACAGCCTACGATCTTTTGCGGTGTGCCCACGCTTTATGCCGCGACCGTCGCGCATCTCGACCAGCTAGAGATACCCAAGGTGCCGCTGCGCACCTGCATCTCTGCCGGCGAGGCTTTGCCGGAGGAGATCGGCAAGTCATGGCGCAAGATCTGGGGCGTCGATATCCTCGACGGCGTTGGATCGACCGAAATGCTGCACATTTTCCTGTCGAACCGCGCGGGCGACGTGGTTTATGGCACCTCTGGCACGCCGGTGCCCGGCTATGATGTGCGACTGGTCGATGAGGCGGGGGCGGATGTGCCGAATGGCGGGATCGGCGAATTGCTGGTGCGCGGCGCCTCGGCCGCCGATGGTTATTGGAACAAGCGCGACAAGAGCCGCGCGACGTTCGAAGGTGAATGGACCCGCACGGGCGACAAATACGAGCGCGCGGAGGACGGTCGCTTCATCTATTGCGGGCGAACGGATGACATGTTCAAGGTCTCCGGCATCTGGGTCTCGCCTTTCGAGGTCGAGCAATCCCTGGTCGCGCATCCGTCGGTTCTGGAGGCCGCTGTGGTGGCCGCGCGGGACGCGGACGGGCTGGAAAAGCCCAAGGCCTTCATCGTGCTGAAAGAGGCGGCGAAGGCCGCGCCGGATGACCTGAGATCCTTCGTGAAGGATCAGATCGGCAAGTGGAAATATCCCCGCTGGATCGAGGTTGTGCCCGACCTGCCCAAGACGGCGACCGGCAAGATCCAACGCTTCAAGCTCAGAGAGGATGCATAATGCTCGATTGGTCGGACAGCCCGAAGAAGCCTTTGGCGGTGAACGGCGTCACACTGGACTATGCCTGCCACGGCCCCGCGCCCGATCAGGCGCCCACAATCGTGATGCTGCACGAGGGGCTGGGCTGCGTGGCGCTCTGGCGGGACTTTCCTGAACAGGTGGCCAAGGCGACGGGGTTCGGCGTCTTCGTCTATTCGAGGCAAGGCTATGGCCAGTCCGATCCGGTCGATCTGCCCCGCCCGCTCGACTTCATGACGCGGGAGGCGGTGGATGTACTGCCCCATGTGCTGGACCAGATGGGTTTTGAGCAGGGCATTCTTTTTGGTCACAGCGATGGCGCTACGATTGCAGCGATCTACGCAGGCGGAGTAGTGGACCACCGCGTGCGCGGCCTGATCCTGATGGCGCCGCATTTCTTTACTGAGGAGAGTGGGCTGGAAGCGATCAACGCAGCCAAGGGAGTGTTCGAGAGCGGATATCTAAGCGACCGGATGGCGAAGTATCACCGAGATCCGGACGGCGCCTTTCGGGGCTGGGCGGACACCTGGCTCGATCCCGGGTTCCGCGATTGGCATGTGGGGGAGGCGATTGATTACTTCCGCATCCCGACGCTCGCCATCCAGGGGCGGGACGATCAATACGGCACACTCGCCCAGATCAGCGAGATTGAGGAACGCAGCTATGCGCCGGTTGATACAGTGATTCTGGATAACTGCCAGCACGCCCCGCATCAGGAGCAGCCGGGGAAGACGCTGGCTGCTGTGGTTGAGTTTGCCGCAAGACTGAAGCGGATCGAGGAGGAGCAGGTGGAGATCGCCTGATCTCTGTCGAGAGTTGCACTATAATGCGTACATTTACGGTAGTTCGGCAATGTTAGCGCATTATCGTGCATATTTACCTTTACTGGCTCAATGATGAGCATTAAAGTGCATCTCATACTATTGATTGGAGCCTTGCCCCATGTCGAAGACCATCGACTTTCAAACCGACCCGTCAAAATACCGGCATTGGCGGGTAGAGTATGAGGGCGAGGTTGCGCGGCTCATCATGGACGTGGATGAGGCCGGCGGGCTTTTTGACGGATACGAGCTTAAGCTGAATTCCTATGATCTGGGTGTGGATATCGAGCTGTCCGACATCGTTCAGCGGATGCGGTTTGAGCATCCCGAGGTGAAGGTCGTCGTGATGCAGTCCGGCAAAGAGAAAGTTTTCTGCGCCGGTGCCAACATCCGCATGCTGGGCGGCGCAGCCCATGCGCATAAGGTGAATTTCTGCAAATTCACCAACGAGACACGCAACACCTACGAAGCAGCCGAAGCCGACAGCGGCCAGAAATACATCGCCGCTGTCAAAGGCGCCTGCGCCGGCGGCGGGTACGAATTGGCGCTGGCCTGCAACTACATCATGTTGACCAACGACAGCGCCTCGTCCGTGGCCCTGCCCGAAGTGCCCCTGCTGGCCGTTCTGCCCGGCACCGGCGGGCTGACCCGCGTGACCGACAAGCGCAAGGTGCGCCGGGACCGCGCAGACGTATTCTGCTCCATCGAGGAGGGGGTTAAGGGACAGCGGGCCAAGGATTGGCGGCTGGTCGATGAGGTGGTGGCGAATTCGAAATTCGACGAGGTCGTGGCCGAGCGCGCCCAGGAATTCGCGGCGCAATCGTCGAAGGCTGACGGGCTGACGGGCATCGCCTTGAAACCGCTCCAGCGCAGCTTTGCCGAGGATGGGTCGGTCACCTATTCGCTGGTCGAAGTCGCCATGGACCGTGATGCGGGGCGTGCGACCCTTACCATCAAGGGGCCAGATAGCGAGGCGCCCGCTGACGCGGATGCATTACAGGCCGAGGGCTCCGACACCTACATGCTCCGCCTCGCACGGGAGTTGGACGATGCCATCCTGCATCTCAGGCTGAACGAACGCAATCTTGGCCTGATCGTTTTTGCGACGCAGGGCGACCCGGAGCGCGTGCAGGCGCATGAGGACCTGCTGCTCGCCCATGCGGATCACTGGCTGGCCAACGAAATCCTGAAATACTGGAAGCGCGTGCTCAAGCGCATCGACATGACCTCCCGCAGCCTCGTGGCGCTGGTCGAGCATGGCTCTTGCTATACCGGCGTGCTGGCGGAGCTGCTTTGGGCCGTCGACCGCAGCTATATGATGCTGGAGGAGTTCGAGGGCGACAATCGCCATATGGCGACGGTCACGCTCAGCGACAGCAATTTCGGCACCTACCCGATGGGCAACGACCTGAGCCGCCTGGAAACACGCTTTCTGGGTGAACCGGAAATGGTGGAGAAAGCCCGCGCCCAGATCGGCGAGGCGCTGGAGGCCGAGGATGCCGATGAGCTAGGTCTGGTAACCTACGCGCTCGACGATATCGACTGGGAAGACGAGGTGCGCCAGTTCATGGAAGAGCGCGCCAGCTTTTCCCCCGATGCGATGACGGGGATGGAGGCGAACCTGCGCTTTGCTGGGCCCGAGACGATGGAGACGCGGATCTTTGGCCGTCTGACCGCCTGGCAGAACTGGATTTTCCAGCGCCCCAACGCGGTGGGCGAGGATGGTGCGCTGCAGCGCTACGGCACGGGCATGCGCGGGCAATACGACATGGAGCGCGTCTAGGCGCGCGAAGGGGTGGGCGAAGTGCCCCACAAAGGGTTGGGCCGCGCGGCATACTTCGCGTGGCCGGTTTAGGGAGATGAGGAATGCTCGATCTGATCAACGTGAGTTACGACTCGCAGATCCCCAACAATGTGGGTCTGTCCAACGACAAGAAGGTGCTCAAGGCGCTGGAGAAATGGCACCCCGGTTACATCAACTGGTGGAATGACCTGATCCCTCAGAATTTCCAGGAATCGCTCGTTTACCTGCGCACCGCCGTGTCGGTCGATCCCAAGGGTTGGGCCAAGTTCGACTATGTGAAGATGCCCGAATACCGCTGGGGTGTTCTGCTGGCCCCCGCTGTCGAAGATCGCCGTATCCCCTGCGGCGAGCACGCTGGTGAGCTGGCCTGGCAGGAAGTGCCAGGAGAGTATCGCAACATGCTCAAGCGCCTGATCGTGATCCAGGGCGATACCGAGCCGGGCTCGGTCGAGCAACAGCGCTTCCTCGGCCTCACCGCGCCGTCGCTTTACGACATGCGCAACCTCTTCCAGGTGAATGTCGAAGAAGGCCGTCACCTTTGGGCGATGGTCTATCTGCTCTTCAAGTATTTCGGCCGTGACGGGCGTGAAGAGGCGGACGATATGCTGCGCCGTTCCTCCGGCTCAGAGGAAGCGCCGCGGATGCTGGGCGCGTTCAACGAAGAGACGCCGGACTGGCTGTCCTTCTTCATGTTCACCTATTTCACCGACCGCGACGGCAAGATGCAGCTTGAGTCGCTGGCTCAATCGGGCTTCGACCCGCTCAGCCGCACCTGCCGCTTCATGCTGACAGAAGAGGCTCACCATATGTTCGTGGGCGAAACCGGCGTGGGCCGCACCATTCAGGCCACGCTGGAAGCGATGCAGAAGGCGGGCATCACCGACCCCTACGACATCGACAAGATCCGCGATCTGGGCGTGATCGACCTGCCCACGATCCAGAAAAAGCTGAACCTGCACTATACGCTGTCGCTGGATCTCTTCGGACAGGAAGTGTCGACCAACGCCGCCAATGCGTTCAACGCCGGTATCAAAGGCCGGTATATGGAGCAGCGGATCGAAGACGACCACAAACTGACAGGCGACACCTACAAGGTCGCGAGCATCAAGGACGGCAAGATCGTCACCGAAGACGCACCCGCCCTGACCGCGATCAACATGCGCCTGCGTGACGATTATGTCCGCGATGCATCCGGCGGCCTGCGGCGCTGGAACAAGCAGATTTCCCGCACGGGGATCGAGTTTGAACTGAAGCTGCCGCATGAAGGTTTCCACCGTCAGATTGGCGTCTTTGCCAACCAGCCGATTGATCCGGACGGCAATTTCCTCAGCCGGGAGGAATGGGACGCCCGTCGCGACGAATGGCTGCCCACCAAAGAGGACGGCGCCTTTATCCAATCGCTCATGAAGCCGTGCTATGAGCCCGGAAAATATGCAAGCTGGATTTCGCCACCCAAGGTTGGCATCGACAACAAGCCCGGCGACTTCGAGTATGTTAAGCTGCACATGGCGTGAGGCCTGACCCCGGGCGCCACAAGGCGTCCGGGCACCTGACATTTGCAAAGGGGACGACCGATGCAGATTGACCGGATGACACTCAAGCCAGAGCAATCGCCTCTGGCCAGCAACGGCGCCTATTGCGCGCTGGAATGCAAGGACTGCAAGGGGCTTTGCCTTGCGGTTTACATGATGTTGACCCCTGACGAGCAGGATGCGCTCTATCGCCTGATGGTGGAGCCAGAGCCGCAGCCTGTGGGGCACTGCTAAGACCCCTGCGCGCGGGGACAAGGAAAGAGGCCACGGAATGAAAGTTGGAATTTACTACGGGTCCGAGACGGGCAATTCGGAAATGCTCTGCGAGGATATCGAGGCTGAGCTGGGCGGTGATTTCGACTGTCATATCGCCAGCCTCGCCGATGTGGACCCGGCCGCGATGGAGCGTGAGACATTCTATATCTTCGTGACCTCGACCTACGGCAATGGCGATCTCCCGTCCACGGCCCTGCCGTTTGAGGAGGCGCTGACCCAAGGCAAGCCGGATCTCAGCGGCATTCGCTTTGCGATCTTCGGGCTGGGCGATCAGGTCTTTTCCGAGACGTTCAACCACGGCTCCATGAAGCTGGCCCAGATGCTGAAAGGGCTAAAGGCCGAACAGATCGGGGAGCGGGGCATTCACGACGCGTCGTCCTTCGAAATGCCCGAGGATATCGCGCTGCCCTGGGTAGGCAGGATCATGGAGGAACTGAAGGCCAAGGTGGCCTGAGGTGAGCCCCGCGCAAGGCGCGTTCTGCCATGAGATCCGGGTGACCTGGGGCGATTGCGACCCCGCCAAGATCGCCTATACCGCCCGCCTGCCCTGGTTCGCGCTCGACGCGATCAACGCGTGGTGGGAGCATCATCTGGGCGGGCATGGCTGGTATCAGCTTGAGCTTGACGACAACATCGGCACGCCCTTCGTGCATATGAGCATGGATTTCCGCGCGCCGGTCACCCCGCGCCACCGGCTGATCTGCGAGACATGGCCGTCCAAGCTGGGCACTTCGTCGATCGAGTTCAGCATGAAGGGGTGGCAGGACGGCGTGCTGTGCTTCGAAGGACGCTTTGTCTGCGTCTTCACCATCGCCGATCAGTTCAAATCCCAGCCCGCGCCGCGCCATATCCGGGAGGTGGTCGAACCGCTCGTCCGCGCTCCGGTCGCAGCACAATAGTGCAGGTCTTTCCGGGCATGACGTGGGAAACAATTTGAATACGTGCAGGTATCGCCCTAGGCTTATGCAATAAAATACATAAACCTGGGGACATATGGCCGAGCTTTCGACAGTTGACACGCAGGAGACGGAGGCGGACCGCATCGTCACCGCGCTGATCCACCGCGTCGGCGACCGCGTGCGCAAGGCGCGGGAGCGCAAGGGCATCCCAAGGCGGGTGCTGTCGGAGATATCGGGCGTCTCCCCCCGCTATCTGGCGCAGTTGGAGGCGGGGGAAGGGAATATCTCCATCGGTCTTCTGCAGCGCATCGCCATCGCGCTTGATCACCGTATCGAATGGCTGATGGGGGAGGATGACCCCTGGTCCTCTGACGCGTTGCGGGTGGCGGACCTGTTTCGTGCGGCCGGATCGGATGTGCAGCAGGCTGTCCTGCGCACCCTTCTGCCGGAGCCGGAAGAGACCATGCGCGCCCATCGGATCTGCCTGATCGGCTTGCGCGGTGCCGGCAAATCGACCCTCGGCGCCTTGGCCGGAGAGGCGTTGGGCGTGCCCTTCGTGGAGTTGAACCGCGAGATCGAGGCGCAAAGCGGGATGCCGGTGGAGGAGGTCATGGCGCTTTACGGCCCAGAGGGCTACCGCAAGCTGGAGGCGCAGGCGCTCAGCCGGGTGATCACCCGGCACGACAGGATGATCCTCGCCGTGGCAGGCGGCATCGTGGCGGAGCCGGAGACCTACACCAAGCTTCTAGCGCATTTTCATACGATCTGGGTCAGGACCTCTCCGGACGAGCATATGTCCCGCGTGCGCGCGCAGGGTGACGAACGCCCAATGGCCGGCAATCCGGAGGCGATGGAGCAGCTCAAGTCGATCCTGACGAGCCGCGAGGCGCTCTATGAAAAGGCGGTAGCACAGCTTGATACGTCCGGCAAGACAGTGGACCGGTCGCGCGACGAGCTTCTGGCGCTCATCGCCGAGCGGAAGCTGCTGCCCTGACCCCCATGACCCGCATTGCCGTGCTGGGCGCAAGCACCACGGGCGTGGCTTTGGCACAGGCCTGTCGCGCCGCAGGCTATGACATTGCCCTGATCGAACCAGATGCGGGCGCGGCTGAGCGGGCAGCGCATTTTCTGGGAAAGACGGCATCGCCTTTGACCGTGGACACGTCGACAGGGGCCCTCGCCACCGCGGATCTGATTCTCGAAACGCTGGACGAGGCAGAGGAGCGGGCAGCACTCTATGCCGAAATGCCCCGCAACACGGTGGTGGCCAGCACCCGCGCCGATGGTCTGGCGGATCTCGCGACCGATCCGACATGCGCCCTGGGCCTGACCGTGTTCACGCCGATGCATCTGCGCAGCCTGACAGAGATCATGCCATTGGCCGAAACCGGTGCTGCCGCGCAAGAGGCGCTGAGCACGCTCTTGCATCGCCTCGGTCGTGTCGCGGTGGTGATCCCACCGGGTCACCCCTCTATCGGGCTGCGTCTGCTCGACCGGTTTCAGGAGGCCGCCGATACCCTTCTGATGGACGGCGCCATCCTGTGGGAGATCGACGAGGCGATGGTCGCTTTCGGCTTTGATCTTGGCCTCTACGAGGCGCAGGATCTGGCGGGTCTCGACACCGCCTATGCGCGCCGCAAGGCCACGCCGCGAGACCCCGCGCGGCGCTATATCCCCATCGCCGACCGCGCCGTGCAGGAGGGTCGGCTGGGCCAGAAGATCGGCTGGGGTTGGTATCGCTATCCGGGCGGCGGCGGCGCGGTGATCGACCCGCTGATCGAGGATCTGGTGCGGGAAGAAGCCTGGTTCGCCAAGGCCCCACAACGCGAATTCGAAGCGGACGAGATTCAGCGGCGTCTGACCCTCGCGCTGATCAACGAAGCCTCTGCAATCCTGGGCGATACGCCCGGAATGGATGCGCCGATGATGGATCGCATTTCGGTGACCGGCCTTGGCTTTCCCAAGGTGAAGGGCGGCGTGCTGAGCTACGCTGACACACTCGGTGTGGCAAAGGTCTTGCCGGCGTTGCAGGAGCTATCCGAAGAAGACCCTATCGCATGGGCGCCGGCGCCGCTGATCCTGCAGGCGGCACAATCTGGCTCCAGGCTGTCTGAAATAGGCCGATAAACACAAAGGCGGCGTGCCATGTCAAAGCGGCGTGCGCAGCCACTCATCCGCGAACCGCACATCCTCCAAACCCGCGAACCGCGCGACGCGGGCCAGCTCCGCCTCCAGCCGTTCGGTGCGCGCATCGGACCAGCGCACCTTGCGTTCCGGCCATAGCGCGCGCACGGCCAGCACACCATCGGCGCGCTCGGCCTTCATGTCGATGCGCCCGACCAGCTTGTCGCCTTCCAGCAGCGGGAAAACGTAATAGCCGTATTTGCGCTTGGGCGCCGGGGTGAATACCTCGATCCGGTAGTGGAAGCCGAAAAGCCGCTCTGCCCGCTTGCGGTCCCGCAATGCGGGGTCGAACGGGCTCAGCACCCGGATGCGGCCCGGCGGCGTGGGTGCGGCCATGGCTTGCTCTATTACATCCGGCCGTGCAAAACACATGCGCGCCGCGCCATCATGGCCCAGGAGGCAAACCGGAATGATCCGCCCCGCCGCCTCCTCCGCCGCGCACCATGCCTTGGCCTCGGCGGGCGAGACAGTGTCCCAGAAGGCCGCGATCTCTCCGGACGTGGCAAAGCCCAGCCGATCCAGCGCGCCATTGCAGAGCCAGTCGATGGAGTGTTCGGGGTCAGGGCAATCGTCACAGAGAGCCTGTTCGATCACCCGTTCGGTCAAGTCATAGCGTTTCTGGAACCCGTCCCGCCCCACCACGGTCAGCGCGCCCGACCGCCAGAGATATTCCAGCGCCGTTTTAGACGGGTGCCAGTCCCACCAACCGCCACTTCCCTTCTTCTCGGACGTGCCGACATCCGAGGAACAGACCGAACCGTAGTCGCGGATCTGTTCCAGCACATCCGCAAAGCGTTGCTCGAACCCGTCGCGTCGCCAGTTCCGCCACCTCGCTTTCAGCACCTCCGCGTCGCGGGCAAAACGCAGATGCCAATGCGGGTAGAAGGCCATCGGGATTACGGCGGCGTCATGGGTCCAGTGTTCGAACAGCGCCCGGTCCACCTCGTAGAGCCGCTTGAGATGCTTCGCGCGATAGGTCGGGCGGCGCGCATAGAGGATCATGTCATGCGCGCGTGCGACCGTGTTGATGCTGTCGAGTTGCACGAAGCCCAGCCGTTCGATCAAAGTTGCCAATGCGGCCCCTTTCGCCGGCCCGCTGGGCGGTTCGGCTAGCGCATGCCGGTCCAGAAACAGCCGCCGTGCTGCGCGGTTGTCGAGCGTGAGCGCGCTCACCAGCGTTTCAGCGTATCGCCGAAAGAGATTGTGGGCGTGAGCGTGATCTTATCCTCGACCTCCGCCTCCGGTTCGGCCAGCCGCGCCGCGATGATTTCCGCCGCCTTGCGCCCGATCTCCAGCCGGCAGGCATCCATCGTGGCGAGCTTACGCGGCAATCCCTGCAGCAACTCCACCCCGTTGAACCCCGCGAGCCCAATCTGCCCCGGCACGTCGATGCCCTGATCCAGCAGGTAAAGCAGCCCGCCTGCTCCGATCATGTCGTTGGAGTAGTAAAGGAAATCCAGATCCGGCGAGCGTTCCAGCATCGCCGCCGTCATCTCCCGCCCCTTGGCCAGCGCCGAACCGCCGGAATAGAACTCCCGATCCTCGATCTCCACGCCGTCGCGGGCCAATTGCTCGGTAAAGCCCTCGAACCGCTTCCGCGCCCGGTGGTCCAGCGGCATCTTGGTACCCATAAAGCCGATGTGTTCATAGCCGGCCTTCAGGATCGCCTTGGCCATCTCGCGCCCCGCTCGCCGGTGCGAGATACCCACCATCGCATCCACCGGTTTGCCGTCACTGTCCATGATCTCCACCACCGGGATGCCGGCGGCTTCCAGCATGGCGCGGGATGCATCGGAGTGTTCCAGACCCGCGATGATCACGCCCGATGGCCGCCACGACAGCATCTCGTAGAGCACACGCTCTTCCTTTTCGGGCAAGTAGTCGGTGACACCCACAACGGGCTGCAACTCGGTATCTTCCAGCACCTGGTTCACGCCGGTCAGCACTTCGGGAAAGACCATGTTCGACAGCGAGGGAATGATGACCGCAACCAGGTTCACCCGACTAGAGGCCAAGGCTCCTGCGATCTTGTTGGGCACATATCCCAGCTCTTTCGCGGCTGCGAGAACCTTCTCTCGCGTCGTTTCCGACACGTCGCCGCGGTTGCGCAGCACACGGCTGACGGTCATTTCGCTAACGCCAGAGGCTTCTGAGACATCACGCAGGGTGAGCGGGCGCTTGTGATCCAGGGACAAGGGGATGAGGGTCCTTTCGCAAAGACATGCCTATGTGAAAGTGGTACCGCAAACATGGGCAAATGAGCAAGCGTGCAGGGAAGACGATGACAAGCGCGTTTGAGCACGCTATCACCCATTCTGACGGCCCCGTGGCTCAACTGGATAGAGCAGCCCCCTCCTAAGGGGCAGGTTGCAGGTTCGAATCCTGCCGGGGTCGCCAAAACTGCCTGAAAAATATGTGCCAGAAAAACCGGAAGTGCGCGCAAAAGAAACCAATAATGCGCGCAAACTGGTGTGGCAGCGGTTTGGCAACTATGCCGTTCTCAAGGTAAACTATTGATTTATAATACTTAAGTCGGGAGGGTCTTGACGCTGCCGAGGGTCTTTCAAAGCCCTTAACTGCATCCGATTTGACAGTTCATGCTTTGTTCGATCTTGGTAAGTCACAGGTTCCGGAACCTTTCACATCATTAAGCCTACCGCGTTCGCGGCCGGGCGAAGCGCGCAGAAGCACGTCTGCGCCATGAAAGGACTCCGCCATGTCTCGTTCGCATTCCACGCTCCCATTCCATGATCTCAGGTTCTTCAATGATGTCCCATCACTCCGAAGTATCGAAGAGCGGTTTCGGAAATTCCTGAAGAGGGTCCGTAAGGCCGCCCAGGAGCGGGCGGTCGCGCAAGGAGAGATGACCGAGGACGATTGTTTGTATGACTACGAACTGGTCGCTGACGAAGACATGCGCGGGATCAAGCGGCGCGCGATGCGGGCAGTGGAACGGGTTCATTCCTCAACCGGCATGTACCACCTGACCGACGAGAACCGTGCGCGGCTGACCCCGCTTCGGGATGGTCTTACCGTTTCCCAGGTCGCCACTGAGCACGGGGCCGACGAGATTGCCGCCGCCCTTCACGCAGAGATGCCGTGGATGGCGCCCGCCACGGAGGTGGTCTGGCGGGGCTTGCAGGCGTCCGCGCGGGATGGGCCGCCAGGCGCGCGGTTCTCTCCGCTTGCGTTGGTCGGCTCGCCGGGTATCGGTAAGTCCCACTGGGCGCGGCGGTTGGCGCATCACCTGTCCGTTCCCACGACGAAGATCGACGCAACCGGCGAGCCCGCGACCTTCGCGCTTGTTGGATCGCAACGCGGTTGGGGCAGTGCGCATCACGGCAAGGTGATGAAGACGATCCTGCAGGCGCGGCACGGCGGGCCACTCGTCATTCTGGACGAGATCGAGAAGGCGGGGGAAACACATTCCACCCGCGGCAGCCGCCATACTTTCACGGACGCATTGCTTCCACTGCTCGAACGGATGACGGCAACCAGCTGGGAATGCCCGTTCTTCCAGATCAAGTTCGACATGTCCTGGGTCAACTGGGTCATGACGGCCAATGGCCGCGAAGGCCTGCCTGAGCCGCTACAAAGCCGGTGCGTGGTGCTGGACCTGCCCGATCTCACGATAGAGCAATTGCACGATTTTGCCTGTAGCGAGGGCAAGCGACGTGGCGTGCCGGAACCTGCATTGGCGGCTGTTCTCGATGTCTTCGACAGCGGGGCGATCTCCAACGCCCGCCTCAACCTACGGATTGTCAGCCGAATGCTGGACCGGGCCGAGATGCTGGCGCAGCAGCCAATGTTGAACTGAGGAGATGACGATGGAGACGCTTACCATCCCCTTCGACACCGGCCGCGTGGTGATCCTCGGGGACCTTCATCTGGACAGCTACGACCGGCTGGCCGTCGACCCGATCGCGGTTCTGGGCCTTGAGTTTGCGCTGCAAACAGCAGACGCGCTCATCCTCGCGGGCGATCTGATCAACGGGCCTGCATCGAATTGGTCGAAGGTCTTTGACAATCTGGCGCAGCATATCCTGCCGGAGAAGGTTTACGCGTTCCCGGGCAACCATGACTACTACAATGGTAGCCTCGGGGATGACCCCCTCCTGGAACGCGAGGCGGCGAAAGCCGGCGCACACTTCGTTCAGGAACGAGTCTTGCGACACGGAACAACCCGGTTCCTGTGCTGCACGCTCTGGACTGACTTCGATCTGTTGGGTGATCAGCAAACGGCGATGAGCGTCGCGCAACAGCTCATGCGGGACTATTCGAGGATTGTGAGGCCTGCGCCGCGCAGTTTGCTGATCGATGACAACCCAGTTGGATGGATCCCTCAGCCATGGATCAAGCCGGAAGACGTCCTGATGGTTCACCAGGATCATTGCGATTGGCTGGGTAATGCACTATCGCAATCACACCATGTGAATGATACCGGGCAAACCGTCGTCGTCACGCATCACGGGCCACACCCGGATGTCGCCGGTGCTATCGATGCCCTGACCCCGTCGTTCCATTCCGATCTGAGCGATCTGATCGCAGACTATCAGCCGGACTCCTGGTTCTTCGGGCATTCCCACAGACGGTTGCGCGCCCGCATCGAAGGAACAGACATCCGCAATGTATCGATCGGCTATGCCTAGGAATTGGTGGGTGCATCGACGTCCTACCTGCGCGAGGCTTGCATCTGGGAGAGCCGTCATGGATCCGAATGATGGATACCACGCGCTCCTCGACAAACTGAGGGCGGTCAGGCCGGTCTGGGTTGACGGATATGGAGACGGAACGCTTGTCCGATGGGACGACGTTGCCCCCGACTTGATGGCGCTGATCCTGGAGGTCGCCCGCAAGATCGAACCATTCACGATCGGCGACGCCCAGTATACTCTCCCGTTGGAGTGGGTGCTTGCGGCAGAGGATGCGTGGCGCCTCATCACCACCCGCATGCGCCTGCGGTCGCTCGAGCTGGCGGTTATCGGCCCAATAAGAATGATCTTGCCAAAGCCCCCGTACTGTCGGGCTGGGTGCCGATCAGGTCGGAGTATGGCACCTCGGCGCATCTCGTCGGTGAGGTCGGCAGCCATCCCGCGTCAATCGGACCGATGATCCGGACATCACCGCTCTGCGGTCTCGATACCGACTTCAGATGGGCGAGGACGGTCTCACGATGGTACCGGCTTGAAGCTCGCTCAACGCCCGAGGGTTTCTATCGGAAGTGGGGCAGGAAAGCCGACGGCATCAGCGCGATGTCCATCGAGGTCTGGCGAGCGCAGGCAATCTGCGCCGCGGAACAGATAAGCGAGGGGATCAGGGAAGAGTAGAAAATGCGGGATTGCAGTGGTGAAGCTCTCGTTGCCGTTACGCTCTGCAACTGATCATCGCTCGGATTGGAAGAAAGGTGTCATGAATTGGAGGCAAAGCAACGAACAAACGGACGAACTGGCCTTGGTTCTGAAGGCGGCCATTCGCTGCTGGCCGCTGAAAGTTCAACTCTGCGGACGGAGCGCGCTTTCGCTGCGTCTGCCCTAAAGTCCGCTTGGGAGATTAGGCGCTGTCAAAAACTGTGATTATTGGCGTGGCGGTCACGAATTTGCATTCCGCTCGACCGCCGCACCTAGAAAACATGATGCAAAGGCACCACTCACCTTTGCTCGGCGTTGTCCTATCACGCAGCGCATGTTGACTGATATGATGCCGACAACCTAAGGTTTACTCCGGTGGGAGGGAGTTCTTAGTGAGATTCTTGTTAGGTTTTCTGATAGCGATCGCCTGCGCAACATCCGCAAAAGCTGAGTTCCGCGCAATAAACGATACGCAGGATGGTTGGTTGAACGTGAGAGCGGGACCTTCAACGTCGTTTGAAGTGATCGAAAGACTAGATAATGGAACCAGCATTGAGGTTGTCCGTGCGAATGGAAACTGGTTAGAGGTTGTATATGACTTCGGAGACAAAGGTTGGGTTTACAGTCCATCAACACTAAGTCGAGAAGAATTTTTTCAATCCAATAAAGACCAATTTGATATTTCTACACTTGGCCGTTTGGGACGTTTCTGTGGCCAGCCATTCCTTGAAGCCGCATTTGACGATCCACAGGGGAAGGAGATATGCATTGGAACTTTCTATTGTGGCGACGGTGGTTGTGATCCCATCTGGATGGTTGTCAATGTAAGGTCGAGCGAGGTCGATGCATTCATCGAGTTTTCTAACAACCTTAGGTTCGAGACTATTTTCGAATGCTACGGTGACTATTTGCCGATACCTGATGAAGTCCCGCATACTCAATACTGCATTGAATCGACTCCAGGATATGAGATCGAGAATACGTTACGGCTTCGCAGTCGGGCTGACATCGTAACCAGTGCACGACGAATGGGTGGAGAGGCGGGCGCACCCCCTCGCATGATAAGCATTTCGGAAGCTCAGTTTGAGAGGTTTAGAGGTGCTGGCATTACAGAGCTGAGAAATGAGTTAATCTCTGGAATTGAAGCTGCTACCTCGGCCGCTTGCGAGACTAATGAATTCCAAACCTGTTCTGTTTTGCCAGAAGATGGGCGACTTCGCATTGATCTTTTGACCGTTGGGACCGCTATCACGGGACGAACCGATCATTGGGAAAGAAGCCTCTGGGAGGTCTACGTACATTGGGATGGCTCACCCGATGACTATCAACTATATTTTGGCCTGCCTATTACATCAATAAAAAGGTGGCCCACGTCTGGTCTGAAGCCAACTAATGGATTCATTTCTTTGGACTACGATGAGGGTTTTGAAAACCTTCGTACATTCTTGATGGAACGAGTTGCGTTTTCGGTCGATGGAACTTTAATGGACGACCCCTACTGACATGCGCATCTCCTCACTTAGATCATTACTGGCAATGTCGGTCGTAACGCTACATATTCTGTTTGTTTTGGGTGCAGCCGTATACCTACGCAACTATGTAACCGACTTTGGCACGTACGTGTCAACGTTGGCGGTTTTCCTACCTGTTTTCGGCGCTTACGTCGGGATAGTTGTTCAAGACCTCGGAGTTGAACGACAGCGCAGTACAAAGAAAGCCTCAAGTGCCTTCGTTTACATCGTATTCGCTTTGCTTGCCGCATATTGCGTGGGAATCATTTTCGTAGTCACTGGTTTCACAAGCGGCTTTATTGTAGATGAGCAATCGCTACCTGCTGCGGTCGCTGCTGTTGAAACCGCTTTTGGTGCTTTCTTGACGACTTGCTTCTTCAAGCTCTTTAAGGATGAGTCAAAGTCGACATAGATTTCCGAAAATTAGTTGTCTTCGATTTGTGTTTTGACTGGCAGAAAACATCTCAAAGCGGTAGATTTTTCACTCACCGCCAGTTCAACCAATTCTCTGGAAAGCCTTGTGGTAAAAATCCCGAGCAAAACCCAGCTTGATTTTGTCACATTTTGCCCACCTTTTGAGAACCGGACGTTCGTGCGTAGTGCAGCATTCAGTAGGTATGGGCTCATTTAGGGCCTTCGCTGCGCAAGTCGCAGAGGTCTGCTTCTCCGAACTATCGGCAACCGATACGATCGCCGTTCAGTCCCATTTCGAGACCAGATCCCGAGACACAAGTCCATGCGGAACAAGTTCAACGTCTGCCAAGAGGTACACTGGGCCAAAGTCGGTTTCGCCGGGCTGAAACCTCTCGATTCCGGCCGCCTTCAGACGCTGTGAGATGGAACGGCTGCTTTGGCCAAGCCTCGCGGAGAGAAGCTTGAGCGTCGTAAACCGCGAGTGAAATGCGGCGGTATCATCCTCGGTAACGTAGCGGTCCCGTCGGTGTGTTTGAGGGTTGTAGAGGACCGTTATTGGCGCATGACCGTGATCCACCAGCAGGCGAAGTTCCCGGTGCTTATTCAAGCCGACTTCGGATGCAAATTCTGACAGGGTGCGATGGTTAGGGCGTTCCGGCCGTAAAAGCACATCGACCTCGGATCTGCGGACAAACACCGAAGCGCATCCGCGAAGGTCATGCCTCCGACCAACTGAAAGCGCACCGTCCCAAATCGGTTCCAATACCTTGTTGATCTTCACACGACAGCGCACCGAAGCGCGATGGACCTGCTTCCATGCCTGGTCTCCTGCTGGAGTGTCTTGCGCGTTGGCATAGAGCCCTCCCAGGAATGCCTCGGCATCGGCTGGATTCCAGGGCCGTCTAGTGACATCGGACGGGAACCGAGGCGCCAAGATCCCTGCCTCGACCAGTGCTTCGAGCTGCTGTTCGCCGCAACCCAAGCGTCGTTGCATCTCCTTCGATCCAACGAGTTGTTCAAACACGTTCATGAGGTCATCGACTTCGGCCGAGGGGAAGGTGAGCCGCGCATCGTTACGCTCATCGTCAGCATCAATCACGCCTTCCGACACCAGGAGGCCGCGCATTCGAGCGGGCGATACACCGACCTCGGTGGCTACAGTAAGAACCGAGTGCATTCGGCGCGCCTTCAACGTATGCCCAAGCAGCTTGCTCCCGGGAGAAAAGGCCCAGATGTTCAAAGCGACCTCGCGAAGCAAGTTGCGGAACGGATCGTAACGCGGGTCATTTGCGGCAGTACTGGCAAGCTAGTCATAAAGCCGACCGAACGCGCTGCGCATCTCATCGTGTGGGCCGGACGCTCGTTTTGCCAAAACGTGGAATGCGTTCTTTATGGACGCTGGCCCTTGGCTCGCAACCTCGAAGCCAGCCGACCTCGGAGCACTTTTCGGAGCTAGATCTCGTCGAACGAGTTCCGCGCCGAGAAGCTCGCAGAATTGCGCCGCGATATCGATGCTGTGGTTTGCCAGCCAAGTTTCATCCTGTCCGGTCTCCAAGCGTTGGTCGATCCACTTGTCATAACTGGTGACTTCGCAAGTCGCCGCATCTAGTCGCCCTTCTATCAGGTCTGCCTTTATTCTCCGCAATTGAGTTGCGAAGTCGTACCGGTCAGCGACCCGTTTTGCGGTCCAAAGTGGCACCAATGGAGATGCATGGCGAATGCATACAGCCAAATGTCGAAACTGCCAGTCGCCGCGCATGACCATTCCATCCACGGTTTCAAACTGGGATTGCTTGGTATCCTCTCGAAGGCAACAGGGGCAGCCACGAACAGTAGGATTCATCACAGCGCGGGACACGACGGACTCGCCGCGAAATCGCATCCGCACCCCCTCCAACGGTTGAGGGGTCCAGGAAACCAGGGACGCGCGCTCTGCCGAACTAAGGCCGAGGACCTCAGAAATTTGGTCAACGCTTGCATCCTCAACGGCGATGAGTGGTTTCTGCGCCAACGCCAGTTCCGCTGTGAGCTCCCACGTTGAAAGACCTATCATCGCCGCCGTGCGCGACACGAGGGAAATTAGCGTCTCACGAGGGCGCGAAGTGGGGCGTACGGCCATGGGGCGAAGCAAGATCTTAATCCAGGTTGATGCGAGTGGTTTTGAGATAAACGCTCGAAAGGCAGGTTTCAAAGTCGACAGGGTTTTACTCTGCGGTTGACCACGGCCGCAACCGGACTTTCAGGACTAATGCTGGATGCTGCAGTGGCGCCCGCAAAGCGGACATTCGCTTAGGCTAGAGCCATGCTCTCGTTACGCGCCAATGCCTTCAATTCCATTCCGGGAACGGGCCATCCTCAAAAAGATAAGCGTACAACCGCTGAAGGTAACCGTAGAGCTGGTCGTCACTTGCAAACTCAATATCGACCTTCTCTTCGTAGTCCAAAGCACTTAGCTGTCGCGCGTTTAGGACGTACTCAAAGTTGCGCTTTAAGCGTTCAGACCACTCCGATTTGTCTGCAGTGACCTGTCGTAGTTTTTTGGGGTCATATGTGTTACCCCCGCAATACAGCCCGATGTCAGACAGCCACGCTTCGGTTTTGAGGTCTATGCGGGTCATCAGGTTCCCCCAATCGGAAATAATGTAACCAAAACAGGCTCCCCGTCTGGAGTAAGTTCATAGACAGCTTTCACCTGCCCACCCTTAAAATCAATCGGCACGATTCCTTGGGGGTTGTTGAAACTACCTATCCTTCTTACCCCTTCGACTGCGCTCGCATAGTCAGGGCCAACGACATCCTCGATAGGCAGGACAACTTCAAATCTTGGTCGACCACGACCGGCCAGAGAAAACGCCGCATCTCTTGAAGACCGATACTCTGACGATCTACGGATAAACGCTTCAGCAGCAACGAAATCTGCTTCGCTGGTTATTCTTGTCGCTCTGCGGCTCAGGGGGTGAGTACCGCCGGTGACACCATTTGTCCTCCTTCCTGTCATCGGATCGAAACCACGCATAACCCGATCTTCAAGCATCTGGCGCGTCACCGCTCCCTCGTGCCGTTGTGGCCCGTGCCCCTGTGCCTCCAGCTCTGCAAAACGGCTCGCAACGAGCGCATCGACTTCGCGGCGGCGCGTGTTGATAATATCATCCAACCGCGTGCGAGCAGCGCGTAGGGTTTTGAGAACTGCTGTCGGCCGCAGACGAGTCAAATTGACCCCGAGCTTCGCCGCACCAGCCGTAAAGACCGTCCCACCCAGTAAAACCGACGCATCGAGGTAGGCCACGTCTTCGTAGGCGCCCAGCAAAGCCTCTTCACGGGTCAAGCCGAGGCGGTATTCAAGATCAAGCAAGCGAAGCTCTGCGTGCAGCGCCTCGAAATGGGCAACAGCTTCCTCGGCGATCTGCTCGGCCATTTCACGATCCAGCTCGGCCAATCGCTCCAGCGCATCAAGGATATTCTGGCGCGCGGTCAGCCGCTCCTGTTCTTCCTCATCCGCGCTGACACCAAACAGACGCCGGTAACCGAGGTAGGAAAAACGCAGCACATCATAGATGCCCGTGACCGTGCCAACCAATGCGTCCTCACCGGCGCGCGCGAGGCCCCTGTCTTGTGCATCTGATATGCGATCCGCCAGATCCGGCGACACCGGACGACCTGTTAGAATAATTTGGCCGTTGATGATGGCGGGTTCTGCATAGCACCGGCAATTATGCGCTGCACCAGGCAAACCGTCGGGAAAGCCGTGATCCCACGGAAATACGCGGTCATCCCGCTCGGCATGGCTGGACCGGACTTTTGAGTCATCAGCAGACCGCCAGATGTAATGCGTGACACCCGCTGCCCGCTGCCGCGCTTCGTTCAATTGTTCTCAAACCGACGCAAAAGCCAGGATTCAGTCGCAGTGATGTCCACTTCGATCAAAGATGCTATCTCGGCCCCAGCATGGCCTTCACGTTCATAGACGGCCAGCGTCGCGGTAACGCGGGCCTCAAATTCATCATAGAACCGCTGCTTCAGTGGCCCGGAGTTGTAACTGTCAGTATCGCCCAATCGGTCATCCAGAAATGCCGCATTGCCCGCATCGGCGTCTTCCAGCAGCTCCAGAAATCCCTGGAAATGCGGTTCCAGATTGAATGACGTTTCCTTCCGCTCAGGCGCTCGGTTCAGTCGATGTAGACTGACCGTGAATTCTGATTTGCCGCCAGACCGAAGGAAGCGGACAAAAGGTGTATCAAGCGCCATGACCAGCCTCTGATGGAGATACGCTGATCTTCACAGTTTGAAGTTAATTTTTTTGGAAATGGACCGAGCGGTGCGGCGCTAACTGGCAATTCTGAGGATTTGAGCTTTGATGTTAAGTTGCCGTGTCAGCGTTGGGTTGTCGTTTTGGGAGGGAAAGGCGGATCGGAGGATCAGTCATGGAAACACCAAACTTACCTGCCATTCGGACGCTTCGTCCTGCCTGGAATAAGGGCCGCATCGTTGGACAAAAACGCCCGCTGGAGCCAAAGCATGTCTGGGCGATCCGAGTTCGGCTCGAACTAGCAAAAAACCATCGCGATCTCGCTCTGTTTAACATGGCGATCGACAGTAAGCTTCGCGGCTGTGATCTGGTGAAGATGAAAGTCGTTGACGTTATGGCGTCTGGTCAGATCAAAGAGCGCGCTTCCGTGCTGCAGAGCAAGACACAAAAGCCAGTCCGGTTTGAGATATCGGAAGGGACACGCGCTTCCGTCGAGAAGTGGATGGAAGACGACCTCATGGTCGGATCCGAGTATCTTTGGCGCGGCCGGTTTCACGAACGCCTGCACATCTCGACGAGACAGTATGCTCGGATTGTCCGAGACTGGCTCATGTCGATTGGTCTAGAGGCAAGCGCCTATGGCACGCATTCGATGCGCCGGACCAAAGTGACGCAGATCTACAAGAAGACCGGCAACCTGCGTGCCGTTCAGCTTCTGCTGGGTCATACCAAAATGGACAGCACTGTCCGATATCTGGGTGTCGAGCTCGAAGATGCTTTGGCTATCGCAGAAACTATTGAAATCTAGACATATGGGCCGTTCGTTAGGACGGCCCTAACCGGACGCTGAGCATGCGGTTCAATGCTGTATCGCGGCTGCCCGTAAGCAGACATTGCCAGGTGAGGGCCTACGCCTCAGCTCGCCCGAATAGTGGCGGCCCCGCGAAGACGCGAATTTTCTTGGATCGATACTCCAAAGCCTCTAGCCTCACAGTCAATTATGTGAGGCGCATTCATGGGTGTTGTCGCTGTGTGGAGAGTATTACTAGTTGCAGTCAGTCCATTTCTATTTTGTATTGTTGCGGGGTCCGCGTTGGCAAACGCGGCGGAAACACGCATCGCCCTTGTCATCGGCATTGGCGATTATAATAACTTGGAGACCTTACCGAACCCAACGGGTGATGCGCAGCTAATCACGGACACACTCAGTGCATTGAACTTTGACGTGAAACTGGTGGTGAACGCGTCAAAGGACGAGCTGAACAATGCGCTTGAAACCTTCGCCACCGCATCCGAAATCGCCGATGTGTCTTTGATTTATTTTTCCGGGCATGGCTTTGAGTTTGAGGGAAAGAACTATCTGGCAACTGCCGACACCGCGGCTCAGAATCGTGCGATTGCATCGCAAACAGCTATCTCCCTCGACCATTTGACCCAATCCGTAAGCCGCGCACGCCAATTGCGGATCGTTGCGTTGGATGCGTGTCGTACAGATCCGTTTGGCGCGTCCAGCACCATTACATCGCCATCTGTTCAATCTAGCGAGACATTTAGCCTGACATCAGGCGTATCCGGCGGCCTGACTGTACCGCCATCAAAGCGCGGAACGCTAATCTCATTTGCTGCTGCGGCTGGCCAGGTTGCATTAGACGATCTTGGTGACAACCACAGCCCTTATGCAATTGCCCTAGCGAGAATTCTCGAAGAGCCGAACCTTGAGATCGGACTGGCCTTTCGCAAGCTGCGCGATTTGGTAGCTACTCGAACACGCGGCGTGCAAGTGCCGCATACCTATGGCTCTCTTTCGGGCAACCCATACTTTCTCGCCGGCGCCAGCGCCAACAGCAATCTGCTGGAAAATCTGCAGCGTAAGGCGGCGTGGGCCTCGCTCTCAACCTCTCAATTCGAGCAGTTGGAAGTATTGGCCGCCGAAGGCGATGAACGTGCTCTAAAAGCACTCGCCTATATGAAGCTAAACTCGGAAGCGTCGACATTCGACCCACTGGGAGCCTCTGTATTGCTCCGCAAGGCCTCTGAACTTGGCGACCCAGAAGCAACGTACGAGCTGGGAAAACTGTTCGAACTCGGTATCGGCGTGGAGCAGGACATCCAAGTCGCTCTCGCTCTTTACACGGACGCAGCGGAAAAGAACTTCGGCGATGCACTGAACGATCTAGGGTTTCTAAATTACCAAGGCGGCATGGGCCTGCCACGCTCCGCAACAAAGGGGATCGACTATTTCAAAGCGGCTGCGGACGCTGACCATCCCGAAGCAATGTTCAACCTTGCTGCGCTAATTGATGACGGCGTCGTGGTAGATCTGGTGCTTGACGATGCCGCTGAATACCTGTTCCGCGCTTTGCGATCAGGAAATCTGGATGTCCTGAATGAGCTGACGAACAATCCAAGAGCGTTCAAACCCCAGGTTCGAAGAGGTTTGCAAGAGCGGCTGGCCAGGGGTGGTTTTTACGACGGTGCAATCGACTCTGTCTTTGGCCCACAAACACGGACGGGTCTGCGTCGTGCATTTGGTGACATTGAATAAGGCATGAGAAGTTCAAAATGAAAAACGCGAAACTTTTGGTGACGGGACTGCTTTCATTCTCAATTGCGGGTGTGGGTCATGCGGCGGCGATTTCGACGCCGACGGGTATCCAGTATCCCGACACCATACGCCAGGCGCAACCATTACCACAGCTGCCCCTGGTTCAGGTCATTGGTCAGGCGAAGACCGATCAAGTCACCGTAATCCTGATGGACGGCGCAGATCAATGCGCAAGCGTGCCGCCCGCTTACCAAGCTGACTGTTTGCGACAGGTATTTCGTACAGCTACCTCCGAGATGTCTTCTTTTTCGGATTACCGACCTGTGGTGCAAGAGTTGCGCATGGCTGAAAGACAGATCAATCGGCTCGTGCGAGACAACTTGGACCGGAATGCGCCAGTAGTACGTGTAGACGGGAAACGCGTGAGGGCGGTCGAACAAGGCAGCGTTTCGTCTGTCAATGCGCGAACGCGCCAGATCATTACCGAGTCCGCGACACGACTAATTCGTTCTTCCGGCCGAGCCAAATATGCATCTCATTATACGCAAATTGCTCAGGCCTACGACTCGACCAAGAAGATTCTCCGAAGCTGACAGCTCATCGCTATACCTTCGTTTCAAGAATCTTAGGTAGCGCGGTACTCAAAGCATAGAAACTGCAACAGTTTTGCGTAGCCTTTATTCGAGTTTTCCTCGCGAACCCACAAAATGTGGGTCTCAAGAATATCAAATAAAAAGCAGGAGCTCGCGCCATAGTAATCGTTGACTAGCCCTGGATCACAAACGCTATCGCGCGCGCAAAGCCCAACGCGCGCAAAGAAATAGTTCAGGCGATCTACGGCACGATCAAATTTCTCTGGGGCGAAATCAGGGTAAAGATCCTTGACCTCCTCGATAGCTGCCAGATCATATTGCAACACATCGGCCACTTTGTTGGAAACAGCCCTCGTTGCTCCCTGCAGATCAGCCCCTGTCTTTGCAACGGTGTTTTCGAGGAGAGCCTGGGACAGGGTCGAAAAATAGGCAAAATCTTCGTAGTAGCTCTTGTCTTCCCAATCATCGGCCAAAACGAGTGAGTATCGGATCTGCGATTCATGCTGCCGATCAAAATACTCGACCAAGCCGAACAAAGCAGCGCAGATTAAGACCACTTTGAAGGCAATATCGACGACATCTCTGGCAATACTCATGGTTTGGGGTTTGCGCTTTTCCTCACCGCCATCTTCGATACTTTCGGCCTTTTCTTCGCCTGAGACGTCCTCAAGAGCCGCGGCCACCTTCGCGTCGTTATCCATCTGAACAGTGCTTTGAGAAGTTCACCACCCGCTCCGGCGAGAAACTGTCAAGCTCGCTATCCGCGATGCGATAGAGGCAATGGATGGCCGACTCTGTCATATAGTGAATACTGGGATCGTTTAATGTTCTGTATTCTGTCGTCACGACATCCCGTGTCTTCTGCTGACATGCAAAACTAACTGCTATGCTTTCAACATCTGTATCACTGAACTGACCAAGTAGGTTTTGCGATTCCACATTTAGCAAGAAACACCTCGCCATATGCGGATTGAGAGCAATAAACCTGCTACATTTGTCGCAAGAGTACTCGGTTGCCGCGGCTGAAATTGCAGGCAACAAAGTGTAGACAATGAAAGCAACACTGACTTTGATTGTGATCTTTCGCTTTCTGACCAGCATATGATCGTCCGCCGTGAAGTGTGTTTCTGGGAGTGTAGGTATGGCACGAGTCTCTGTCTAGATTTGATTCCGCCAAAGGACGTTCGCGCCAGCGTTTACACGACGTCGCCAAGTCTTGCCTAACTGTCGAGTCCGATCTGGCAGATCTTCGGCACCGTTTAATGGGAGCCGGATAACACGAAAGTGTAAAACGTGAGCGCGGTCACGCCTGATAGGCGGGCCGTGGAAGCGTGTTTGACGAACGTCCTTGGTACCAGCGCAATGACTATCTCGGCTGGATCAAACGAGCAAAACGCGAAGACACCAAGTTAAGGCGCCTCAACCAGATGCTGGATGAACTGGAAACCGGCAATGTCTACATGAAGATGGCTTAGCGACGACGGTACTAAGCGGCCATTGCTGCCGTTGACAGCGTCCGCAGTGAACGTCCGGTTCCACTCGCTCAGCGTTAGCAACTGGAAGATCCGATCTCCGGCCTTCTACTGAGCCTATAACACTGACCTCGAAAGGCTTCCCGTGGTTGAGGCGCTTCGCAAGGCTACTAGAAACCCATGATTTTGCGAAGAAATCGGACGCACCGATCGTCTGACATGTGTCCCAAAGTGTGTTTCAATTTTGGCGCCGTGTATGCTAGCTCGGCCCCATGCGTTCAGATAATCGTTCAAAATACGCTGAAAGTGCACCAACTTCATTTTCACTAAGTACGCCCTGCTGAGAAATCTCGGATAGCTGCTGAGCGGCTCGGGAGAATGTGGTCCATTCGGCTTTAGGATCATCACTATACCATCGTCGGGCGATGGTTTGTTTCCAGTGCTCTTGAGCGGATTGGCTTAGCAGGTTTGGTTTGTTCAGGTACACCAGCCTTTTAGCCAGCCAATGCAGTCGCCGATCCTCAAGTGCCAGCGCAATCTCAATCCTTTCCGCCCACGATGCAAGTTGGAACTGGTTCAACTTCGCTTGGTCGTCATTAGTGTAGAAACCGGAATAGATTTGAAGCTCGACCTCTTCGGGCTCGGGACGGTCTGCAAATCGGTCGGCCAGAGCATTTCCAAGTGCCGTATGCAGGTCATGCATGCCGCGCAGCGCAGCAGCACGATCAAACAGCTCAGGATCATCAACAGAAACCTCAAATATGTTGGGGGCGTTGTTAACAGCAACGGTTCGGACCCGCTTAGGCGAAGCGTTTACAGCGTCGGCAACCGCAGCGCCATCCGTCGGATCCAGAGTGTTCGGATCGACCAGTTCCAAGTCCATAAATGCCACAGAATTCTGTTTTTCGGGGTGCCGGCCTGCAAAAGCTCCCAGATAAGCTCGCGGTGCGGCCGCACCATACCGTTCGATCAGCATCAGAACCCGACCTGATTCCAACAGGTGCAGCACATTCTTCGCGGACCTATTCTTCAGCGACTGCGTCCAGACTTTTGCAGCTCGTTTTCGGATCAGCTCAGCTATGTAGATCGTCGCTTCAACGTCAGCCACAGCGTCATGGAAATTCTCACTAACAAATCCGTTGGCGGGTGCTAGCTGGTCCAGCTTGAAGCTGACCCTACCGGCATCATCCGTTGGCCAAGTAAGAGCGTCGTTGGCCATAGTCCACGTCGCGTAGACCAACTTCATGATATCCATCCGATCGTTTCCATCAGTCTGAGTCAGGTAGGGATTGGGATGCAGATTCTGAAAAAACATCTGGCGCAACATTTGTTCGTCGAATGCAACACTGTTGTAACCAACCCAGGTCGCAGGTCCCCATTGGCTGATCAGATTGTTGATCTTTTGCGCAAACTCGAACGCACTAGGAAGGCTAGGATCGACCAGCAGATCCGGGGTGATGCCAGTAACCGCCAGGGCCCATGGAGCAGGCAAGATGTGCGGAGACAAGCGACACCGAATCTCGATGCGCTCAATTTCTTCCAGTTCGTCATTGGTCAAAATGCCAGCAAACTGCAGCGGTTGATCGAATGCTGGCGAAGTTCCAGACGTTTCTAGATCAAAAAAGACATACACAGCCATCACCCCAACCCTTAGAAAGTAGAGTACTTTCATCCATTTCGTCGGTAAATCAACAAGTTTTCCGGGAGAGCGAGAGAGGGTCGTTGGTGGCTCGCCCCGCCACCAACTTGACTAGAAATCGTCTATAGCCCTTCCAGCCTTGGAGCTTGTGTGTGTGCCGCAAAGCTTCGAAAAGCAGGCAATTTAGGTTGGGCGAAGCTCTGCACCTAGTATACTTCTCGCGTTCGCTTTTTGTCCAGTGACAGCGACAAGTCGAAACCATGCCAGTCGGTAAACCAATAGTCCGAACATGCAATAAGCGCCCACAGTTGGAAGACTGACTGGCCATAAGCCGACGCTAGCTTCATTTTTGTTGCCATTGAGACATAAGGGCAGGTCACCAGGTCCAAATAGGTCATGACCAATTCTGAATCCCTTCGTGCGTAGCTTGAACGTGAGTTTAAACGGTCAAGGATGCAGGCTTCGGCTGCTGTACGCAGACCGGAGTATCTCTTTTTGGACGTAGTATAGCTAAGCAGTACGGTAACAGCGAAGTAGTCAAAACTTTGACCATCAACATACTTCTTCGCGTGGTCATCGTAGATGAACCCAAAGTACGATGCCAAAATGCTTTCCGGAAGAAGGTATTCCCGCCCAAGCTTTCGCAGAGCCAGAACGAGGTACATTACTTCAATGTTAGGGTTTTGCTTAGATGAAGACTTCCTCAACTGCCGTGTCAGATTATCGAATGCATACTTCATCACTTGATGCTTCAAGTCTCGGTTCACTCCAAGACGGTGCAGCTCATCGACCAGCATAGATACAAGGCGTGCTAGGCGGACCGAGATGTTAACACGAGGCTCTGCAGCGTAGATGAAAAACGCAAATTCAAGGATTCCAAGAAGTGCTTTGATTAAGGTTTTATCTGATCGATGTTGCGCCGAAGAGGCGGTGAACTTGTCAATTATCGAGCATGCATTTCTTTCGAGAGCTGCGAACGTGTAGTTCAAGATATTCTTATACTCAACGTCATTCCGTTTTAGAATGCTTTTGAACTCAACTATCAGGCTCATTGCCCGGACCTTCGGGTGATATACGATGAATGGATCAGTAGGGTCAGAAGGGTTCTCAAACTCGATAGTCTCCACTTCAATATTGCTTGAGAGTGCCTCCCGGATCGAGTTTTTCGCTATTGTCAGGCTTGTAATGATCGGCTTGTCGATCTTCTCCCCCTTGCCGGAGTTGATGCTTAGCTTCATCTCACGAAGCACTAAGCCAAGAGTTTTTTCGACAGTATCTGGATCTACGTCGCTGGTGCAAAAGATGAAGTAGTCATCAACATATCTAAAGGCTTGGAAGTCTGATCTATGTTTCAAACCATGATCTTCAGACATTTTTTTGAGGAAAGTACGGTTCGCTCTCTGCAGGATGATCTCAGCAAATATGCGTGAGAACTCGGGTCCGATCACAATACCATTTGTTCTCCTTGGTTCATTTCCTGCAGCAAACGATCAAAACGACCACCGAAAGTCCTTTTTGAACATGTAAGATAATCTTTACACGCGGTGAGGCCAAGGGTGCTCCATGGGAGTGAATGTGTGTAAATACTGTCAAAGCATTTTGAGATATCTAAGCGTAGAAGATAATCAAACTTCTTCTCAGCATTTAAGTATTTATAGTGCTCACAGAATTTGAAAATGTTGCTGTAAAATTGGTAAGTAAAGTATGAGCCTAAGCTTTTATATTCTTTGGATTATTGTTCAATTGTGTCTTCCAAAACAGACTTTCTCTCGGAGAACAAGCGGTCGGAGTACTTTACAGACTTTGAAATGGCTGATGGGAAGCGAATATAAATGTCGGAGAGACTAGTGAAATTGAGTATTTGCGCATTGTTCTGTGCATAGAAATCCGCGACGGCAACCTGATTTCGTGGGTGCACTACTGTCAAACGTCTGAATTCACGGTCTTTGTGTGCAATATTAAAACCATATGGAATGGTTCTCAACGCTCCGTCATTCAGTTGCCAAGACCGTTCGACTATTGTTTTGCCGTTTTTGCAGACCGTAGCGCTGGTCGGAAGTAGGGTTGGCGTGGCAGCGGTATCGAAGAGTACGGATATTGCATCGTCGACCTTGGAAGAAGACGACTCCCAGACAACGAGTGCCTTCCCCCCTTGCAACCTGAGACGAACGTTGTAACGCGTGACGAAATCGAAAAAGCCACCATTGCCAAACGTTGGTGGAATTTCGAACGGCAGCGTGTCCGAAAGAAGCGGTCTGTGGTAAGAGTTTTTGGCAGGAAGCGAACGTCTATCGGCCATAGTCCCAAGCCTTCGTGATTTCTTCAAACTGACCGGGTCGATGGAACCTACGGAAAATTCGCTCCTCATACCCGGCCACAAAAGAGTACTGCCGAAGCTTTGCTTGAAGACTTGGACTGTGTGCGAGGCGAGTGATGTGTCCTATCAGCTTACCGTCTAGAAGGCGCAATTGACGCAGATCGGTTAGATGAGGGCTGCTAAAAAAGATACCGACGAAGGCATTGCTTTTATTGTGTGTCAGCTGAGTATTTAAAGTTAAATACTGAATACGCTTCACAAGGAGCCGATACGCTTTCTTTGCATCCTTCGCCCGTTGTCGATGGTATCGAATGAAGCAAGCCTCCAACCGTGTTTCGTACCTTTTCATTTTCTGAGCGCTTAGCAGCGTCTTGCAAGAAGTTGAGCTGTCGTAGCGGAACTCATACCCCAAGTATGTCAGGTTCCAGTTTTTGCGATCATCTGGTGACTCGTTGACCTTGTTAGAGTTGACCGTCAGGTTCAACTCTTTCAATTGATCAACGACCCGTCCCTTGTACACTTGGCGGTTTGAGCTGAGTGTTGGCGAGAAGACGACTACGATATCGTCAACGTAACGTGCAAAGAACACAACGTCCTGGCGCGCTTTAGCTCTACGGTCAAACTCTCTCATGAAGAGTTCCGACAGAGAAGCGCTCAGTCCAATTCCTCGTGGCAGACCGATTCCGTGGGTGCCGGTTCGAAGGCCATACGTCCAAAGTAGCTTCTCGATTACTTTTATGGAAATCGCGCTTAATAGCTGATCGGATCGGAGTTTTTCCAATAAAGCACGATGCTCGATTGACTCGTAGAATTGGCTCACATCCAAACGCAATATGTGGTACGGGAAGCCATCATTCAGATGATCTTGGAGTTGGGCGATGATGCGATTTCGATTTGCCTGCTTGACCTTATAAATCCGCTCCAAGTTTCTCGAAATCTGCTTGATCGAATAGTAGCTTTCTGCCGACCCAGGGGGCAGAAGATATACCGGTTTTTCATTCGGTCCATTTCTCTGGATCAAGTTGATATCAAAGCGTCCATTTGAGATGTTTGTGGAAACCTCATTGAGTCTGTCCAGTAACTCGTTATCTCTAGCTTCGCGAGCACGTTCACGATCGCTTCTAAGCCCATCGAAAATGGCCTGATCGGCGGCCGAATATTTTCCTCAATGGTTTACTCGAAACGTCTTCGTGTCACGAATCCGATCCTTCAACTCCTCAGTTGCCGCCAACACCGATGGGAAGAAATCGAGGCTCGGGTTCCGGCCCTTTCTTTGTTCGATTTCGGTAATTCTACGAAAGTTCTCTGCGGAAAAGGTTTGATCGTACACTTGCCAATGTCTTCAGTTAATCTCACGCCAGGCGCAGCTTACGCGGGAAGCACCACCCATAATCCTAGCCTAACGCGAGTGCACGCGAAACATAAGATTTCTGTCGAGGTTGTTTGTTGTGAATGAAACAAGCGCTAGTGGTCAGTGAGCAAGATCATCAGGCCGTTTGCGGCTCCTAAGCTCGGCACAATGAACCACGACGCCTTCAACAACGAACCATATGAAACCAGATTCAACCGAGATTAAGCCGGCTGTCTAGTTCGCGAGCCCGGCCCGCAAATCGCGGCCTTTCGCGACAGCTTTCACAAAGAGTTGCGACGCCCTCGGAGGCAGTTTTCGAAGTATCGACCGCGGGCCGGAAGAACTAGTGTATTTACAGCATAAATTACACAAGCCGACAGTGGCATCTTCCGCTAAGCCGACGTTCGTTCGACCCGCAGCGAATGACTGCTCTCCGCCCTCGTTGAAGAGCTCTTCGTGTATCGCTGCACAAGTCACTGGTTCATTTTACCCAACGAGATAAAGGATCAGCGATCAGAGACCAAGGCGGCAAGCACAAGCGGAGCAGTTGCCTGAGTTCTGGCTACCAGGACGTGTCTCGCAAGATCACTTGTTGCGGTCGATTGATCGCCTCGTCGACTTGGACAGCATCCGTGCGTTGGGAAACTGTATCTTTGTCCTAACGGTTTCACACCCAACGCGCTGAAGGCCGGTAAAGGTGGGCGGCAGTCTCCTGGGCAATACTCTCAGCCAGTCGGCGATCTAAGACTTTCCGCAGCCTAGCCTTTTCTGAAGCCGGAATGAGCTTTGGCACTTGGTACGGCTCCGGCGGCCCAATGAACCGGTCTCGTTCCGCTCGGATGTCGTCAATTGTCGGACGTTTCGTCACTTTGGTGTCCCAGATACGAATGCTTCGTCGAGCGGCTTATACCATACGTTGCACGAAGTTCATCCGTGGATGCCGTTGGACGGTCCAGCAACGATATCATGGCGCCTACCAAAGAAACCTAGCCTCAGATATCTGCACGATATGAGGCGACATTTCTTCAACCAAGCTGATGAACGGGTCCACTGGCTTACGCTGTTCTTGACGTTGCCTGCCGAGGGAATCGCGACCCACTTTCCGACGGAAGCCGCCTGTGAAGCTCGAATAACAGAAGTTCGGTGGCCGAATGGCCCGATCTGCCCCCCGTGCTTGGAAAAAAATATCGCCCTCCCCACGACGCGAAAACCCTTCCGCTGCCGGAATTGCAACAAGCAGTTTTCCGTAACCTCCGGGACGTTTTTACATGGACGGCGCCTCGGCTTGGAGAAGTTTTTTCAGCTGGCAGCCGAGATCATTGAGTATGAGACGAGAGGCTCCAGTCCAACCGGACATGGCATTAGGGACACCTACGGTATCGCGTATGCGACGGCGGTCAGGTTGAAAAAGACAATCACGGATGAGCTGTCATCCGAGGATGGCGGCTTACTGGGCCGCTGTATCTGCGTGTGTGAATTAGCCATACCGCAAGATGTTGCGCTTGGTTCGGATGATCACCTGCAATGGCTGCAAGGCGAACTTCAACGCCGGCGCTGGCAGTCACTTGGTTTTGAGTGAAGTAGACAGCGCGTCCACAGTTTGGAAATCGATCTTGCCCGCCAAGGCTTCCAGGAACCAATTCCGCCTCCTAGTTCCCCTTCAAAGCACACCGGCAGGGAGCGCTTAGATCAAGAGTTCGGGTAGGAAATCTCGTTCATCCGGCGCAGTTCGATGTGCGAATTTATGGAAGGGCAGGAAAGCTAACCGTATGAAATAAAATAGGAATTGACTCAATCGAGAGTGCGCTGAACCCTATGCGTAAATCCACTAGGAGGATCAGCACGACGGCGCACGCCGGATGAAAGAAAAAAGCACGCCCGAAGGCGTGCCATAAAGGTAGGGCTGATCGCCCGTTACTACTTGCAAGTGTAGAGGCCCCGAAGGGCCCGGGCCAGCGCGATCTGGACCCCTGCGAAACGGAACTGAAGACCTCGATTGCAGCCGCTTTCGAGAACGGAGAAGCCATGTCTAACGAGATGATTTACGACCCGCTTCTCAAGGAAAGGGAGAAGCAGCCTCCCTTGGAGCTGGGTCCGATCCCGGGCGTGTTGCCATATGCCGGTCATCGCAGCCCGCTGAGCCGGAGCAGCATCGCGCATAAAATCTCCATGGTCCTACCCACGCCCGCCACGAAAGGCGTGCCGCGCGTCTACCACTTCGAGAGCGCCCGCGAGGCGGCCGTCGGGCTGGAAGCCGTCATCTCTCCAGAGCTCTACGAACTCGAGGTACAGCTGCCTCCGATCCCGTACCAGGACTGGCAGGGCACCTGGCGCAAGCACAGCTTCGATGCACGGATAACGTTCCGGAGCGGCTTTCGTCGCGCGGTCTTCGTGCGCAATGGCACCAGCCTGCGTAAGCCTAAGGTTCAGGCGGATATCACTGCGATCTTCGCAGCCACGCCGGCAAGCTTCGCTGATGACAAGGTCGTGGTGAATGGGGACCTCTACACTCGAGGATATCGGGACAACCTGTTTCGAGTCTGGGAAGCGACGAAGCGCCCTGATCAGGAGGCCGACGTTCACCTGCTGGATGTGGCCCGTCGGACAACCTTCTGGGACCTGGGTCAGTTGATCCGCTCCTGTGAGCTTGAGGGCCCAAGGGCCTTTGACGCCGCATTGCGTCTGATTGGATGCAAGGCTTTGGGAACGAACTGGCACACACTCATCTGGATGCGCTCAAGAGTGTGGGTTGGCTGATGGACTACGCGCCCTTCTATCAGGTTCCGACCGGCTCCGAGCTAGTCCTCGACTGCGTGCGTTGGCGCGTGGTCGGGAAGGACTCGGACGGCTTTGCAGTGGAGTGGCTCGACGATGGCGAGTTTACCAAGCTCTCGTAAGAGCGGGTAAGCGAGGCGATCCGTCTGAACGACTGCGAGGTCGTCACGCCGAAGCAGTCGGAGAAGAAGAAAAGGCTGCTCGCTCATACCGGTGGTATTGCACATATCTCGCAGCTCCCCGACGACGAGCAGCGAGACATCAGGGCACGTCTGGGCCTTGTGAAAGCCATCCGCGAACTCGAGGACCAGGGGGTCAAGCTCACCCAGCGTTACCTCGACCGGGTGGACGTCCGCAGGAAGCTGAATCAACGCGCTCGCAACCTCATGGGTGTCCCCCACCTCTTCCATGGGGTCTACGTGGGCAGCGCAAGTAACCCCCATGCGATCCCGAAGGGGCGGACGTTGCAACAGACGTAACGCCTCTATCATGAGTTCGATCAGGAGGCGGTGGTCCTGCTGCGCAAGCACCACAGAAAGGGACCGCAAGGAGAGGATCGCTTCAGGCTGACCGCTTTGCAGGAACACTTCATCGAGTTGGTCATCGACGCCTACCAGAAAACTACTCAACCGCAGCTCGCAACGATCTTCGGAGACCTGGAAGCGCATTATCTGGTGAACTTCCCGGACGTCTTTTCGTCCGATTTCAAAGTCCCTTCGCTCACCACCGTCAGAAACCGGATCAAGCAAATCAACGAGACCGCGGAGCAAGTCGCACGCAACGGACTGAGATACGCGAAGAATAAGTACGGTGCCGGGTCCACTAGTGTTCGCGCGCTGATGTACGGAGAGATGATCGCGACAGATCAGGTTTACCTATCGATCTTCGCAAACGACAGGGGTGAGGTTCGCGTCAGGGAGCTTTCAAAGGAAGAGCACGACGAGAAACCGGCGAAGAACGAGATCCGTCGGATCTGGCTGCACGTGATGATCGATGTCGCGACCCGCGAAGTGCTGGCATGGGTCCTGGCCGAGACCCCTGATGCCGATCACCAGCGCAGCCTCACGCGCATGGCGATGCGGGATAAGACCCGGGAAAAGCTGCGCTAAGGCTGTAAGCACGATCCTGCTCCCCCGGTCGGTCTTTCCCTCGTGAAGTCCGACAACGGAGCCGCCACGCGCAACGCTGATGTGTATGAGCGTCTTCTCGGTGCAGGCACGACGGTGCAGATGAACAGGGCCTACGAGTCAGTCGACAACACCTTCGCCGAGCGCTTAGTCGGAACCTTGCAGTTTGCTGTTCTGAACACCCTTCCTGGCTACGCAGGCAGCTATCCCGGCGAGTTGAAAGGATACGACGCCGAGAGGGAAGCGCGCCTGTCCATCGACAATCTGATGGGTGTCCTAACGAGATACTTCGTCGATGAGTATCCCCATCGTCCCCACAGGGGCACGGGCATTAACAAAGCCTCGCCGCGCATGAAGCGGATGGCTTGCCGAGCGCAATACGGCGAGATCAAGCCGCCAAGTCCCGAAGAGCGCCGTATTCATCTTGGTGAGCGCCAAGTCGTCACCACCACATCGGAAGGCGTGTGTGTCTCCGGCATTTGGTACAACTCCCCCAAGCTGCAGGAGTTCACCGGGGGCAAGTCGAAGGAGGTAATGACCTACCTCGATCCTGATGACTTGCGCCTCGTGACGATATTCAGCCAGGACACTAAGGATGTGATGACCGCTCAGCTGAGGATGGTCGAGTTCGCCGACATGACGCTCGACGAGGCAATCGACTCGATGGTCGAGACGGTCGAGGCTTTCCCCGAGGAGAAGCTCATCGACCAAAAACGCTACCGCGAGGCGCGGGCACGCCGAGTGCGAGAGGCCGGTTTCGCTCCGGATCCACGGTTGCCGGCAAACTATCACACGGCCGAGGAGCGACGAAAGGTGGTAGAGAGCATCGCGAACGTTGAGTTCATCCCGATGGCGAGGTCGGGCCCAACGGTCGAGCCCGGCAGCATCATGGACCCACCGGTCCCCACTTTATCGGCAACACACTCCGAGTGTCCTAAAGCGATCAAAGCACCCGTCGTTCATGAGGCTCCACCGGTCCCGGAAAATCCTGAAGTCGAGGCCGGATCGCCCGAGGCCCAGTCCCCAGAAGAGCCGACCCAGACCCAGACTTCGAAACCACTGTTCGCCCCTATCACAAAGAGCAAGCTATGAGCCAGTTTATCAACCAGACCATCAAAAAGGCAGCAGAGCAGCAGGGTGGCCAGATATTCCCCTTCGAGCGGGCGAAGAAGCTGTGCGACCGCTTTAAGGCTGTCCTGAGCGACTATCTCGGCAACCTAGAGCACGGAGGGTACTTCGAAGCCCGTGGCATTCTTGTCACCGGGCGTTTCAGGTGTGGCAAGACCAGGGAGATCCGGTCCCTATTGAACAGCTACGCCGACGACCCCGCCATCATGCCCGACGGGCGTCCGGCGAAGTTCGTCCATTCGACTCTGCGCAGCACGGAAACCTGGAAGGATATTGGCAGCAAGACCGCCGCCGCACCGAGCTTTCCCATCGGGCCCAACACGCGCCTCAACCGAACGGAAATCTGGGAGATCGTCGTACGGGAAGCCAAGTTGAATGGTGTCGTTGGCATTCATTTCGATGAGGTGCAGCCTACCTTCGCGGGCGAGTCCGAACTCGCCGTCAGACAGATCCTCGATGACTTCAAGACCCTGATGAAGTTTGGAAGTGAGTGGCTGCTGATCCTGATTTTCTCGGGCATCCCGAAACTTGACGACTACATCCACATGGAGGAGCAGCTCTACACCAAGCTCGATCCCGTCCCATTCCCCGATATCGATCATGTTGACCCCGAAGATCCCGATGATCACGATCACCGAAGGACGGTCCATGAAATCATCGGAAGCTACGCCCTGAGCGCCGACCTGGCCCCGGACGAAGGCCTCGCGACCTTGGACTTTCTGGACCGCCTGATCGCTGCAAGCGCCTTCCGCTGGGGACTGATGATCGAGATCGTGCAGGGCGCGATCTCGATCTGCAAAACAGCAGGATCCACGACGCTCCGCCACGAGCACTTTGTCCAATGGTGGGTCGCGAGGACGAAGTCCGCCCCTGCTGCGAGCCCATTCCTACATAGCGATTTCCAGACGATGTATCGACGAGACCATCCCCTGTTGCCGCAGATCGCCGGCTGACCAACTCCTCTCAGATCGGCTGATCCGAAGCCCGCGTCCTTGGACGCGGGCTTTTTCGTGGGTGGGTGAGATCAGGCAAATTTTCTTCGAAAAAGTCTGCGCAAACTATTGGTGTTCTGCGCAGGCTATAGGTTTCAGGACCGAATCGAGAACTCGGTAACTAACTGAAATCGCTTGTAGAGTACGGGTGTCGCAGGGGGCGGGCTTCACGCTTGTGCATGGTATTGGTTGCTCTGGCACCTTTCATTACGTTTCCTCTATGGATCGCCCGTTTTGGGTTCTGACCGCGGTCCTTGCTATCCGATAACATCTCTACGTCATTGCGTAGCGCGGCTGCGTCGCTCAGCCTTGGGTCACGTTTCGGTTGTCATCCACAGTTGAAAGGACCAGTTCATGTTTTCCTTTGCAAAACTGCCCGTCCGTGCATTCGCAATGACCGTCGCTCTGAGCTTCGGTCTTGTGGCGGCGGCTCCTGCGCGGGCCGATGGCGATGATGCCTTGCGCCTGCTCGGCGGGGCCATCGCTTTGGGTCTCATCGCGAATGCGCTGAACGACAATGAGAGGCGTGTTTCACGCCATCACTATGTTCACCGCTATCCCCGGCATCGCATACATCGCGGATACGGTCATCGTCCGCATAAACATGTAAAGCGGTACAAACCACGAGCGCGTCATTTCCACCGGCATCACCGCAGGTCTTGGCATCACTGATCTGACAAAAAGAAATCGAGCAGCGCAGGACGGGACGCTTCATCGCATCCCGTCTTGAACCATGCCTCAAATCATCTTGATGACGTCTTTTTCGATCGCCAGCATATAGCCGCGCCTGGCGATGTTCTTTACCAACAGTTCGCTGACGATCTGGTTGCCCAGCGTATCTCGCAACCGTTTGATCCGCGTTGCCCCAGCCGCCTCTTCGCAATCGGCGGCACTTCGGCCTGAAATCATTGCTTCGATTTCGGCGCCGGACAGAACATCATCGTCCATCCGCGCTTCGGCGAGAACCGAAAGCGTCTCCATCGCCGCACCCGTGAGTTTGAAGCCCAGATTGTTGAGGTAGACCGTGTTCTCCTCGCGGCTGATCAGCAGCGAATTCACCTGGATACCTGCACGGTCGACCTGAGCCATGCGCCGGTTCATTGCGATAAGCATCAGCAAAAAGACCAGCGCTGCCACGAGAAGAGCCGTGGCAAAGAGCAGCAGAACAAAGATCACGACGCGGTAGCTCGACAGAACGTCTGAAAACGCGGTGCCAGATTGAGCCAGGATCTCCAGCAGCTTCACCTCGGCCTGGGAATTCAGATTGTCGTTTTCGATAAAGAGCCGTTCGACCTTTTGGTTGAAGGCGTCGGCGTCGGGCAGGGTCAGGAACAGCAGCGTGGCGGTCACGCCCAGGATGGCGACAATCGCGGCGAGGCCCAGAGGAACGATGCGACTGTTGCTGAGCTTTGCGTCAGAAACGGAGGAAATAGGGTCCTGCACTGTCTTTCCTTTGGGCCAATCCTTCGGGCCCGAATACTGACACCACGTTCAGCAAAGTCCAACCGCTGCGGGCAAGCCGTTGCGCAACCTCGCCGCGGGCGGCACCGGCCGAGCATCCGCCGTTCAACTGCATCACGCCATAATGCAGTCGCAGGGGATTGTCCTGCTTGGCCTTGTAATCGGCATAGCATTGCGCCTGGGCTGGCGCGGCCAGCGCCAGCAGCACCAAAGTGCAGAATGTCGGCAGAAAAGTTCTCATACCCGAACACTGCGCATCCTCACCGAGATATTCAATAACTTCCGGCATTTGTGCGCACGTTATCCGATATCAGGGCGGCGATATTGCCTGTCTTTGCCTTGCGCACCCAGTCTGTCCTCATCGCCCGACGCAAGGTGTTCGGGACTTGTCAAAAACAGGTTCAAAGGATCAGGATCATGCATCGCTATTTCATTGCTGCCATTGTCACCGCCACCCTAGCCGTGACCTCCCTGTCGGCGTCCCCAGCGCGCGCGGATGGAGAGGACATCGCCAAAGCGCTCGCCGGGATCGCGGTTCTGGCGATCATCGGCAAGGCCATCAAGGACAACCGCGATGACCGCCATGTCACGCGTCATACGCATCAGCCCAAACCGCGTCCTTTGCCACCAAAGGTTTCCCGTCACTATTTGCCCGGGCAGTGTCTGCGGAATGTGAGAACGGATTACGGCACGACCCGCATGTTCGGGCGCCGCTGCCTCGAACGCAGCTATCGTCACGTGCAGCATTTGCCGCGAGCCTGCGCGCAGCGGGTCTGGACCGCGAATGGCGTGCGTCGTGGCTATAACCCGCGGTGCCTGCATCAGGCTGGCTTTCGTATCGCCCGCAATTAACGCGGGGGATCGGCGTCCTCCCCCGGGCGCCGAAGCGGAGGGGGCGGGAAGTCCGTCGCCCGCCCTCTTCGCCTAAGCTGTAAAGCGTTTTCTGGTTAAACGGTATGGGATGCGCGGGTGACACAAGGCTGTCATCCGCGCATACGCATCGCGGCTTGCACCAAAGGCCGGACACAACTCATCCGCTTTCCATGCCCCGCTCTTCCTTCAAAGCAGTCCGAAGCCACCGCCTGAACTTGCGCGCAAGCGGGCCAGCAGCGGGCCCCAGATGCACGGTGTAGCTGCCCAGTCGCACGGGCTTGATATGCGGCAGGGGAACCAGCGTTCCGATCCGCTGCTCGGCCCGGATCATCAACGGGGTGGCCAGAACCATCCCAAGACCGGCGACGGCGGCATGGATCGCTGCATCGTCGATATCGAAAACCTCCGCCATGCGCAGGATATCCGAGGGAAGCTTCAGCGCCTCGAGCCAGAACAGCCAGTCCCAATTGCCAGAGGTCGCTTGAAGCGCCGGCAGACGCGGAAGGTCAGAGAGATCGCGGTAGCCGGAACCGGCCAGAAGGCGCGGCGCGAGGGCCGGGATGCAGACATCCGGGTAGAGCAGGGTGCTCTCCTCCGGCTCCGCGCTGCCCCGCTGGTAGCGGATGGAGATATCGGCAGTGCCCAGCGGCAGATCGCTCTGTTGTGTCGTCTCTAATCGGATCCGGGCGCGCGGATGGGTGCGTTTGAACCGGTCGAGCGCGGGAATCAGCCAGCGCACGGCGAAGGTGACGGGGACCTGGAGGGTCAGCGTCTCTTCTTCGTGCCGGGCCCGGGCGATGGCCTTGTCGAGGAGGGTCAGAGCGGGCGTGCTGTCGTCAAAAAGGCGCGCGCCGGTCGCAGTGAGGCGGAGGCGGTTGGCGTCCCGATGAAAGAGCGCGCTGCCCAAAGCGGTCTCCAATGTCTTGACCTGATGACTAACGGCGCTGGGGGTCACGCTTAGCTCCAGCGCGGCGGCGGCAATGCTGCCGTGGCGCGCCACCGTCGCGAAGACGCGGATCGCGTTGAGCGAAATGGCAAAGCCCATGAGAAAATCCGATGCTACCTGAAGTATTCGCGTTTGATAACTTCAGCCATTTTCACAGATTTTCCAGTAAAAACAGAAAGCGGCGAGAAATGGACGTCACACGTAGCATCGCAATTCTTTGGGTTTTTCTGGGCACCGGTATCTTCTCGGGCATCTTTGCCTCTGGCCGCTTTGCAGACGGGATCGCAGCGCCCGCGCAAGTGGTGTTTCTGCGCTATGTGGGTGGCGTGGTGACGCTTGCGCTCGTCATGTCACTGCGCCGCGCGCCGCTGGCACAGTATCGCAGCCGCTTCGTACCTGCCCATTTGGCGCGTGCGTTGACAGGGTGTTTCGGCGGCCTCGCCATTATCTATGCGTCCGCGCATATGCCGCTGATGGATGCTACGGCGATCAGCCTTCTTTACGTTGTGCTGATCGTGGCCTTGGGCGCACTGGTGCTGAAAGAACGGGTGAGCCCGGCCCATTGGGGCGCGGTGGCGGTGTCATCGGCAGGCGCGGCTGTGGTGCTTCTGTCACGCGGGGCGTTTCAGAGCCTTGATGTGGCTTATCTGATGCCTGCGGCGATTGCCTTTGCGGGAGCGGTACTGCTGGCCATCGAGGCGCTTTTGATCCGCACGCTGAGCCTTGCGGACACCGCGCTGACGGTGCTGTTGCATGTCAACGTGTTCGGGCTGCTGCTGATGACGGGGCCCGCTTTGCTGGTCTGGCAGCCGATGGATCTTGGCCCAGCGCTTGCGATATGCGGGCTGGGTCCGCTGGCGCTGAGCGCGCAATATTGCATCATCCGGGGCTATCGGAGCGCCGAGGTCAGCGTGCTGGGGCCGGTCGATTACACATGGCTCATCTTCGCCGCGCTGATCGGGTTCATGGCCTTCGGAGAGGTGCCGTCCGCCGGGGTTCTTGCGGGCTCCGCGCTGATCGCGGTGGCGGGGATCATGCTGGTGCGGATGCGGGCGGTATGACGGCGACGCAGCGTAGTATCAGGCAGTAGCTTTGAACGGCGGCGCCTTTCGCCTCCTTGTGTTTTTTTGAAGGTTGTGCCTCCGAATTGGACAAGTCCTAAGCCGGTTGGGGATCCAAGAAGACTGAGTATAAGGGGGCAGCGCGCCCAATTTTGCAGATATTTTTTTTCTCATCTAAGCCATACCTGCGGGGAGGGCGGCTGTGCGGACAAAACCGCCATTGGCGGGATGTCTGCTGTTGCGATCACATCTACCTTTCTTCCATCAAACAATCGCTCACGAAGTTATGATTCTGGGTGACATTGGTGAATTTCTCCGAACTCTTAGCCATCGCGGCTACCATAAGCCTGATGACCGCCCAAAAGTAAGCGCTGTGCCTTTATCGCCAATCCCCGAAAGATGGGTTTAATTGTGCCCTTTGGTAGGGAGTTTAATGAATTGTTATTGCGGCAACAACTTTAAATTGTTGCGGGAGACGAATTTCCGTGTTCCTTTGCATTTTCCAAACTTAGAATGAGTGAACTCGATCTCATGAGAATTCAGATACATTTGTCAATTTTGGTTGCCATGCAAATAGCCGTTCCCGCGCTGGCTCAAGTCTCTGATCTTACCGCAGACATAGCCAATATCACCGAGCGTATCGAAGATGCCGAGAAGACCGTCGAGAGCTTTGATGGAGGCGTAATCAAAGCGCTTGCGCAGTACCGTCTCGAAACGTTGAAGATGAACCGTGCCCTTCTCGAGAATCGCCAGCTAGGTGCCGAGGCTGGCATCAAACCCGAGTTGGTCGTTCCAGAAGTGAAGCCAGACACTGAGCGGGCCACCAACATTTCGGCAGACATCCAACGGCAGTTGAAAATCGTTGAGACCGCCGAAGCCGAGGCGCGCGACAGCGGCGGCCTAGTCCAAGCCATGGCATTTACGCGCGTGGAAACGGAAAAGCTTGCGCTCACTCAGCTCCGGCTGGCTTGGTATCAGGCACAATACGGCATTGCTACTCCGCAGTTGGCCGCCGCCGGGACACCACCTGTGATCGACGACGAAGACGACAACGCCGAACCAGCAGCCGAGGCTCCCCCGAGATGGGCTGATCCGGATTTTCCGGAAATCGATTATACGGCGCGCCTTTTTAGTAGCCTAGCAGAGGAGGGCTTCATGATGGCAGGCTGGTACGGAATCCTCGAGACAAGGGCTGAAATCGACGATTCCCCAAAGGTGCTGGCCATCAATTTCTCGGATTACAATCCGGAGGCGTTCCAGGGCAAGCGTCGCCTGCTTTTGCAATGCACCGAGGGTACGCCATCCATTGTCTACGATGTCGATAACTACATGTCATATAATTACCGGAGCGACTCCGTGCGCGTGACTTACCGGATCGACGGGGCCGACGCAGTAAACGCATCATGGAGCAAGTTGACTTCGAATCAGGGCACCGGAGTTTTCGGAACTTCCAGCATTGACCTCATGTTAAACCTTATGAAGAGCCAGAAGCTGTTCGTCCGCACTTTCGACAACAACGGGAAGACTTATGATGCCTCTTTCGACATGCGCGGCTCGAGAAAGGCCGTGGAGGCGGTGGCAGCGGCCTGCGGTTTCTCGACCCTCAAACTCTCGAAGGATGATTTAAAGGCGATACAGTCGCTGCTAAACAACGCGGGTTTCAATGCTGGAACCCCCGATGGCACATGGGGTAGCGGCAGCAAGCGGGCCATGCGAGCTTTCCAAGAGTCCAAAGGTCTGGATGTTACCGGCGCGGCCGACGAGGCCTCACTTAGGGCGCTTGGAATCGAATTCTGAGCAGTGAACAAGTCGTTCGCTGGAATCTGGCGAATGAGCGAGTTGGGCTCGTTAGTGCGCTCTAGCCACCCATCGCAATGTGCAAGTTTATCCGTCAAAACAGCTTTCATTGGCCTCGATAAAACCAGTCCGATGAGACCAGGCATCTACCGTGTCCATAGCGCCCCGCCTCAGATCATCTCTCCCGCATCCATCCGGTCGAGCAGGGCCTGCGCCTCACTCAGAACTGTCTCCTTCCGCGAAGCGTCCATCCGGTCCCATGTCCGGTACATGTTGCCCATCCGCGCGTTCTGCGAGAACCGTTCGCGATGCCGGTCGAGGAAATGCCAGTAGAGCAGGTTGAACGGGCACGCACTTTCTCCCGTTTTCTGCGCCACCTTGTAGTGGCAGGATTTACAGTAATCCGACATGCGGTTGATGTAGGCCCCGCTGGAAACATACGGTTTCGACGCGATGATGCCGCCATCGGCGAACTGGCTCATCCCCACCACATTCGGCGCCTCGACCCATTCGTAGGCGTCGAAATAGACCGACAGGTACCATTCATGCACCTGATGCGGGTCGATCCCCGCCAGCAGGGCGAAGTTGCCCGTCACCATCAGGCGCTGGATGTGGTGGGCATAGGCCTCCTCCTGCGTCTGGGCGACGGAGCGGTCGATACAGGTCATCCGCGTCTCTGCCCCCCAATACATCGCTGGCAGGTCGCGGGAATGGTTCAGTGCGTTGCGGGAGGGATAGTCGGGGCCTTCGAGGAAATAGATGCCCCGCACATATTCCCGCCAGCCGATGATCTGGCGGATGAAGCCTTCGGCAGCGTTGATGGGCACATCTCCGGCGCGCCAGGCGTCTTCGGCGGCCTGACAGATCTCCATCGGGCTCAGCAGCCCGGCATTCAGATAGGGTGAGATCACGGCGTGATAGAGGAAGCGATTGTCGCGCAGCATCGCGTCCTGGTAGTCGCCAAAGCTGGGCAGGGCGTGTTTGATGAAATGCGTGAGCGCCCGGCGGGCCTGTTTGGTGTCAGTGGCCAGATGGAAGGGGCGGAGCGTACCGAAATGGTTGCCAAAGCGCGCCTCGACCAGATCGAGCACCTCCTCGACCGTCTCGTCGGGGGTGAACTGCATCGGGCCGGAATGGGTGACGGCATCGGGCGCAGGCTTGCGGTTGTCGTGGTCGAAATTCCACTTGTCGCCCGCCGGTTTGTCGCCCTCCATCATCAATCCCGTGAGACGGCGCATGTCGCGATAGAAATACTCCATTCGCAACTGTTTGCGGCCCTTGGCCCAATCCTCGAACATCTGGTGGGAGGCGAGGAAGCGGTCGTCCTGCAGGATGTCGATCTCGAGCGGCGTGTCGCGGAGGGCCTGGATGAGGCGCCATTCGCCGGGTTCGGTTGCCAGCACCTTCGTCGCACCGGTCTCCTCGGCCCGCCGCAGAAGCTCACCGGGGATGGAGCCTGCATTGTCGGTATCGTCAAGCTGGGTGTAGAGGACCTGCCAGCCCGCGTCGCGCAGCCGGGCCGCAAATTTGCGCATCGCGGCGAAGACGAAGGCGATCTTCTTGGGGTGGTGCCGGACATAGGAGGCTTCGTCATAGACCTCCGCCATCATCACAATGTCGTTGGCCTTGTCGGCCTGTGCAAGGGCGGAGAGTCTGTCGGAAAGCTGGTCCCCCAGCACGAGGATCAAACGGGTCACCAGGGGATCTCCTTTCCGGCCCAGTCAAAGAAGCGGCCGGTGTGGTCGGGCGTCAGGCCGTCCATCACGCTCAGCAGGTTGTTTGCGGCCTCCTCCGGTGCGACCGAAGGATGGCGGCCGAGGTATTTTTGGGTGAACGGCGTGGCCACGGTGCCGGGATGCAGCGTGACGCAGATGGCCTGCTTGTGGGATCGTGCGAGCTCGATCGCCCCGGTATGCACGATCTGGTTCACCGCCGCCTTGGCCGCACGGTAGCTGATCCAACCGCCCAGCCGGTTGTCCCCGATCGAGCCGACACGCGCGGACAGAACCGCAAAGACCGCCCGTCGGCCGCGTGGCAGCAGGCGCGCGGCATGCCGCAGCACCAGCGCCGGCCCCACCGCGTTCAGCGCGAACTGATCCATCATCGCCTTGTGCGTAATGGCCCGGACCGTCTTCTCCGGCTCCGCCCCGTCGATTTCCAGCGCGCCGGTGGCCACGAAGATCAGATCAAAAGGGCCGTCCAGCCCCCCAAGCGCAGCGTCAACCGAGGCCTCCTCCGTCACGTCCAACCCGTCCGCCGAGCGCGACAGCCCCGTCACCGCAACCCCGCGCCCCAGCAACGCCGCGCAGAGTGCAGATCCGATCCCGCCCGACGCGCCAAGTACCAATGCCTTTTCCATGCGCGCTCAGCTAGAAGGCCGCAGACCAACTTCAATCCTTCATCTTGCTGAATAAACTTCCGCCGGAGGCTCCCGTCCTCTCAACCCGCCTTCCGCCCGAAAATTCCGCCTTCCCATTTCAGCCCGCGCAGGTATAAACTCTGCCCCATGACACAGACCGCACATATCCTTATCTCGCGCGCGCCTTCGCGCCTTGGCGGTCTCCTGCTCCTAACGCGCCTCTGAGCGTGCCAGTCGGCGCGCCCGCTCAGAGGATGCAGCCCGCGCGCCATTGGCCTTAGGACAGACAAGAAAGATACCGACATGACCTCATCCACCGACAAAGATCGCGTGTTCATCTTCGACACGACCCTGCGCGACGGCGAGCAAAGCCCCGGCGCGACCATGACCCATGACGAGAAGCTGGAGATTGCATCGCTTCTGGACGAGATGGGCGTCGATATCATAGAGGCAGGCTTTCCCATCGCGTCGGAAGGGGATTTCAAAGCCGTCAGCGAGATTGCCGCGAACGCACAGAACGCGGTTATCTGCGGTCTCGCGCGGGCCAATATCGGCGATATCGACCGCTGTTGGGAGGCGGTGAAACACGCCAAGCAGCCGCGGATTCACACTTTTATCGGAACCTCTCCGCTGCACCGCGCCATCCCGAACCTGACCCAAGATGAGATGGCAGAGCGCATTCACGAGACGGTCACCCATGCGCGCAATCTGTGCGACAACGTGCAATGGTCGCCGATGGATGCGACGCGGACCGAATGGGACTACCTTGCGCGTGTGGTCGAGATCGCAATCAAGGCCGGGGCCAGCACGATCAATATTCCGGACACAGTGGGCTATACCGCGCCGGTTGAAAGCGCCGATCTGATCCGGCGGCTGATTGCTGAGGTGCCGGGTGCGCAGGATGTCATCTTTGCCACCCATTGTCACAACGATCTGGGCATGGCCACGGCCAACAGCCTGGCCGCTGTCGAAGGCGGCGCGCGGCAGATCGAATGCACGATCAACGGTCTGGGCGAGCGCGCGGGCAACACCGCGCTGGAAGAGGTGGTGATGGCGCTGAAGGTGCGAGGCGATATCATGCCCTATTACACCGACATCGACGCCAAGAAGATCATGAACATCTCGCGCCGGGTCGCCACGGTCAGCGGCTTTCCGGTGCAATTCAACAAGGCCATCGTGGGCAAGAACGCCTTCGCTCATGAAAGCGGGATCCATCAGGACGGTATGCTCAAGAACGCCGAGACGTTCGAGATCATGCGCCCCGAAGATGTGGGCCTGTCCGAGACCTCGCTGGTCATGGGCAAGCATTCCGGCCGGGCCGCCCTTCGTGCCAAGCTGAAGGATCTGGGGTTTGAGCTGGGGGACAACCAGCTCAAGGATGTCTTCGTGCGCTTCAAGGACCTCGCCGACCGCAAGAAGGAGGTCTATGACGACGACCTCGTGGCCCTGATGCGCGCGGGCGAGGATCCGGAGAATGACCGGCTCAAGATCACCTCGCTGCGGGTACAATGTGGCACCGAAGGGCCGCAACAGGCCGATCTGGTGATGCAGATCGACGGGGTCGAAAAGACCACCAGCCAGACCGGTGACGGGCCGGTCGATGCGACCTTCAACGCCGTGAAGGCGCTCTTTCCCCATACTGCGCGACTGCAGCTTTACCAGGTGCATGCGGTGACCGAAGGCACCGACGCGCAGGCCACCGTGAGTGTGCGGATGGAGGAGGACGGGCGCATCGTAACCGGCCAATCCGCCGACACCGACACCGTGGTCGCCAGTGCCAAAGCATATGTGAACGCACTGAACCGCCTCATCGTGCGGCGCGAGAAAACTGCGCCGGGTGAGGATCGCAGGGAGATCACTTACAAGGATGTCTCCTGAGACGACCAAGAAGCTCCCAAGCTTTCGCTATGAAAAGAAGGCATACGCGCAGGGATACCTGCGCGTGGCCGGCGTTGATGAGGTCGGACGCGGCCCCCTCGCCGGGCCCGTGACAGCGGCGGCGGTGGTGCTGAACCCCAAGGATCTGCCCGAGGGTCTGAACGATTCCAAGCAATTGGGCAAAAAGATCAGGGGCGGGCTGGATACCGAGATCCATGAGCGGGCCCAGGTCGCCATCGCCCATGCCTCCGTCGCGGAGATCGACCAGCTCAACATCCTGCGCGCCTCTCATCTGGCGATGGAGCGGGCGGTGGCCGCACTCGACCCTCAGCCCGATTTTCTGCTGATCGACGGGCGGATGGTGCCGCGGGAAATCACTCTTCCGCATCTCGCTCTGGTCAAGGGCGACACCAAATGCATGTCCATCGCGGCGGCTTCGATTGTGGCCAAAATATGTCGCGACCGGATGATGGTGGATTTGGCGCAACAGCATCCCGGCTATGGCTGGGAAACGAATGCCGGTTACCCGACTCCTGCGCACAAAGCCGCACTTCAACATCTGGGCGTGACCCCACATCATAGACGGTCCTTCGCCCCGGTCCACAATATATTGTATCAAGAGAAATCTATAAGCAGTTGATTCAAAAAAGAAATTGACGGCGAATCGGGTATGACTCATTCTGCCACTCAACCAATGAGCGTATAAACGCCGGGACTGAGGCAGAGAATGACCGTGACCAAAACGAAGGGCGCAGCCGCGCTCCCTCTCAATACGATTATCGACGGGGACTGCATCGAAGTGATGCAGAGCCTTCCGGAGGCGTCTGTAGATCTGATCTTTGCCGATCCGCCCTATAATCTTCAGCTCAAGAACCAGCTTCATCGTCCCGACAATTCCCGCGTGGATGCGGTGGACGATCACTGGGACCAGTTTGCCTCTTTCGCCGCTTACGACAGATTTACCCAAGACTGGCTGAACGCGGCGCGCCGATTGCTCAAACCCAACGGGGCGATTTGGGTGATCGGCTCTTATCACAACATCTTTCGGGTGGGCTCTGCCTTGCAGAATGCCGGTTATTGGATCCTGAACGATGTGGTCTGGCGCAAATCAAATCCGATGCCGAATTTCCGCGGCAAGCGGTTTACGAATGCGCATGAGACGATGATCTGGGCCTCCAAGGGCGAAGGTGCCAAATACACGTTCAACTATGAGGCGCTCAAGGCCCTGAACGAGGGGATCCAGATGCGCAGCGACTGGGTCCTGCCGATCTGCACAGGCCATGAAAGGCTCAAGGACGCCAACGGCGACAAGGCGCATCCCACGCAAAAACCCGAGAGCCTTCTGCACCGCGTGCTCGTCGGGTCGACCAATCCCGGCGACGTGGTGCTCGACCCGTTCTTCGGCACGGGCACGACGGGTGCGGTGGCCAAGATGCTGGGACGTGAGTTCATCGGGATTGAGAGAGAGGCCGCCTATCGCAAGGTGGCCGAAGCGCGCATCGCCAAGGTTCGCAAATTCGACCGCGAGGCGCTTCAGGTGTCGGCCTCGAAACGCGCCGAGCCGCGCGTGCCCTTTGGCCAGTTGGTCGAGCGCGGCATGCTGCGCCCGGGTGAGGCGCTTTATTCTCCACGTGGCGAGATCGCCAAGGTCCGTGCCGATGGCACGCTTGTCGGGCACGAGATCAAGGGTTCGATCCACCAGGTTGGCGCCCACCTGGAAGGCGCGCCCAGTTGCAATGGCTGGACCTATTGGCGTTTCAAACGCGATGGCAAGACGGTGCCCATTGATGTCTTGCGCCAGCAGATCCGGTCGGAGCTGCAATCCTGAAATAAACAATACCGCCGGTGCCTGTGGCCTGACACATGGCACTCTACCTGAGCCCCGCCTCTTTCGGCGGGGCCTTTTTTGTTATCATCCAAAGTGCATGGGCCGGGCATTTGAACCGTTTGAACCCGAATTTTCGGGATAGGATATGATTTTGGATCGTGAGGTTGGACAGGGTTTTGTCTGACCTGCCACCGCAAGAGGTCTCTGGCAGGCGAAATCCATCGCGGGCCGTCGGACGTTCAGCCCTTGGTATCGCTCTTCGGGCGCTCAAGTGGCAAGATCGAAGTCGTCCATGCGGCATCCAGCATCCTGATCGCTTCATCCATCGTTTTACGGCCTTCCCTTGTGTCAAATTGAATGGCCGCAAGAACGGCGGCGCCGCCCAGTGAGACGATCAGCAACAGCGCCCTCTTGGCCTCTTCGTGCCTGTCTTCAAGAAACAGGTGTTTCGATGCCTCGAAAATCGCGTCGCGATTGCGGAGCGTGTCCGCATGGTCCACTGATTGCACTTCCTTGTCGGTGGCGTATCCCATCAAGATATCGTTCACGACCGGGTCGTCGCGGGTCATGTCGTAATACTGGTTCAAAAGCCGGGTTGTGATATGTGACAACTCCCTCAGCGAGGCCGGGCGCTCGGACAAGATCTCTTCGTTCTTCTTGGTGTTGGCGTCCAACTGCGCCTTGGCCAGCGTGGCAACGATCGCCCGCTTGTTCGGAAAATACTGATAGATCGACGCCATCGAGATTCCAGCAGTGGCCGCGATGTCCCCCATCTTGAGGCCAGCCGTTCCCTTTTCGCTGATCAGAGTTTTGGAAGCGTCGAGGATCTGCTCCACCCGCTTCTGACTTCTTTTTTGAATGGGAGCGCGCACCGGCTCCTGACGGGCGTTTGTTCTGGGCATTTCAATATCTGAGTTTTATCCGATATGGCCATTCCATGCCTTAAATCAACACGCTCGGCGGCGATAAAGCAGATGCAAACCCGCAGTCTCTTTCAGGATGGTCAGGTTCCATGCAGGCGCTGCGATCCCTACATCTGCTCAGATCGCGCCGCAGGCGCTTTGTCGATCGAAGCGAACACAGGATTACCATGTCAAAGAACATCACCCGCATGAACCCCGCCACATTGCCGAATGCCGAAGAGCTTGGATATTCGCAGATCTCAATCGTGGAACCGGGGCGCATGGCGTATGTGTCGGGCCAGGTGGCGCGCCGACCGGACAGCTCCGCCATTCCCGAAAGCCTAGAGGAGCAGACCAAAATTGCCGCCGGAAATGCCCTGGCGGCGCTGGATGCGCTGGGCGCGACGCCCGACGATATCGCGATCATGCGGATTTTCATGACCGATCTGAACGATGCGGCCATGGCCGAGGCATTTCCCGTCATTCTCGACATGCTCGCCGGCACCAAACCATCGATCACCGGTGTCGGTGTGGCCGCCCTGGCCGAGCCTGACCTTAAGATCGAGATCGAGCTGACGGTGAGATTGCCGGACTGATCATCCCGCTGCCTCGCTGAGGCACCTTGCCTTCGCCGCGAATGGTTCAGCGCTACACAGTGGCTTTTTTTGCATTTAGGTGATGTAAATTGAATAAACATCCTATCTAGTATGCATGCATCGCTGACGAGGAGTGCAAGATGGCCGACACGTCTGGGTCATTGCCCACATTCACAGCCGAAGATCTTCCTGAACGGATGACCGAAGCCGACCTTGTGGAGCAGAACAAATACACCCGCGATGCGTTAGAGCGGCACAAGCGTGAGGGTCTTGAGCTGGCGACAAAGGCCCGGTGGGTCGCACTGTCAGTCATCGCCGTGCTTCTCCCCTTTCTCAACCCAAGTTGGGAGATGTTGTACTATCACATCCTGCTGGCCCTCATGGCGATAAACGGATGGTTTTTGCGCCGTGTCGGTCGGGTGGGCCGGTCCAGCGCAGAGCTTTTTTGCATCTTTGTTGACATCGCGTTGATGACCTTTGCGCTGGTTTTTCCGAACCCTTTCATGGTGAATGATTGGCCTGACCCGATGGTCTATCGGTTCGAGAACTTCCTCTATTTCTTTGTAATTCTGACGGGCGGCACACTTGCCTTTTCGTGGAAGACGATCATGGCCCTGGGCCATTGGACGGTCACGATGTGGCTGATCGCGGCGCTTCTGATGTGGTGGCTGGGTGCCACCGATCCCGAATTGTCGGGCGCCTTGTCTCTGGCGCTCACGGGGCAGGAGGCGATGGCCAAGCTGCTGGATCCAAATGCGATGAACTTCGACATCCGCGCGCAGGAGATCGTGGTCTTTCTGATCTGCACCTACACGCTGGCCCTCTGTGTCAGGCGGTTCAACAGGCTCTTGCTCAGCAATGCCTCGCTCGAGCGGGAAAGGGCGAACCTGTCGCGGTATTTCTCGCCCAACGTGGTTGAGGAATTGTCCCGTAATGACGAGCCGCTTAAGGCGATCCGGAACCACAATGTGGCGGTGCTGTTTGTCGATATCGTGGGGTTCACGCATCTCGCGGCGGACCGGCATCCGCAGGAGGTGATCAAGACGCTCAGGCGCTTTCACGGGCGCATGGAGGCGGAGGTCTTTGCCCATGACGGTACGCTGGACAAGTATCTGGGCGACGGGCTGATGGCGACCTTCGGCACACCGATGGCGGGCGAGAAAGATGCGACAAACGCGCTAAGCTGCGCGAAGGCGATGATCCAGGCGGTGTCGCAATACAATTACGAGCGCGTGAGGGGCGGAGAGCCACCGATCAAGGCAAGCATCGGCGTGCATTACGGTCCGGTCGTTCTGGGCGATATCGGCGCTAACCGGCTGGAATACGCGGTGATCGGGAACACGGTGAACGTGGCGAACCGGCTGGAGAAGCTGACCCGAGATCTCGAGGTCCAGATCGTGGTAAGCGATCATCTGCGTGGGCAGGTCATCAAGGAATCCGGTGAAGACAGCCCGGCCCTCGCGGGCCTGACGCGGCACGGTGGCCAGGCGATCAGGGGCCTGGACAAGGCTTTGGCGGTTTGGACCGTGTGACATGCGACTAGCGTCGATCTTATCGGCGCGGTGTCTTCCCCAGAGGGATGCGGACAGGTCATTTTCGTTAGGCGAAGGGGAGGTCACGATATCCCCGTTTGTCGTTTCAGTCGAAGGGCGAGGACAGGCCCGGTCTGGCGGCAAATCGTCGGACGTGTTGTGTGTCTTTCTCGGCGCACATGTCTGGTCGTCCAGTGCCCTGGGCATTCGGTCTGGGCGCGTCCTAAGCAAGGCGGGCAGTATCAATGACAGGATGAAAATCCAACGAACCTTTGTTGGTGCGTGGTGCCTTACCCGACACGCCTTGGAAGTCCTCCAATTCTTGCCGGATGTTCCACTGCTGCAAGAAAGGTCTGATGTCCACGTGAGGCCAAGCAGCTTATGATGTCTCAAATGTGCGGTCCAAAGAAAACGACCATGCGCCGGGTCATGGGAAACAGGCAAGGTTGGCTCGACCGGTTCTTTGAGACGCGGCAGCATTCAGCGAAGCTCATACTGTTTCTGCCGGGCCGGATGGAACGTTCTGTTGCATTTTTCCTCGGCCTGCGCATGGTTAATCTGGCAGCACCGAAGTTGTGTGCAGAGCGTTATCAAGCCAGTCTTCATACCAAGCCAGAAAATCTGGAAACAGGGTGTAGCCTGCACGCATATCCCCCACGATCACGATCCGGCCCGCATGAGGTCCATGCATGACCAGGCCTTCCCAGCTTCCGCAGCCCTTTTCGCAGATCGGCAGGATGCCGCCGAAGATCACATCGTCGGCAGCGTCTTCTTCGGCTTGCGTCAGGCCGTCCTTGTCCCATGCTTCGGTGAGTTTCGACCATTCCGCCTCAGACATGTCCGGGGTGAGCCGACAGGGCTGCTTTACTCTATGGACGTCGATAGAGTCCGCCGTCACCGCAAGCACGCCATAGGACGGACCCGCGCCACCATAAGGGGAAGGGCCGCCGTTTCCGATCCGCAGGAGATAGGCGCGAAAGGCCTCGGGGACGCGGGTGCCGATCCGGGTTTCGATCGCTTCAAGTGCGGTTGTTGTGAGGGGCGGATCATGGAGATACCGGTGATGATCCGCGCCGAAAACCGTGCAGCCGCTATCCTGTCTGCGCAGACGTGCGAGCTTTTCAACCAGCCTGTCGCAAGTGGCATTGACAGCATCGGACATTGAAAGGACCTCCCTTGACGTCTTTGCGCAATGGGACCTGATCATGGTGGCCCCTGTAGCACAACGCTGATGACCCAAAGCGGCCTTGCGCGTCCGCGCATAAGCGGGGATACGCGCGATCCGGGGACACCTGCGTCAATGTGAGGAGATGATAGTCAGCGCGGCTGCGGCAAGGCGTGTTTGTTGTAGGGCGTCCAATCGGTGATGTCTGGGTAGTACATCTCGCGCCAGCGGCGGACACGGGGGTTCATGACGCGGCGCCAGAGGGGCGGGATCATCGCCGCCACGGTCATCACCGGATAGCCGTAAGGCAGTTGCGGGGCATCCGCTTCGGTGTGGTTTTGCAGCAGCGGGAACCGGCGGTCGGGCTTGAAGTGATGATCCGAATGGCGCTGCAGGTTGATCAGCAGCCAGTTCGAGGCCTTCTGGGCGGAGTTCCAGGAATGCTGGGGTTTGACGTGCTCGTACTTTCCGTCGCCCAGATGCTTTCGGGTCAGGCCGTAATGCTCGACATAGTTGACCAGTTCCAACTGCCAGATCGCGACACCGGCCTGCATGAGAAAGAGCCCGACGCCGACCCAGCCGCCCAGAAGAAAGGCCAGAAGCAACATACCGCCCTGCAAGGCCCAATAGCGCAGGAATGGGTTGCTGCGGTCGTGCCAGGGCCGGTTTTTTCGGGCGAGCATGGCCTTTTCGGCCTTGAACGCCGAGACGAAGCTTTGCCGTAACACGCGCGGATAGAAGCGATGGAAGCCTTCGTTGTAACGGGCGGTCACCGGATCGCGGGGCGTGCCGACATAGCGGTGATGCACAAGCAGATGTTCGGACCGGAAGTGCGAATAGAGCACCATCGCCAGAAGGACATCGGCCATCCAGCGTTCGACCTTATTTTTCTGGTGCATCAATTCGTGGCTGTAGTTGATGCCCACCGTGCCCGAGATGACGCCCACGCCGAAGAACAGCCCGACCTTCTCCCAGCCGCTCAGGTGCGGCGCGGAGGAGGCGTACCAGATCAGCCCGAAGATCGTGAGGAACTGCACCGGCGCCCAGAGCATCGTGATCGCCTTGTAGAGGGTCAGATCATCCTCTGTTGCAGAGAGGTCGGCATTCTCCAGCTCCAACCCCAACACGGCGTCGAGCATGCCAAAGGCATACCACGTGTAAAGCGGCAACAGGAGCAAGGTCCAGCCGCCATAGCTCGCGCTGATCAGCGCCAGTGGCGGCAAGGTCAGGGAAATCCAGAACGGCGCCGCGCGTTGCCAGCGGGCGAGGTCTGCGGGTGCGATCATGCGCGGCCTCCTCAAGCTGGAGGAGAGTATAGGGCCGGACTGGTCCTGGACCAAAGCATGACCTTGCGGCCTGGCTGCGTTCTAGTGCCACGTGCGGCCCGCGAAACACGTTCAGGTGGTCAGCAGACGTGCCTCACTGACTTTCAGGCACATTCTTGCAGTGTTGCCAAAGCCAGCCTGGTCCCAGGACATATGCGGAAAGAGGCGTATGACCTCGGCCCGCGCCGCGTGACCTATCGCGTCGAGGCCCTGCGCGCCGGGATGGAAGCTCTCGCTGGGCATCCCATCGGCGAAAACAACCTGATGCTGGTCAAAGAGGATGTGGATGTAGTGGACGCGCTGCGCGTCTTCGTCGATAAGGACGGTGTGTCCGTCGACAAGTCCCTTTGCCGGCGCCAGAACCTGCCGTTCGCTGAAATGCAGGTCGATGTTCCAGCCCTGCAACAGCATCCGGTGTTGGGGTGAGACCCGCATGTCGCGTGCAGGACGCCCGGGCCCGAAGGCGCCCTTGCGGATCAGAATTGGCCGGTTGAACGGGGCCCTTGAAAGCGTTGCCGCGTCAAGCCCGGCATGACCGATCCAGCGGATCGGTTGCGCGCCATCGTCCAGCGTTTCGACAATGTCTCCGACACGCAGCGTCTCAATCGGTCGGTCGCCCGATGGCGTGCGGATCATCGCGCCCTTGGTAAAACAGACCACGTTGACGGTATCAAAGGTGATGTCGTTGGGATCGACGCCCTGCAGCTCGATGGTGCCGGGAAGGCTGGTGTTGTCGGAATAGTCGACCACACCGCCTGATACGGTCTCGCCCTGATTGGACTGGTTCAGAAGGCCGTCATCAGCAAGGTCCGCGCGTACCTCGAAAACGGAATCGTAGTATGGTTCGAGATCGAGGAAGTCGTTGTTGGTCTGGTCCCCGTCATCCGGGTCATTTCCGGTGCCGAATTCGAAATCGACGATCGTATCGTTGCCGCCGGTGACGACAAAGGTATCGAAGCCCTCTCCGCCCGTCATCTCGTCCGACCCATCGCCGGAATCGATGAAATCGTCGCCCGCCCCGCCCGAGATAATATCCGCATTCGCGCCCGACTGGATCGAGTCGTTGTCCGCTCCGGCGTTGATCGTGTCGCTGCTATCGCCGGTGATGATGGTGTCGTCGCCGGTTCCGCCGTCAATGCTGTTGTTGGATTGGGCAGAATCGAAAACGGTGATCGAATCGTCGCCCGCCCCGCCATCGACGGTATTCTGCTCGGTCGCGCCGGTGATAAAGACCGTATCGTCGCCCTCACCGGCATCGACAAAGTTCGAACCATCGCTGTCGGTGATCGAGTCGTTGCCTTCGCCGCCGATCAGCGTGTCGCTGTTGCCACCGCCGTCGAGGGTATCGTTGCCACCATTGCCGATGATCGTGTCGAACCCGTTGCCACCCGAAAGGGAGTCGTCCCCTTCGGCGCCGGCAGGGGTGCCGGTGACCGAGAAATCCGGGTCGGGCGGCTGCCCGATCATGGGGGAATTGACAAGATTCTGGGTCGCCCCGCCAGTGTCGGGTCCGCTGACGGTCGCCGACAATACGTCCTGCCCCGCATTTTCCCAGTACCGGAGTTGGATTGTGTAAGTCTCGTTCGGATCGAGCGTGATCTGGCCTGAGCGTGTATTGGCGGCCTGATGGAAGTCGTTGTTCAGATATTCGTTGCCTGCGGGCGGATTGCTCTGACTGTCCCACAGCACTGGATCGCCGTTGGAATCAAATATCTGAAGGGTCGAGCCATCGTCGGACCTGGTAGAGAACGTATAGACACCACCAGCGGTAACGTTCAGCGTGCTGGTATATACGATACCGAAGTCTTGAGGGTTACCGTTGGTTCCCCGTAATGTGTTGACCAGGTTGGATTCGTCGAAATCAGTGACGTAGCCCGAACCAATGCGCGTGCCGCTTTCTATGTCGAAGGCCTGGCCTGCACTGGAGTCAAAATTGAAATCAAACGCCTCATAGTGCCAGCCTGTCGGCGGGGCACCATCGCCGATAATCAGATCGTCGCCATCGCCCGCGTTGATCGTGTCGTCGCCGAAGCCACCGGTAAAGGTGTCCTGCCCTCCGGTGCCGTTGAAATTATCGTTGCCTTCGGTGGCCGGGTTGCTGCTGGTATTGTCCGCCATCGCCATTCCTCGCGTCACGCAAAAGATGCATGCGACTCACTCAACCCCCGGAAATCACAATATTTCCGAGGTTTCGGCTGCCAATGCGAAAGGCGGGAGTGGCGATTTCTGGCAGATTATCGCTGATCTAGGCGGTGCGCGCCAAATCGAATGCCTTGCGCATGACGGTCGGCAGATCGGACGGGCGGAAATCGGTTTTTTCGACGAAAAACCCGTTTCCTGCAGATTGCCCAAGCGGGAGGTCGGCGACTTTCACCGTCAAAATCAGATGGAAATGCGTGAATGTGTGACGCACCTCAGTGCCCAGATCTTGCCAATTGGCCGGGCAGGGCGGCGTATCGGCAACATGTTCGCCCCAGTCGGTTCCGGGCCAGCCCAGCATACCGCCCAGAAGCCCCTTATCGGGGCGCCGCTCCATCAGCCAGGCTCCATCGGCGCGGCGCCCCAGATAGACGATACCGTAGCGGGTCGGTTTGGCTTTCTTAGGCATCTTGCGGGGCAGATCAGCCGCGGTGCCCTCTGCGCGCGCGGCACATGGATCCCGCCAGGGACAAATGCCACAGGCGGGTGATTTCGGCGTGCAGATCGTGGCCCCCAGATCCATCACGGCCTGTGCGTAATCGCCCGGTCGAACCGATGGCGTGAGGGCGGCGGCTTTTTCCTTCAGAAGCGGTTTGGACCCGGGCAGCGGATCATGGATATCATGGAGCCGCGCCATGACACGTTCGACATTGCCGTCCAGCACCGTCTCTGCCCGGTCGAACGCGATAGAGGAGATGGCTGCCGCAGTATAAGGGCCGATGCCGGGTAGGGCGAGAAGGCCATCATAAGTATCGGGAAATCGGCCGTTCAGATCGTTCGCAACCACGCGTGCGCATTTCAGAAGGTTCCGCGCCCTTGCGTAGTATCCCAGACCGGCCCATTCGCCCATGACCTCCGCATCCTCCGCAGCGGCAAGGTCGCGTATACCGGGCCAGCGCGCAGTGAACCGTCGGAAATAGTCCCGAACCGCCGCCACCGTGGTCTGTTGCAGCATGACCTCGGACAGCCAGACGGCGTATGGATCTGGCCGGATGCCCGCCGCGCGGTCGGTTGGAGAGACACGCCAAGGCATGACGCGGGCATGGCGATCATACCAGGCGAGCAGGTCTTGGGCATCCGCGCTATAACGCATTGTTTATGTATTCCCCGCTCGGTTTGACTGGCGTCTTTGTGATCGCTCTCTAGAATAGAGTGAAGCTTGAGGAAATGAAGTGATGCCGCGGCGCCGCTCGACCACATTTGGGTTCAAACAGACCTCTGCTCTGCTGGGGGACCGGATCCGTCGTGCCGGCGAAAGCCGTGGCTTTGCCGTATCGCGGCTGTTGACCCATTGGGATGATGTCGTCGGCGCGGATATCTGCAAGATCGCCCGCCCCGTGAATATCAGCTATGGGCGCGGTGGGCTTGGTGCCACGCTGACCCTGCTGACCACCGGTGCCCAGGCGCCGATGCTGGAGATGCAGAAAGAGCAGCTGCGCCACAAGGTGAATGCGGTCTACGGCTATAACGCGATCTCCCATATACGGATCACGCAAACTGCGCCGACCGGGTTTTCCGAAGGAAAAGTTGCCTTTGAGGCAAGACCGAGAGATCACGTTCAGGACGCGCCACGGCCCGAGGTTGCGGCGGCCGCGAAAGAGACAGCCGCTCCTGTCGAGGACGAGGATCTGCGCAACGCGCTGGAGCGGCTGGGACGGAATGTGATGACAAAGCACACTATGAGGAAAGGGGTATAGATGACCCGTATTGTTGCTGCCCTGGCAGCCTGTGTCGTGCTGGGTCTGGGTGTTTTCGCCTGGTCCAGCTTTTCGGGTTCACCGACACCTGCCAATCCGCTTGTCGGCGCTGCAAATGCGCAGGAATCAGCGGAAGATATTGATACGTCCGGCATCGTCGAAATGACGATGGGGTCAGAGGACGCCCCGGTTACGGTAATCGAATACGCGTCCTATACCTGCCCGCATTGCGCGACCTTCCATCAGGGGCCGTTCAAGCAACTCAAGGCCGACTATATCGATACCGGCAAGGTCCAGTTCGTCTATCGCGAAGTGTATTTTGACCGCTTCGGTCTTTGGGCCTCCATGGTGGCGCGCTGCGCGGGGCCGGACAAATTCTTTGGCATAACCGAAGTGCTCTATCAGGACCAACCCAATTGGTCGCGTGCAGGTGGACCAACCGAGATCGTGGACGAGCTGCGGCGCATCGGACGTCTTGCCGGGATTGAAAACGAAACGCTTGAGGCCTGCCTTCAGGACGGTGACAAGGCGCGCACGCTGGTTGCCTGGTATCAGCAAAACGCTGAAGAGCATGGCGTGAACTCGACCCCCAGCTTTGTCATCAACGGCACCAAGTACGAAAACATGAGCTACGACGATTTCGCGGCACGGATCGAAGCGGCCGCGGGCAGCTGATGGCCGCGCCGCTGGACGGCCTCAAGGTCATCGAACTGGCACGTGTTCTGGCCGGCCCCTGGGCCGGTCAAACGCTTTCTGATCTGGGTGCCGAGGTCATCAAGGTCGAAAGCCCCGCAGGTGATGATACAAGAGCCTGGGGTCCCCCTTTTGTTGAGCGGGATCAGGACGTTTCTGCCGCCTATTTCCACTCGACCAATCGCGGTAAGGCGTCTGTCGTCGTGGATTTCCGCACGGAAGAGGGCCAGGCCCGTGTGAGAGAACTGGTCCGGGACGCAGACATTCTAATCGAGAATTTCAAACTAGGCGGGCTCGCGAAATACGGATTGGACCATGACAGCCTGAAAGAGGTGAACCCAAGGTTGATCTACTGCTCGATCACTGGCTTCGGGCAGGACGGCCCTTACGCGCATCGCGCGGGTTATGACTTTATCATTCAGGGCATGTCGGGGCTGATGTCGATCACCGGAGAGCCCGAGGGCCAGCCGCAGAAATCAGGCGTGGCGATCACGGACATCTTTACCGGCGTCTACGCGACGACCGCGATCCTGGCGGCTGTGCATCAAAGGACGCAGACCGGCAGGGGCCAGCATATCGACATGTCCTTGCTGGACGTGGCTGTGGCGGTCACGGCCAATCAGGCGATGAACTACCTGACGACTGGCGTGGCACCGGGGCGGATGGGCAATGCGCATATGAACCTCACGCCTTATCAGGTTTTCGATTGTGCGGATGGCTACATCATCATCGCCACCGGAAATGACGGGCAGTATCAGCGGTTGTGCGGCCTGCTGGGGCTTGAGGAGATGGCGGAGGCGCCGGAGTATCTGCGCAACAAGGATCGGATCGCCAATCGCGAAGAGATGACCAGACGATTGACCGAGGCGACCCGTCAGCGCGCCAAGGCCGATCTGCTTGCGGCTTGCGAAGCGGCGGGCGTGCCTGCGGGGCCGATCAACGATCTGGCCGAAGTCATGTCCGACCCCCATGTGCAGGCGCGGGGCATGCAGATCGAACTGGATGGCGTGCCGGGTGTGCGTGCGCCCTTTCGGTTCTCGGACGCGGAACTGGCCTTGCATCGTCCGGCACCCAAGCTTGGAGAGGACGGCTGACGAAGAAAGCAGGCTCAGGGCGCCGGCGCGACCTCGTTCAGCCTGTTTTCGAGTGTTTCATGGTCGGCGATCTGCAGCCGCACCGGCAAAGTGATGACTTTGGGTCTGAAACTTGCAGGCAAACGCGCCGCATCTTTTTCGGTTGTCACCAATTGTGCGCCAAGTGCCCGCGCCTCGGCCTCCAGACGGGAGAGCAGGGCGGGGCTCAACGTCTGGTGATCGTCGAGCGCTTCGGTTCGGGCAAGATCGGCGCCCAGAGCCTGAAGCGTGGCAAAGAACTTTTCGGGATGTCCGATCCCTGCAAAGGCGAGAGCGCGGGTTTGTGACCAATCCATACCGGTCTGCAAAGGCTCAAGCACGCCGGTGAGGTGCGGCAGCGCGATAGCATGATCCCAGCGCTGAGTGAACCGCGCCTGATCGGCAGGCGGTCCTATAGAGAGGAGCAGATCGGCGCGGGCAAGGCCGGTTTGAACCGGTTCGCGCAGAGGGCCAGCTGGCAGGCAGAAGCCATTGCCAAATCCCCGCGCCGCATCCACCACGATGATCGAAAGATCCTGTGCCAAGGCGGGGTTCTGAAAACCGTCATCCAGGATCAGAACCGTGGCCCCGGCTTCGACGGCGGCCCGTGCTCCGGCGGCCCGGTCCCGTGCGACCCAGACATCGCCGAATGCGGCCAGAAGCAGGGGTTCGTCACCAACTTGGGAGGCCTTGTGGCGGGCGGGCAGCACCTCCACGGGACCTGTCAGCGACCCTCCATAACCGCGGGAGATGATGTGCGGCGTATGGCCCATATCGCGCAGGCGTTCCTGAAGCCAGATGACCGTGGGCGTCTTGCCGGTACCGCCGGCATTCAGGTTGCCCACGCAGATCACCGGAACGCCAGGCCGGACCGGGCGGCCTTTTGCAAGGCGGCGGGCGGTGGCCGCGGCGTAGAGCGCGCCCAGAGGGCCGAGAAGCCGGGCTGCCAGCCCGGGGCGGTCCGCTGGATTGTCCCAGAAGGATGGCGGCCGCATCAATGCGGTCCCGCGTGGTCGAGTGTGTCATGGGCGAGTTCAAGAAGCTGATCGGTCAGATGCGCCCCTTCGGACACGACTTCCCACCCCGCAAGCGCCATGGAGGCGGCCTGATCCGGCGCGATCAGGCGGGAGACGGCGGCGCTGAGCGTATCGGCATCCTTCACAATCCGCGCCGCCCCGGCTGAGGCGAGGCGGGAATAGGCGCTCAGGTGGTTGCGCACGTTGGGCCCGTAGAGAATGGCAGAGCCGAAGGCCGCCGCCATGAAAGGGTCATGTCCGCCATATCCGGGCTTGAGCGAGCTGCCCACAAGGCTGAGCGGAGCGACCCGATACCAAAGCGCAATTTCGTCCAGCCCGCATTCGGTGTCGCACAGGAGGACCTGGGTGCTGTCATCTGTCGTATCGCAATCGGACCACCGCATTCCCGCCTGCTCAAGCATCGTTCGGTAGGCGTCGGCCTGATCCGGTGATGCGGGCAGCAGAACCAGGAGCAGCCGATGGGCAAGCCGGATCGCATGCCGATGCGCCGCGAGCACGGTTTCCACTTCATCCGGCTGCACATGCGCGGCGAGCCAGATGGGACGACCGCCCAGCATATCGGTGACCTCTTTCAGATCGGTTTCGTTGATGGCGACCGGCATGCTTCCGTTTCGCAACCGGGCCGAAACGGTGACCTTCTCGGCCTTTGCACCTAGACGGATCAGCCGTTCGGCGGTTGCCTCATCAGCGGACAGGATGGTCTCGAAGCATCCAAGACAAGAGCGTATCAGACTTGGAAACCAGCTGTGCCTTGCTTCGTCAAAGCCCTCGTTATCCGCATCGATCAGGACCATCGGAAGATCGCGTTCCCGTGCCGTGCTGATTAGGTTCGGTTGCAGATACCCGCCCGTCCAGACGCCAAGATCGGGGCGCCAGTGGTCGAGAAAGGCGCGCGCAAGCTCGGGGTGATCGGGGACAAGCGGGCAAATCCAGTCGGCGCCCTGCCACAGCTCTTCCCCCGGTCCGGTCCGTTGTGACGTTGTGATCAGCACGTGCAGGTCCGGACGTTGCTGTTTGAGCCGGAAGCCAAAGTTCTGCAGCGCCGCCAGCCGCATGCTGCTTGTGGCGTGCGCCCATAGGACCTCGCCCTCCGGGCGATCTACGGGCGGCGCAAAGGTCGCCTGCGGCTTGCGTGCCGAAAGCGCCCGATAGGCCGCGAGGCTGAGCGACCGCGCCAAGGGATCAGCCCAGCTCCTCGGTCGAGGAGGCTTCGGTTTCCTCGTCGCGAAGGCGGTGCAGATGCGCGATGAAGTAGCGCATATGTGCGTTGTCGACCGTGCGCTGCGCCTCCGCCTTCCAGGCATTGTAGGCGCTGGCATAGTCGGGGAACATGCCGACGATATGGATATCCTCGACATCCTTGAACGCGTTGCGGGATGGGTCGATAAGCTCGCCGCCGAAAACGAGGTGCAGGCGTTGGACCATTGGCGGTGTCCTTTGGGTCTTTGTCGTGAGAATTGGCCGCGAGCCTAAGCAATTGATCTATCGCGTCAAGCGCAGCACCGCAGTCGCGGCCTATTTGATGCGCAGAGCGGCCAGGATCTCCTGATGAACAGTGGTTCCTCCGGCGATGACCCCATCGAGCTTGGGGCGCGGATTGTTGAATTGCAGCGCTGCACCGGCCTTGTCGGTGATCCGCGCGCCGGCTTCGCGAAGGATCAGATCTCCGGCGGCGATGTCCCATTCCCAGGCCGGCATGAAGGTCAACATGCCGTCGAAGCGACCCTCCGCGACAAGCGCCATGCGGTAGGCCAGCGATGGTCGGTGCGACCGGCGAAAGCTCGGCACCGACCCGGGCCAGTGCCTCGGGTCGAGATTGGCCTTTGTTGCAAGGATCGCCGCGCCGTCCAGCGCATCCGCCTTTGTCGGAGCGACCTTGTCCCCGTTCAGAGACGCGCCCTCGCCCCATGCGGCGGTGTAAAGCAAGTCGCGTTGCGGCAGGTAAATCACCGCGGCGGTCACGACGCCCCTTTCGGCGACGGCCAGGGCATGGGCCCAGGTGCGCGATCCGTCGGCAAAGCTGCGGGTGCCGTCGATCGGGTCGATGATAAAGACCTTGTCGCGGTTCAGCCGCTCCGGATCGTCCTCGTTTTCCTCGGACAGCCATCCATAATCGGGGCGCGCTGCGCGCAGCTTCGAGGCGAGCATATCGTTGACGGCCAGGTCCGCCTCGGTCACGGGGCCGGCGCCATCCGGCTTTTCCCAGCGCTTTGCCGTCTTTCCGGTGTAGCCCAGGGCGACGTCCCCGGCCGCCTCTGCTGCCTCTATCAGGAGCGAAAGATCACGCTCCGGCAAGGGTCATCCCTTCGACCAGAAGCGACGGCACGACGCGCGACAGGTGCGTGCGGGCATCGTTCGCGGGGATGATCCGGCGCAGCATGTCGCGCAGATTACCCGCAATCGTGCATTCGTTGACGGCATAGGTCGGCACGCCGTTTTCGACCCAGATCCCCGCAGCCCCGCGGGAATAATCTCCTGTCGTTGGGTTGATGGTCGCGCCAATCATTGATGTGACCAGCAGTCCGGTTCCCATATCGGCCATCAGATCTGCCTTGCTCTGGTCCCCCTGCGTCAGCGCAAGGTTCCATGTCGCCGGGGACGGTGGGCCAGAGGTGCTGCGCGCGGCGTTGCCGGTTGACGCAAGGCCGAGCTTCCGCGCGGTCGCAAGATCCAGCGTCCATCCGGTCAATATTCCATCTTCAACGATAGCCCGGCGCGTCGTGGGCAGTCCTTCGGCATCAAACGGGCGAGAGCCTGTTTTGCGCGGAAGGTGAGGATCCTCGATCAGCGACAGATGATCGGGAAGGACCCGCTCTCCCAGCGCGTGCTGAAGCCAGGACGCCCCCCTGGCCACCGCGCTGCCATTTGCTGCCGCGACGAGATGACCGATGAGGGATGAGGCGATGCGTTCATCGAATAGAACGGGAAAGTTGCCGGTGGCTGGCTTTCGGGCGTCCAGACGCTCGACCGCGAAGTGTCCGGCCTGCTGGCCAATCTGGCCCGGTGAGCGCAGATCCGACTGATAGGTCCGCATGTCCCCGTCATAGTCGCGTTCCATGCCCGTCCCGGTCCCCGCGATGGCCACGCAGGATGTCGAGCGGTTGGTGCGCGCATAGCCGCCGGAAAAGCCATTGGTCGCCGCAAGATAGATTTCGGAGGCGCCATAGGAGGCGGTCGCCGACTGGACCTGGGACACCCCTTTGACATCCAGCGCTGCCGCTTCGGCCGTGCTGGCATCGGTGACAAGGTGCTCTGGCGCCGGTTCGGGTGAAGGGTCCGCCAGTTCCAGTGCGTCAAGGTCCCAGCCACGGGTCAGGTCGGCCGGGTCGGCGAGACCGATATGGGCGTCATCCGGCGCCTCCTTGGCCATTGCCACTGCGCGTTCGGCCATCATTGCCAGTGTCTCGGGGCGTGTGTCCGACGCCGACACGCTGGCCTGTTTTTGGCCGATCAGGACACGGAGGCCGATATCTACCCCTTCCGACCGTTCCGCCTGTTCAAGCGCACCGCCGCGGACGTCGACGGATATTGAGGTTCCTCGCACCGCAAGCGCATCTGCATTCTCTGCGCCCGCTTTCTTTGCGGCGTCAAGCAGTGCTTCGGTGAGATCCGAAAGTGTATCCGTCATTGGTCTGCTGATCCCTTTCCTGGGTGCCGACCTAGCCCGGTGGTGATGGCCCTGCAAGTCCCGGCGAAAATGCAAACGGGGCAGCGCTGGGCCGCCCCGTCGAATAATCTGACCCGATTTCGGGTTTACTGGATGCGCTGTCCGTTGGCGAGGATATGGCCTTCCTCGTTGATCTCGATCTTCGAGTTAAGCGTATCCTCACCGTCGCCGGGCACGGCGAAGAGGCCCATCATCATCCGTGCGCCCATGGCTTGGTCTTCTGGAAGAAGGCCCATGGCCACCAGCTTGTCGAGCAATCCATTGCCGCCGACCAGTTGCAAATCAACGGCGCCTGTCGGTTTGGGCAGACCATCGAATGTTTCGGTGTCGGAGTTATCGAACGTGAAATCACCCGTACCGGTCAGGCGGGCGCCGACCGCGGAAACCAGAAGGTTGCGCAGGGTCAGCGCATTCAACTGAGCGGGTTCAGCGCCGGGCTGTTCCATCGCTTCGGCTGATGCGGGGTCCATCAGGCTCATCAGCATTGTGGCCTTGCCGGTCAAGTCCAACTCGATCGTTGCGGGATCGCGCGGCAATTGAGTGCCTGGATCGAAGAGGTTCCAGATCGCATCTGACATCGTGAAGTCGCCCATCTTCATGCCAAGGGCGAAATCCTGTTCCGCCTCATCCTGGCTAACGGGGATCAGAAGATTGATCGCTGCCTCGGCCATGTTCAGCGCAACGGGAAAGGGCAGATCGCTGGTGGTGATGTCAGCCGAAACGACCGCCTGCGTGATGTCGTAAATCAGGCCCGACTGGCTCAGCCCAAAGCGCGCACTTCCGCTTTCAGACCCGGTTTGCATGGCGAATTCGTCGCCTTCGGCAGCAAAATTCAGCTGCGTCGATCCACCTGCATAGCTAAAGGTCCCGTCAGCGGCAAAACCTTCCCGCAAAGAGGCGTCCATGTTGTCGGGGTCCATTTCAAGCGGCATCGACGCCGTTCCGTCGAAGGACAAATCCTGAGATCCGCCGGTCATGTTGAACTGTTCACTGGTTTCGGGACCGGTGAACGCGAAATCGTAGGTCAGCGTGTTTGCGGACATGGTCTGCTCGTAAGCGCGCAGGTCCCCAACCTCCATCTGGGTGGAGCCGGTAATGTCCGCCAGCGCAACCTCCATCTTGGCCGCGTCCGCGGGCAGGGTTTGCCCGTTGGCGGTAATCTCGGTCATGATGACCGCCAGCCGATCTGCGGTATAGGCATAGTCCATGTTGTCGGGTTCGCCGGATGCGACCATCTCGAACCCGTCCTGGACATAGTCGAGCTTTCCGGAAAACGGGGTGCCGTCCTCACCAGTGCCGGAAAAGGCGATCGGAACGGTCTCAGGCATGACCACGGAGACCGTGCCGTCCCCGTTCTCGACGAATTCAAGGTCGCCCATCGTCACCGAAACCGCGCTGTTATCCGCTTCCATCGCCAATGACATCGAGATGTCGCTGACCGTCAGCGTATTGCCGGACATGTTTTCGGTCGCGGTGATCTCGTAACCGGATCCTGCGATATAGGATTGCCAGTCCTGCCAAACATCCTGCGCCGTCACATCGGCGTATGCGCTTGTGCCCGCGAAACAGCCTGCAATCAACGCTGCCGTGCTGACACGTGAAAAATCAATCGTCATAAGGGAACCTTTCCAGTCAATACCAGACCCAAGGGGTCGCAAAAGTCGTCCGGCTGTCAAGAGCCCGGAAGGGGTGGACGGGCCAGCGAGCCCAGTCTACCAGTTGACCAACACGTACCACAGGTGGGTGAGGAAAGTGCAAGATACAACCGTACTTATAACCGGAGCGAGCCGCGGCATCGGAGCAGAGACCGCGCGGGTTTTCGCCGAGGCCGGTGCAAACGTTGTTCTGACCGCGCGGAGTACGGAAAGCCTGCGCAGCCTGGCCAAAGAGATCGGTGAAAGGGCCGTCGCGGTCTCGTGCGATGTGAGCGTCTACAGCGACGTCGAGGCGGCTGTCGCGGCTTGCACAGAGACATTCGGCGGACTGGACGTCCTGATCGGGAATGCCGGTGTGATCGAACCGATCTCGCATCTGGCGGAGGCGGATCCAGCCGATTGGGGCCATGTGATCGATATCAATCTGACCGGCGTCTTTCACGGCATGCGCGCGGCGCTTCCGGTGATGAAGGCGGCGGGGCGGGGGACGATCCTGACGGTGAGCTCTGGCGCGGCGCATGGGCCTGTCGAGGCATGGAGCCATTATTGCGCGTCAAAGGCCGGTGCGGCCATGCTGACCCGCTGTGTCGACAAGGAAGAGCGCGACAACGGGATCCGGGCGATGGGTCTGTCGCCGGGCACGGTGGCCACGCAGATGCAACGGGAGATCAAGGCGTCTGGCATCAATCCGGTCAGCCAGCTTGCCTGGGACGATCACATCCCTGCGGATTGGCCGGCCAGGGCGCTGATTTGGATGTGTGGCGAGGATGCGGATGAATTCGTGGGACAGGAGATTTCGTTGCGCGATGAAGGCATCCGCAAACGGGTTGGATTGATATGATTGAATTGACGAAAGACGATGACCTGTGGGTTGCCAAGATCAACCGGCCCGACAAGGCCAACTCCCTGACGCACGAGATGCTGACGCAACTGGCCGAGATCGCCGAAGCCGCACAGGACGCCCGCGCCCTGATCCTGACGGGCGAGGGCAAGGTCTTTAGCGCCGGTGCGGATCTGGAGGAGGCGCGGGCAGGTCTCGCGACGTCAGATGTGTGGGAGCGTTTGTCGGGCGCCATCGCGGCCTTGCCGGGGCTGAGTATCGCGGCGCTGAATGGCACGCTCGCGGGCGGGGCCATGGGGATGGCTTTGGCCTGTGACATCCGCATCGCGGTGCCGGGGGCGAAGTTCTTCTACCCGGTGATGAAGCTGGGTTTTCTGCCGCAACCCTCCGACCCCGGCCGCATGCGCGCGTTGATCGGGCCTGCGCGGACCAAGCTGATCCTGATGGGCGGGCAGAAGATCCTGGCCGAGGAGGCTTACGCATTCGGGCTGATCGACCGCATCGTCGAGGGCGACGTGCTGGAGGCCGCGAGAGAGATCGCGGCGGACACAGCGGCGGCCAAGCCGGAGATTGCCGCTGGCATCAAGGCGATGTGTTAACGCTGGCGGCGCTTGCCAGGGATCTTTGATTGAAACTCGGGCGGGCGCTTACGAATCCAGGCGAGGAACTTGGCGAGCCTTGGATGGGCGCGCAGCGCCTCGACGGTGTTGTAGCTGCGGGCCAGTTCGGCCTCTGAAAGGCTGGCATGGATTTCGCGGTGGCAGATGTGGTGCAGCAGCACGGTGGGACCGCCCTTGCCGCCCTTGAGTTTCGGTATCAGGTGGTGATGGCTTTGCTTGACGCCCGGAGGGATCGGGCGGTCGCAGAGGGGGCAGATCGGGTCGCTCATCGTGGCCGACAGGATGGGGCGTAGGTGGCGCAAGGCAAGGACATCTTTGACATCGTCGTGATCGGCGGAGGGCCGGCGGGACTGATGGCAGCGGAGGAGGCCGCACGGGCGGGGGCGTCGGTGCTGGTTTGCGAGGCCAAACCGTCACTGGGGCGGAAGTTCCTGATGGCGGGGAAATCGGGGCTGAACCTGACCAAGGACGAGCCGTTCGACGCCCTGCTCGCTGCCTATCCGGAGGCGGAGGCCTTGCGCCCAGCCTTGCAGGCTTTCGATGCGGCGGCGATGCAGGATTGGGCGCGGGGGCTGGGGCAGGCGCTGTTCACAGGGTCTACGGGGCGGGTCTTTCCAGAAGCGATGAAGGCGTCGCCGCTCCTGCGCGCGTGGATCGCCCGGTTGGACGAATTGGGTGTCGCGCGGCGTGTGCGCTGGCGTTGTGCCGGATGGGACGGCGCTGCGCTGTCCTTCGCGACGCCAGAGGGTTTGCGGCAGGTGACGAGCGGGGCGACGGTGTTGGCGCTGGGCGGGGCCAGTTGGGCGCGTTTGGGCTCGGACGGATTGTGGGCAGAGGCGCTGCGTGAACAAGGGGTGAAAGTGACGCCCTTCGCGCCGTCGAATGCCGGGCTGTGCGTGAGTTGGTCAGAGCATATGGCGCGGCATCTGGGTCAGCCGATAAAGGGCGTGGCCTTTCGCGCCGGAGAGGCGGTGTCACGCGGCGAAGCGGTGATTTCGGCGACGGGGCTAGAGGGTGGTGGGGTCTATACACTGACACCGCAGCTTCGGGCGGGTCATGTGCTGCGTATCGATCTGATGCCGGATGTTGACCAAGCTGAAGTTGAGCACAGGCTCGCCCGACCGAGAGGCAAGCGCAGCATGGCCAACCATCTGCGGCAGGTGCTGAAACTGGGGCCGGTCAGGACGGCGCTGTTGAACGAATTCGGGCGGCCCTTGCCAGTTGACCCGGTGGAGTTGGCACAAGTGATCAAGGGCTTGGAGGTTCAGCATGCCGGGTTGAGGCCGATGGACGAAGCAATCTCGGTCGCGGGCGGCGTTGCGTTTGATGCGATGGATGAACGTCTGATGCTGAAGAACCGCCCGGGTGTGTTCTGCGCGGGCGAGATGCTGGATTGGGAGGCGCCCACGGGGGGCTATCTGCTGACCGCCTGCTTTGCAACCGGGCGCTGGGCGGGACAGGCGGCGGCGGAGTATGTTAAGCGGCAGAGGCGCGTTTGAACGCCTCTCGGTTCCGCATCGCCTTGGCGTAGGTTTTCAGGTTTTCGTGCTCGATGGGATACTTCATCGCGTGGGTCCAGTTCAGGCAATGGGTGCATAGGATGTCGGCTATGGTCATGGTCTCGCCTTGAAGGAACGGTCCTTCGAGCCGGCTCGCGATGCGCGCAAGGCCACGTTCGATGTCGGAGGCAGCCGAGGGGAGGATTGCGGTGACGCGGCGGTCTTCGGGCAGGACCATTGCGTGTTTCATGGCGAGCCAGAGATTGGCGTCGAGTTCCTCGTTCACCATGTGGATTAGGGCGTCCTGTTTGGCGCGAGCGGTGGTGCCGGCGGGGTGTGTCAGCGCACCATGCTTGTCGGCGAGGTAGGACATGATGGCGGCGGAATCGGTGAGGGTGGCGTCACCGTCGGTCAGGACGGGGATCTTGCCGATGGGATTGACGGCGAGGACTTCGGCGCTTTGCGCACCGGCGTCGATCAACTCGTAGGGCTGCCCGAGTTCCTCAAGTGCCCAAAGGACGCGGAACGCGCGGGATTGAACCTTGCCGTATACTTTGTACATGAGTGCCTCTTCTTAGGTTTCTTTTCTGTTCGCGGTGCATCGTTCAGAGGTTTCGCCTGGTGCAACCATCGGTCAGCGCGCAGACATGCCTCACCGCCGCCCCAGCATGGCGAGGCGGATCAGCATGCGCTCGACCAGCGCCATTTGCGGGGCTGTCTGGCCGGCGGAGCGGAGTTGCAGGTCGGTGTCGGTGAGCACGGTGAGGGCGGTCTCCAGCCGGTTGACGCCCCAATTCTGTGCCTGACGGATCATCCGGTCGCGGCGTGGTCCGAAGACCGGCGGGCGGACGCGGCCCATACCTGCGGCCGGGCCGCCCGGATCGCAGGCCGCCGCATGGAGCGTGCGGAAATGGCGCATCGCACCGATACAGAGAGAGACGGGCGTCGTGCCTTGGGCCTGCAGCTTGCGCAGCACGCCGGCGATCTCGGCGCTGCGCGCCTCGGCCACGATGTGCAGGGCGTCGTCAAGGGCAGCCTCGGTCGTGGCGGGGGCGCAGGCGGTGATGTCTTCGACGGTGAGTGGCGTGGTGTCGCCGCGTTTGTAGAGGCCGATTTTTTCCAGTGTTTGACGGAAGTCTCCGGGCCCCAGTTCGCGGGCCAGATCGGTGAGCGCCGTCATGCTGTCGGCTGGCACCTCGCGCAGGCCGGCTTCGGCCAACATGCGCTCGATCTCGTCCCGGCCCGGCGGGTCGTCGTAGAGGCCGGTGGCATAGGCGTCGGGATGGCCTTCGAAGAGCTTGCGCAGCTTGGATGTGGCGCGCAGGGCGCCGGCTGTAACGATGATCTGGGCATCGCCCGGCTCCCAAGCCTCAACGGCGGACATGATCGCAGGGGTCGCGTTGTCATTGGCGTCCTCGACAAAGGCCACGCGCGGGCCTGGAAAGAAGCCGATGGCCTTGGTCGCATCGAGAAGCTGGGCGGGATCCTTGCGAAGCTCAGCGCCGGGGATGCGGGTGAGGCGCATTTCTTCCTCACCATCGGGACCGATAAGCGCTTTGATGACCTCGGCCCGGCGCAAGGCCACGCGCATGGCGTCGGCGCCGTAGATTAGCAGGCCCATGCGCTCTGGATCGGGCTTGCGGAAATAGCCGGGGGCCTCGCGCGGACTGAGCTTCATGCGGCGGGCAGGTCGGCCACGGCATAGAGGCGCGTGGTGATCTGATCTGCGAGGATGGTCATAAGACGCGCACGGGCGTCGCGTTCAGCGGCGAGTGTCTCGACCGTGGAGCCTGTGGTGGAATAGCCGGTGAAGTTCTCGACGCTGCCGGAGTGGACGACGTTACCGGTTGTAAGATCCCGCAACGCGTAGCTGGCGGTCCCGACGAGGTTGATGCGCGCGGTCACGTTCTGGCGCGTGACCGCGAGGCCCTCTTCAGCGACGTTCAGGTCGAGGGCCAGCGCATAGCGCGCAGCAGATGCGCGGCCGAGGCGCTGTTCGAGGTTTTGAACCAGCAGGAAGCTGTCGCGATTGATGGGTGCATCAACCAGAACCTGACCGCGAAGGGCTTGCGCGTTGCCGCCCGTCCCGTAGACGGGAGTGAAGCCGCAGGCGGCAAGCGCCAGCGGCAGCATCAGAAGGGTTCTGCGGTCAAACGACGACATTCACGATCCGGCCCGGTACGACGATGACTTTCTTGGGGCTGCCGCCCTCTAGCGCCTTTTGCACAGCCTCAACCGCGAGCGCGGTTTTTTCAACCTCGGTTTTCTCCATATCCTTGGGTACGTTGATTTCCGCGCGCCGTTTGCCGTTGACCTGAACGGGCAGGGTGACGGTGTCTTCGACCAGCATCGCCTCGTCCGCCACAGGCCAGGGGGCGTTAACGATCAGGCCTTCGCCGCCCTGATGGGCCCAGATATCCTCGGCCAGGTGAGGGGTCATGGGGGCCATGAGTTGGGCCAGCGTCATGATCGCTTCGCGCTGCGCGGCTTTGGAGGCCTTGGATTTGGCGAGCGTGTTGGTGAAGGCATAGAGCTTGGCAATCGCGGCGTTAAAACCGAAGGATTCGACGCCTTGTGTCACATCGAATATGGTCTTGTGCAGCGCGCGCAGCAGCTCTTCGTCTCCGGCGCCTGCGGCGCCGTCACTCATCGCGGCGATGCGGTCGCAGAGCATCCAGACGCGGGAGAGATGCTTGTAGGCGGCCTCCGCCCCGGAAGCCGTCCATTCCACGTCCCGTTCGGGCGGGCTGTCGGAGAGGACGAACCAGCGGGCGGTGTCGGCACCGAAAGCAGAGATGATGTTGACCGGGTCGACCACGTTCTTTTTCGACTTGGACATCTTGGCGGAAGGAATGATCTCTACCGCGGTGCCGTCTGCCAGTTTGCCGTCGCTGACATCCTCGGGCAGGTGGTAGACGGGTCGGCCCTTGGGGTCACGGGTCTGGTAGATCTCGTGCGTGACCATGCCCTGGGTAAAAAGCGCATCGAAGGGTTCGATGGCGGTTTTGGGAAGATGTCCGGTGATGTGCATCGCCCGCGCGAAGAACCGCGAATAGAGCAGGTGAAGGATCGCATGTTCGACCCCGCCGATATATTGATCGACGTTCATCCAATAGGCCGCCTCCTCCGCCCGTGTGGGCGTTGTCGCATGCGGGGCGGTGAAGCGCGCATAGTACCAAGCGCTGTCCACGAACGTGTCCATCGTGTCGGTTTCACGCCTGGCGGGCGCACCGCAGGACGGGCAGGGCACGTTGCGCCATGTCGGGTGCCGGTCGAGCGGGTTGCCGGGGATGTCGAAGGTGACGTCGTCCGGCAGGCGAACGGGCAGGTTCTCTTTCTTTTCTGGCACCACGCCGCAGGCATCGCAATGCACGACCGGGATCGGGCAGCCCCAATAGCGCTGGCGCGACAGGCCCCAGTCGCGCAGACGGTACTGGACCTTGCCGCTGCCGAGGCCCTGCGCTTCGGCCCAGTCGATGGTCGCGTCGATGGCCTCTTGCCCGGTGGCCTGGGTTACCCCGGCGGGCTGGTTGATCCAGCGGACCTTTTCGGTTTTCGGGGGCACGAAGGCGGCGTTTTCAACCCGCGTGTCGTCGTCCATCGCCACGAAGGTGTCGATGACGGGCAGGTCATATTTACGCGCGAAATCGAGGTCGCGTTGGTCATGTGCGGGACAGGCGAAGACCGCGCCAGTGCCGTAATCCATCAGCACGAAGTTCGCCACCCAGACCGGCAGCGTCTGGTCGGGATAGAGCGGGTGCTGCACGGTGAGACCGGTGTCAAAGCCACGCTTTTCAGCCTTTTCCAGCTCGGCCTCCGATGTGCCCGTCTTGCGGCATTCGGCGTTGAAGGCCGCGAGATCTGCGTCGTCCGCCTCAAGGGCTTTGGCGAGGGGATGATCGGTGCTGAGCGCGATGAAGCTGGCCCCGGCGAGCGTGTCGGGGCGGGTGGTGTAGACCTCGATCCCGTCATGGCCATGTGTCGCCTCGCTCAGCGCAAAGGTCATTTGCAGGCCGCGGGACTTGCCGATCCAGTTTTCCTGCATCAGGCGCACCTTGGCGGGCCAATTGTCGAGCGTGTCGAGCGCGTCGAGCAGCTCTTCGGCATAGTCGGAGATGCGGAAGAACCATTGTGTCAGCTCGCGCCTCTCGACATCCGCGCCGGAGCGCCAGCCCTTGCCGTTCTCAACCTGTTCGTTGGCGAGCACGGTCATATCGACGGGATCCCAGTTCACCACCGCATTCTTGCGGTAGATGAGCCCTGCCTCGAGCATGTCGAGAAAGAGCGCCTGTTGCTGGCCGTAATATTGGGGATCGCAGGTGGCCAGATCGCGTGACCAGTCGATGGAGAGGCCCAGCGGCTTCATCTGGGCGCGCATGTCGTCCATGTTGGCATAGGTCCATTCGGCCGGGTGAATGCCCCGCTCCATCGCCGCGTTTTCGGCGGCCAGGCCAAAGGCGTCAAAGCCCATTGGGTGCAGGACGTTGTGGCCCGTGGACATCTTGTAGCGCGCAATCACGTCGCCCATCGTGTAGTTGCGCACATGCCCCATATGGATGCGGCCCGACGGGTAGGGGAACATTTCAAGCACGTAGTATTTTGGCTTGTCAGTAGAAGCTTGAGCCTTGAAGACGTTGGCCTTTTCCCAGGCCTCTTGCCATTTCGCTTCGAGTTTGGCGGGGGTATAGCGCGCCATCGGATATGTCCTTTTTACGTAAAAACGCCGGGCTGGACCCGGCGTTTGATGGCCTCTTTCAGGTGGGCCTCAGAACCGGTTGTCGGAGATACGCATTTGCCGGGCGCGCGATAGGATCGCGTCCTCAACCGCGCGTGTTGTGCTGGGGGCGACGGGCCCACTGCGGCTTTGCAAGGCGACGCGGAGCGAGCGGGCTTCGAGCGCCGGGTCGGTCACGTGGATCGTTGCGCGATAAGCGCGACCTCCACCCGGCGGTGTGCCGTAGCCGGTGACGATAACGCCTGTGAAGGGATCGACTGTCTGCACGGGCAAGAAGCTCAACACGTCGAGAGAGGCGTTCCAGATGTATTTGTTGACATTGACGGTCTGATCCGCGCTGGACGGGCGGAAAAGATCCCATATGGACGAGCCGCCTGCGGGCTCTCTGATCTCTTCACGTCCGCCGGATACGACACCCAATGCTGTTCCGCGGCCCTGACCGCACGCCGACAAGAGGATGCAGCACATCATCGCGCAAGTCAGCATTGTCGTTTTGGACTGCATGGCGGCCTCATTCCGATGTTGTTTTACGGGCTTTTTCCTACCCAAGGTGTGCTGATCGGGCAAGTGCATAAGTGCCGTTCTGCCTTGGATGGGCACAATGTCCACCGACGAAGGCTTGAGGTCCGGTCGCCGGGCGGTGCCAGGGAGGGGTGTTCGGAGTGTGGCAAAGCTGCACCAGCCCGGCGCCCTTTCATTGACGGCTTGGCGCCAAGCCTTGCCAAATCGGGGGTGAAAGAGCGAAACCGTCCGGCATACCCTCACCGGATTCCCCGGTTTGGGCATATGAATAGAAACCGAGGGAAAAACTATGAAAAAGGTTCTCTTCGCAACGACTGCGCTGATCGCCACGGCGAGCATGGCCGCAGCCGATGTGCGGATCAGCGGCTATGGCCGTTTCGGTCTGGACTACAACGAGCGGAACGACAACACCGTTGTCGGTGAAACGAACATCACTAGCCGTCTGCGTCTGCAGTTCGACATGTCGGCTGAAACCGACGGTGGCGTCGCATTCGGTGCCCGTTTCCGCGCACAAGCTGAAAGCCGTGACGGCACGCCGAACGGCGCGACCTTCAACGGTGCACGCTTCTTCGCAAGCGCTGGCGGCTTCACCCTGCAAGTCGGCAACATCACCGGTGCTATCGAAGCAATGCCCGGCACGTACCTTGAGACCCGTACCGCGGGTATCGGTATCGACGGTGCTGACTTCACAAGCCACGTTGCAAACGTCGGTGACTCGTTCACCAACGCTGTGAGCGGAAGCGACTACTTCGGCTGGGATGCATACTCCTCCGGCGGCACGGGCCGTAACGGCGTCGAAGTGATCTACTCGCAAGGCGCATTCGGTGCACACCTGTCGTACTCGAAAGACAACGACGTCGCAGTTGGCCCCCCGGTTGTGGAAGGCGTGCAGCGTACCGCAGTTCACTTGTCCTATGAGTTCGGTGACTGGACCGCAGCAATCGGTTACCAGGACGAGAACCAAGACGGTGGCGACAACGACATCCTGATCGCATCGATCTCGGGCGATCTGGGCTTTGCTGGCGTGCGTCTGGCCTATGCAAGCGTCGATAACGTGACGTCGCGCAACGCTGCCGGCACCGGCACCGTGAACAACGACATCGACAAGTTCGGCCTGTACGGCACGTTCGACATCGGTGCGGCAACCAGCCTGGTGGCCTTCGTGACCAACGAAGACAACCCGGGCGGTGCATCTGACGGTACGGCTTATGGTATCCACGTGTCCCACGACCTGGGCGGCGGTGTGTCCCTCGAAGCCGGTGCTGTTGAAGCATCCGACGACAACACGACTGTTCAAGCTGGTGTGTACTTCAGCTTCTAAGCTGAACCCCACATCACAAAGCTTTGAGGGCGGGTCATTGACCCGCCCTTTTTCGTTGTTCTGCTTATCCGTCGGGACCTTGTCGGCAACATTTTGCCAGCGCCGAAAAATCATTGAAAATCATTGGGTCTAACCCATTGTGAACCGAACAGTTTAGTCCCATTTAGACAGCATGTGAGCGTGTTCTTGCACTCACTTTTTCTTGTCATGGAAGCGAGGAAACCATGAGAACTTTAGCACTCGCCACGACCGCCCTGGTCATGGGTGCGAGCACCGCGATGGCGGATGTCCGCATCAGTGGCTATGGCCGTTTTGGCCTCGATTACAACGAAGCAAACGAAGATACCGTTGCCGGTGAAACCAACATCACCAGCCGCCTGCGTCTGCAATTCGACATGTCTGCCGAGACAGATGGTGGTATTACCTTCGGTGCACGGTTCCGCGCACAGGCGGAAAGCCGTGATGGCGTTGCGAATGGCGCAGACTTCAACGGCGCGCGCTTCTTCGCAAGCGTCGGAGGCTTCACGCTCCAGGTCGGCAACATCGCCGGCGCTCTGGACTCGATGCAGGGTCTGTATCTCGAAACCCGTTCGACCGGTATCGGCTTGGATGGCGCAGACTTCATCAGCCTTGTGACCAACGTGGGCGACCGCAACACCAACTACGACAACTGGGACGCGTATTCCTCCGGTGGGTCCGGCCGCAACGGCGTCGAAGTGATCTACGAGCAGGGTCCGTTCGGTGCGCATCTGTCGTACTCGAAAGACAACGACGTTGCCGTGGGTCCTCCGGTGATCGAAGGCCTCGAGCGGACCGCTGTGAGCGGTTACTATGAATTCGGCAACTGGACGGCCTCGCTGGGCTACCAGGACTCGAATGCAGTCGGTGAAGACAAGATCGTTGCCGCGATCTTCGGTGACCTCGGTCTCTTCGGCGTTCGCTTTGCCTACGCGCAGAACCAAGATGCCGGTATCAATGCGCAAGGTCAGCGTGTGGATGTCGACAAGTTTGGCCTCTACGGCAGCTATGACATCGGCGCGGCCACGACGCTCGTTGGTTTCGTGACCAGCGAAGACAACCCTGACGATCTGTATGACGGAACCGGCTACGGTCTCCACGTCTCGCACGATCTGGGCGGCGGCGTGTCGATCGAAGCCGGTGCGGCCCAAGGGTCCGACGACATCACCACCGTTCAGGCTGGTGTCTGGTTCAGCTTCTAAGCCAACCGGAAGAGCAGAGAAAAAGGGGCGCGGCGCAGGTCGCGCCCTTTTCATTTTGCAAGGCTTGGTGTTCTTTGCGCAGTAGATCGGAGGGGCCCATGTCACTGAGCGAGATACAAAAGCGCATCGCGCAGGCGGAAGAGAAGGCCGGACGGCCAGGTGGAACAGTTGAGCTTATCGCGGTCTCCAAGGTTCAGCCGAATGACAGGGTCGAAGCCGTTCTTGAGCAGGGATATCGCTGTTTCGGCGAAAACAGGGTGCAGGAGGCCGCCGGCAAATGGCCGGCTTTTCGCGAGCACTTCGATGATATCTCTTTGCATCTGATCGGTCCTTTGCAGACCAACAAGGCACGGCAGGCCATGGATCTCTGTCAGGCGATCCATTCGGTGGATCGACCGAAATTGGCCAAGACACTGGCGCGCCTTGCGCAGGAGCGTGGCGCGTGCCCGGATCTTTTCGTGCAGGTCAATACGGGCGAGGAAGAGCAGAAGGCCGGCATCATGCCCGAAGAGGCGGATCGCTTTGTGGCCGAATGCCGCGCTCTGGATCTGCCGGTTGTGGGATTGATGTGCATCCCTCCTGTCGATGAGGAGCCGTCTTTGCATTTCGCGCTCCTTGCCAAGATCGCGGAGCGCAACGATCTGCAAGGTCTGTCGATGGGTATGAGCGGAGATTTTGAACAGGCCATCGCACTTGGCGCCACTCATATCCGTGTCGGATCCGCCATCTTCGGAGAGCGCGAAAAAACCTGAGCTGTGGGTTGACCAGTCTCTCTTCGATACGCTTGTAATGAAGTGTACATGTTAAGGGTTTGTCTGATGAAACCATTTTGCATCATGGTGTGCGCACTTATTCTGTCCGCGACAACGGCATCTGCTGATTTCTCGATATCATTCAAATGGGGTGATATTCCGTTGTGCACCAGCGGCAAACCGAACCGCGTCGGCAACCCGCAATTCGTGCTGAAAGGCGTTCCGCAAGGAACCAAAGTCATCGAATTTCGCCTGAAAGACCTGGACGTGCCCAGCTACAATCACGGAGGCGGAAAGGTGAAAGTCAGCGGTGATGGCCGGATGCCGGCTGGCATATTCAAGTACAAAAGCCCCTGCCCGCCAAGCGGTGCCCACACGTACGAATGGACCGCGACCGCCAAGAACGGGCGGCAGGTTCTTGGTACAGCGACAGCACGCAGACGGTATCCTGAATAGCGGCCGTCCGTAACGGTCTCTGGAGTTTTGCTCGGGCTCAGCGTCTTTGCCCCACAAAGAGCCGCGTTTCGAACGTAATGCGCTTTGCAATTTGCCGAAGGTGATCGCGCCGCAAGGCGATACACCCTTCGGTGGGATAGCCGGGTCGGCGCCACTGATGAATGAATATGGCCGAGCCTCGTCCCTTGACCGGATAGGGCCAGTTCCAATTCGTCAGGATCACAAGATCATAAAGCGGATCGCCCCGACGCAATTTTTCGTGACCGAAGCGGTGCGGCGAGTGCACCATCATGTTGTAGTCCGGATCGCTGATATCATCGGACCAAAGGTCTCCCGGACGGATCGGCCGGGCCCAGTCCGTGGGCCGGGCCATGCGGTCCGGGCGATAAAGCATGCCCACCAACCGGTGCACGCCGATCGGTGTGGCGCCATCGCCTTCCCGCTTGTCGGCACGCAGCCCGCCCTTGCCGATGCTGCACGGGTAGAGCCGACCCTGAAACGATAACCCCCGCGGAGACAGGACCAGGTCGTTTGGCGTCACAGCAGGTGCCCGGACTTAGCAGCCTTGGTGGCGAGATAGCCGCGGTTATGCGCCGTCTCCCCGACCTTGAGCGGAACACGCTCGGTCACGGAGATACCCGTCTTTTCCATCATCTCGATCTTGGCGGGGTTGTTGGTCAGGAGCCGAACCGCCTGAAATCCCATCGCGCGCAGGATATCCGCGCCAAGCCTGAAATCCCTCTCATCATCCTCGAACCCAAGCCGGTGGTTCGCTTCCACGGTGTCAAAACCCTGGTCCTGCAGGCTGTAGGCGCGCATCTTGTTGGCAAGGCCGATCCCACGCCCTTCCTGGTTGAGATAGAGAAGCACGCCGTTGCCTTCTGTTCCCATCTGCCCCAGCGCCCCCCGCAATTGCGGCCCGCAATCGCATTTGAGAGAGCCCATCAGATCTCCGGTAAAGCAGGCGGAATGCAGGCGCGCTAGCACCGGTGTGCACCGGTCGGGCTGGCCGATTTCGACCGCGTAATGCTCTTCTCCGCCATCCTCGGGGCGAAACACATGCAGTCTTCCGGCCTCCGACACTTCTAACGGCAGGCGGGCGCTGACCACGGGATGAAGGGCGGATCGCATGGCCAGCACCGGGCCGGCCGCGTTGACATCGATCCGCGTCAGGCCGTGCTGCCCGGCGAACCCTGCGCCATCCGCCAAGTCCAGCACCACGGCCGAAGGCAAAAGGCGGGCTGACTTGATGATTTGCAACGCGATGCGGTGCAAAGCCGCCTCTCCATCCCGTTCGGTCGCAAGCGGCCCCTTCATCGGTGTTTTCAGATCGTCGGCAGGATCTGCGATGGCCTGCACCCAAGCCAGGCCCGCGTCTTTGGGCAGGCGCACGCGGGCCAGATCACCGTCATAGGCCCGCGCCTTGAGGGTTTCTGCGCGCCGGGATGTCAGGGCAAGAACAGGCGTGCCGCCTAGCATGCGTACATCCGCAAGGCGCTCTGCCCCCAGCGTTTCTGTCGCCAGAACCAGGACTGCGGCCTGATGCCCCGCGACGACGATGGGAACACCCATTCGCAGGTCCGCGCGGGCACGTGCCAGATATTCGGTGGTGTCGGGGCTTAGCGTCATGGAACCGAATTAAGGCCATTCTGCAAGAATGTGAAACAATTCCCCCGCGTGAAACACGTCAGCGTGAAAGCGTTGCAGCAAATCTTGCCGTTATCCGACTTGGCGCTCATCTCCGGTCACAGAAACGAGACAGGAGCCTGCGATGGCACAGCTCAAGAAAATTCTGCTTGTCGATGACGACGAGGATCTGCGCGAAGCGCTGAGTGAGCAACTGGTAATGACCGAAGACTTCGACGTCTTCGAAGCAGGCAATGGCGCCGAAGCCATGGAACGCGCGAAAGAGGCGCTTTACGACCTGATCATTCTGGATGTGGGCCTGCCGGATACGGATGGGCGGGAATTGTGCCGTCTGATGCGCAAGCAAGGCGTGAAATCGCCGATCCTGATGCTGACCGGTCATGACAGCGATGCCGACACCATCCTGGGTCTGGATGCTGGTGCCAATGACTATGTCACCAAGCCTTTTAAGTTTCCGGTCCTTTTGGCCCGGATCCGCGCGCAATTGCGCCAGCACGAACAATCCGAGGATGCTGTATTCACTCTGGGGCCCTACACGTTCAAGCCATCCATGAAGATGCTGATCACCGAAGATGAGCGCAAGATTCGGCTGACCGAGAAGGAAACCAACATCCTGAAATTCCTGTATCGCTCGACCGACGGCGTCGTCGCGCGCGATGTTTTGCTACATGAGGTGTGGGGATACAATGCAGGGGTTACAACCCACACACTTGAGACCCATATCTATCGCCTGCGCCAGAAGATCGAGCCTGATCCCTCGAATGCTCGTCTGCTGGTGACAGAATCAGGCGGCTACCGCCTGGTTGCGTAGAGAACCGCCGCATGGGCCGGTTAAGCCCCATGCACCTCCCTGTTGGACTGACCCGGCCTTGTGCCGGGTCTTTTTTTGCCGGGGTTGTTGTGAGTGCATGATCACGCCCATAAGGTCATGATCGCTGACCTTATGGGGGCATCGCAAGATGGATGCCAAGTCATTTGCTGAATGCTGGCAAGAGGACTGGAACAGTCACGATCTGGATCGGATCCTCAGCCACTACACCGAGGATATTGTCTTTCGGTCCAACAAAGCCGTCCCGATTGCCGGGACGGGGGAGTTGATCGGAAAGCCCGCGCTTCGCAAGTATTGGGCTGCCGCGCTCGACCGCCAGCCGGACCTGGCCTTTCGGGTAAGGGATGTATTTCATGGCTACCATATGATGGTGATCACTTACGTGAACCAGCGCGGCGTTCTGGCTGCTGAAACGCTTTACTTTGACGAAACTGGCCGTGTTTATCGGGCAGCGGCCTGTCACGGTGAGCCGGGCGCCTGACTATCTGAAGTTGAAAGGCGCACAAGCGCGCAGGGGCATTTGACTCAGATCAAAGACACAAATTGGCCACATCAATTATTTATGGAACTATTCCAACATGTCTGTGTTTTGACATGTACCTCCCTGTTGGACTGGGCCGGACTTAGATGTCCGGCCCTCTTTTTTTGGGGAGAAGAGACCGCAGAGCGGAATAGCGTTCCGCAAATGACGTTGGGTCCTCAGGGGGTGTTCTCACATGCCCGATATGCCATCTAGATCGAGAGAGACGGCGGAGGATCAGACATGAAACAAATCGTTTACCATCAGTTCGGCGACCCTGCGCGGGTGCTTGAAGTTCTTGAGAAAGATGCCGTTACGCTCAAAGCCGGGCAGGCGCGGGTCGAGGTCTTGAGAGCGCCCATCAACCCATCGGACGTTATTCAGGTGGCCGGGCAATACGGCGTCATGCCGGATCTGCCTGCAGTGGCGGGCAACGAGGGGCTCGGCCGGGTTACCGAGGTGAACGGGGACGGCATCGCGGTCGGCCAACTTGTCCTGCTGCCAGCCGGGGCAGGCACCTGGGTGAGCGAAGTTGTGGCTGATATCCACACGCTTGCCGCGATGCCTGAGGGGGATCTGGACCAGCTTGCCATGCTGACCGTGAACCCGGCCACAGCGCATTTGCTGTTGACCGACTTCGTGGACTTGAAGGAGGGCGATTGGGTGATCCAATCCGCCGCGAACTCGGCCGTCGGCAATTATGTCGTGCAACTTGCCAAGGCAAAGGGAATCAAGACGGCCTGCGTGGTGCGCCGCGACAGCGCCGTGGCAGAGATGGAGGAGGTCGGAGCCGACGCAGTTCTGGTCGATGGTCCCGATCTCGCCAAACGCGTGAGGCAGGCCGCCGGGGCCAAGATGAAGTTGGCGCTGGATGCGGTGGCCGGTGAAACCTTCGGTCACCTCGCTGAAACGCTGGAGCAGGGCGGAACGTTGGTCAATTACGGCGCGATGTCGATGCAGCCGATCTCGATGCCTGCGCTGAACCTGATCTTCAACGACATCCGGGTGCGGGGCTTTTGGCTTGTCCACTGGTTCTCCAATGCAAGCAAGGAAGAGCGGATGCAGGTCTATGGCTCGCTCACGCAAGCCGTGGCCAATGGAACGCTCCATGCGCCGATCGACCGGCATTTCAGCCTTGATGAAATAGCAGAGGCAGTGACTTACACCATGGCCGGCGAACGCAAAGGAAAGGTTCTGTTGGCGCCGAACGGAATGTGAACATTTGGCATGGCCTCTTTCGGGCGCGCGTACTACGCTGCGCCCGAATAGCTGCTGAGAAGAGGCCCGCCCATGTCCTTCACCCTTGCCACCTGGAACATCAACTCCGTCCGCCTGCGCGAGCCTATCGTGCTGAAACTGATGGAGGAGCACGGGCCGGACGTCCTCTGCCTGCAGGAATGCAAGTCCCCGGTCGACAAGATCCCGGTCGAGGGGTTCAAGGCGCTGGGCTACATGCACATGGTCGCGCGGGGGCAGAAGGGGTATAACGGCGTCGCGATCTTGTCGCGCATCCCGATGGAGGAGGTGGGCGAGAAGGACTTCGCAGGTCTTGGTCATGCCCGCCACATCTCTGCCAAGCTGGAGAATGGGGTGACGGTTCACAATTTCTATGTGCCGGCAGGCGGCGATGTGCCGGACCGCGAGAAGAACGTGAAATTCGGGCAGAAGCTGGACTATCTCACGGACATGCGCGATTGGTTTCATGCCGAAAAGCCCGAAAAGTCGATCCTTGTGGGCGATCTGAACATCGCCCCGCGTGAAGATGATGTGTGGAGCCACAAGCAGCTTTTGAAAGTGGTCAGCCACACGCCCATCGAGGTCGAACATCTGGCAGAGACGCAGGATGCAGGCGGCTGGGTCGATATCACCCGCAAGGATATCCCCGAAGGCCAGCTTTACAGCTGGTGGTCCTACCGCTCGCCCGATTGGTCGAACTCCGACAAGGGGCGCAGGTTGGATCACGTCTGGGCGACGCCCGACATTGCCAATGCCGGGCATGACAGCCGCATCCTGCGCGATGCCCGCGGATGGGAGAAGCCCAGCGACCACGCCCCGGTTTTTGCCAGTTTTGACCTTTGACTCCGGCCCAAGGGCGCTCATATAGAGCGCATCCGCAATGCGAGGGACTGACATGATGGATCTGGGACTTTCCGCCGGACCGGCTGCCGCCGACCTGATCAAGGACAGCAGCGAGGCGACCTTCATGGCCGATGTGGTCGAAGCGTCGCAGGAGGTTCCCGTCATCGTCGATTTCTGGGCACCCTGGTGCGGACCCTGCAAGACGTTGGGCCCGATGCTGGAAGAGGCCGTGACCGCCGCCAAGGGTGCGGTAAAGATGGTCAAGGTCAACGTGGACGAGGCGCAGATGATCGCGGGTCAGTTGCAGATCCAGTCGATCCCCACCGTTTACGCGTTCTTCAAGGGCCAGCCGATTGACGGGTTTCAGGGGGCGTTGCCCGGATCTGAGATCAAGGCATTCATCGACCGTGTGATCAAGGCCGCTGGCGGCGAGTCGCCCGAAGACGGCCTGAACGAGGCAGTTGAGGCGGCAGAGCAGATGCTGGCCGAAGGGGCGGCAGTGGACGCGGCACAAACTTTTGCGGCGATCCTGGGCGAGGATGCGAACCACGCGGGCGCCTATGGCGGTCTGGTGCGCGCGCATATCGCGATGGACGATCTGGACCAGGCCGAAGCGATCCTGAACGGTGCCCCGGCGGAAATTTCCACCAGCGCTGAACTCGAAGCGGCGCATGCGCAACTGGAGCTGGCCCGACAGGCGGCAGATGCCGGCCCCGTGGCTGATCTGACCGCAACCGTTGAGGCCGAGCCTGACAACCATCAAGCGCGGTTCGACCTCGCGTTGGCGCTGCATGCCAATGGCAAGGTCGAAGAGGCGGTGGGCCACCTTCTTGAGCTTTTCCGCCGGGATCGGGAATGGAATGACGGGGCTGCAAAAACGCAGCTTTTCACGATTTTCGACGCGCTTAAGCCGAATGATGCGGTGGTGCTGAACGGGCGGCGTAAGCTCAGTTCGATGATATTTGCCTGATCTCCCGCGTGGGCTAAGTCACCTGACATGCTCAAGGCTGCTGATCTCCCGGAAACCATTCCGGTATTCCCTCTCCCCGGCGCGTTGCTGTTGCCGCGGTCGAGGCTTCCGCTTCATATCTTCGAACCCCGCTATCTGCAGATGCTTGAGGATTCCATGAAAACGCCCACGCGGCTGATCGGGATGGTGCAACCCAACAAGGTGCCCGGCCGCGATGACAACGCGTTGCATTCTATCGGGTGCGCGGGGCGCGTCACGCAATTTTCCGAGACCGAGGATGGGCGCTATCTGATCACGCTGTCGGGCATATCCCGTTTTCGCATCCGTCAGGAGGTGACCGGTTTCAGCCCGTATCGCAAGTGCGACGTGCGCTGGGACGGGTTTGAACGGGATCTGGGTGCAACCGAAGCGGATACCGAATTTGACCGGGACAGCTTCATGGAGCTGCTGGAACGGTACTTCTCCGCACGACAGCTTTCGACCGATTGGGACACGCTCAAAGACGCCGAGGATGAGCTGCTGATCAACTCGCTGTCCATGCTGCTCGACTTTGATCCGGAGGATAAGCAGGCTTTGCTGGAGGCGCCGTCGCTGGCAACCCGGCGCGAAACGCTTGTAACGCTGATCGAATTTACCCTGCGCGGCGGCGCGAATGAGGAAATGATCCAGTGACCGACGACACGCTGGCCTTTGACCGCCATATGCTAGAGGCATTGATCTGCCCGTTGACCCATACCACGCTGGAATACGATGCCGACGCGCAGGAGCTGATCTCCAAGGCCGGGAACGTTGCGTTCCCCATCCGCAACGGCATCCCGATCATGCTTGCGGACGAGGCCCGGACACTCGGCTAGATCGGGCGTCCCTGCAACAGGCGGGGCAGATCTCCGGTCAGGCCCGCCGCTTCGCGGATGAAGCCGCGGCGCAGGCCAGGAAGGGCATTGACCACGCCCATCCCGATGTCACGCCCCAGTCTCAGGATCGGATTGTCATTCGAAAAGAGCCTGTTGAACGTATCGGTCGCTACCGCCAGAGAGGCAACGTCGAAGCGGCGCCATTGCTGGTAGCGTTCAAGAACCATCTCGCCGCCGATGTCCTCCCCGCGCCGCGCGGCCTCGGCCAGCACTTGCGCCAACGCACCAACATCGCGCAAACCGGCATTCAGACCCTGGCCCGCGATCGGATGCACGCCATGGGCCGCGTCGCCAATCAGCGCAAGGCGCTCGGCGATAAAGCTGTTCGCCAGCGTCAGGTTGAGTGGATATGTAAAGCGTTTTCCGGCGAGGTGAATCTCGCCGAGAAAATCACCAAAGGCGGGACGCAGCGCCTCAACGTATCCCGCATCCTCCATCGCATGGATCTCCAGCGCGCGTGCCGTCTGCTCGCTCCAGACAATAGAGGAACGGTTGCCAGTCAAAGGCAGGATCGCAAGCGGCCCGCCAGGCATGAAGAACTGATGCGCAATGCCGTTATGGGGTTTGTCATGCTCCACCGCGCAAACCAGCGCGGTCTGACCGTAATCCCAGCCGGTGCGCCGGATGCCTGCCCGCTCAGCCGTTCCGCTTTGCCGACCGTCCGAGCCGATGAGGAGCCGGGCGCTGATCTCACGCTCGTCTTCCAGCACGACGCTGGCATGTTGGGCACCTGTTTCCTGGGCTACGACCGCTGTTCCGCTGATCTGCGTGATCCGGTCGGAGGCTGCCATCGCGTCCAGAAAGGCGCGGCGCAGGTGGCGGTCTTCGATCATGTAGCCCATCGGCCCTTCTTCGATCTCGGCATGATCGAAGTGCATGAAGAACGGGGAAGGCCCTTGGCCCGCGCGCCCGTCGGTAACCTTGATTTCCAGCATCGGCTGGGCATGCTCTGCCACGGCATCCCAGATGCCGATGACCGACAAAAGCCGCTGCGACGCCAGCGCCAGCGCATAAGAGCGTCCGTCGAAGGCGGCATTCTTGCGCACGGTTTCGGGCAACGCATCAATAACGGTTACGGTGTGCCCCGTCTGGGCCATGGCCAGGGCGAGCGCGGGGCCGTTCAGCCCCCCGCCAACGATGAGGATATCGCTCTCAGGTGTCATGCGGCGAAATATGGTGGGGTCGGCGGGATTGTCCATGTGCGGTCCTGTCGCTACCGTCGCGGGCAAAGCGAACGAGGGCAAGACATGCAAGACTGGTTGACGATGACGGCCGCCGATCTGGGGCGTGGGATCGAGGCGAAAGAGATCGACCCGGTCGCGCTGACCCAAACGTATCTGGATGCTATCGACGGCCATGACCTACGTGACCGGATCTATGCCCGTGTGACCCATGACCGCGCGCTGGCTGAGGCGAAGGCCGCGCAGGCGCGGGCGGCGGCGGGGCGGCGCCTATCTCTGCTGGATGGTGTGCCGATCAGTTGGAAGGATCTCTTCGACACGGCGGGTATCGGCACCGAAGCCGGTTCAGCATTGCTGAAGGGCCGGGTGCCTGAAACCGATGCCGTTGTTTTGCGCAATGCCACGGCCATGGGGACGGTCTGCCTGGGCAAAACGCACATGACCGAACTGGCCTTCTCTGGCCTAGGTTATAACCCCGTGACCAACACGCCACCTTGTGTCAACGACGCCGATGCGGTTCCGGGCGGGTCCTCCTCCGGGGCTGCTGCGTCAGTCGCCTTCAATCTCGCTGCCGCTGGGATCGGGTCGGATACCGGCGGGTCGGTCCGCATTCCGGCGGCCTGGAACGATCTTGTGGGTCTCAAGACCACCTCGGGTCGGCTGAGCCTTGAGGGGGTTGTGCCACTTTGCCTGAGGTTCGACACGGTCGGCCCACTTACCCGATCGGTCGAGGATGCCGCGTTGCTTCTAGGCGCGCTGGAGGGCAGCCCTGCACCGGATATCGAGGGCGCATCGTTGAAGGGCCGTCGCTTTGCCGCGCTGCAAACCATTGCGATGGACGATATGCGGGACGCGCCGCTTGCGGCTTTTTGCAGCGCCGTGGACCGGTTGAAGGCCGCCGGCGCAATGGTTGAGCCCATCGATGTGCCCGAGGTTGCCAGGGCGATGGACCTTACAGCAGCACTTTATCCCACCGAAGCCTATGGACTTTGGCGAGATGTCATCGAAGCGAACCCGGATGTGATGTATCCCGAAATCCTGCGCCGTTTTCGGTTGGGGATGGACATCTCGGGCCCCGACTATGTCGCGGCTTGGGCAACACTCAAAGCCTGCCGGATGGCGTATGATCAGGCGACCGCAGGTTACGATGCGGTGATTTTGCCATCCTCTGCGATTATGCCGCCAAGTCTTACGCGTCTGAACGCCGAAGACGATTACTACGTTACCGAAAATCTGCTGACCTTGCGCAATACCCGCATCGGAAACCTCATGGGTCTTACCGCGCTGACGGTGCCGACGGGCGTGCCCAGCTGTGGCATTATGCTGATGACGCCACCGCAGACCGAAGCGCATGTGTTGCGGATCGGTGCTGCTGCGGAACGGGCGTTGTCCTGAAAGCCACAAATGCCCGCCTTTGCGCGGCTTTCTCTGGACGTGGGGCAGGGGCCTCTGTAATCTGCTTGCAAAACGGGACGTTATGATCCCGAACCAGAGGCAGTTTTGATGGTGTTCCCCGAGCGGTTTTCGAACCTACCGGCTTATGCATTCCCGCGTCTGCGCGCACTTCTTGACGTGCATGCGCCGGGTGGCGATGTCGTGCACATGACCATCGGGGAGCCGAAACACGCCTTCCCGCCCTGGATCTTGGATGTCATCGCCGAGAATGCGGCGGGCTTTAACAATTATCCGCCCAACGAAGGCTCTGACGCGTTGCGGGGTGCGATCTGTGATTGGCTCGACCGGCGCTATGGCATCGCGATGGATCCCGATGAGAATGTGATGACGCTGAACGGCACGCGCGAGGGGCTTTATAACGCCGCCATGGCCTTGTGCCCGGAACAGAAAAACGGTGCGCAGCCGGTCATTCTTTCGCCGAACCCCTTCTACCAGGTCTATCTGGTCGCCGCCCTTTCGGTGGGCGCCGAACCGGTCTTTGTCGCAGCGACCGAAGCGACGGGCCATCTTCCCGATTATGCCGGATTGCCCGCAGAGATTTTGAACCGCACGGCAATTGCCTATATCTGCTCGCCCGCCAACCCGCAGGGCGCCGTAGCGGACCGGGCTTACTGGAAAGAGCTGATCGGTCTTGCCGAGCAATACGATTTCAAGATTTTCGCCGATGAGTGCTATTCCGAGATTTACCGCGACACACCCCCTGTCGGCGCATTGCAGGTTGCGCAAGAGATGGGCGCCGATCCCGACCGGGTGGTGATCTTTCACTCGTTGTCCAAGCGGTCGAACCTGCCGGGCCTAAGGTCAGGGTTTGTCGCGGGCGGCCCGGAAAGCATCCGGCGTGCCAAGCAGCTTCGGTCTTATGCGGGCACACCGCTGCCCTTACCTTTGCAGGCAGCGGCAGCGCAGGTTTGGGCGGATGAGGACCACGTGGTCGAAAACCGTGCGCTCTACGCCGAGAAATACACCATCGCGGACGAGGTGCTGGGTGACGTGCCTGGCTATCACAGCCCCGAGGCAGGCTTTTTTCTCTGGCTGCCGGTCGAGGACGGCGAGGTGGCGACACTGAAACTTTGGCGGGAGACCGGCGTGCGGGTCCTGCCCGGCGCCTATCTGGCGCAGACGCGTGACGGGGTGAACCCCGGCGCAGGCTATATCCGGGTCGCGATGGTGGCCCCAAAGAACGAAATGCAGCGCGGGCTGATCACGCTCCGCGATTGCCTTTTCAGATAAGACCGAGGGACGCGCATGGCATCTTACAACACTCGCAGCCGGGACCCATTGCTCGATAGCTCCATGCAGGCCGCGATCGAAAAGCGGGGCAAGGAGCTGATCGGTATCGTTCTGGTCGTGCTGGGCCTGATGGCGGCGGCGATGATCGGGTCTTACACCCCGGACGATCCGAACTGGATGGTCTCGACCGATGCGCCGGTCCAGAACTGGATGGGCCGACTTGGGGCGTCGATTGCAGCGCCCTTGTTCATGATCGTGGGCTGGGGAAGCTGGGCTTTTGCGCTGGTGCTGGTGGTTTGGGGTGTCCGCTTTACCGGCCATTTCGGAGAGGAACGGGCAGGCGCCCGTTTGATTTTTGCGCCGATCGCGGTTGCGGTTTGTTCCGTCTATGCCGCAACGCTCATCCCCGGCGACACCTGGAAAAGCACGCACAGCTTTGGTCTGGGCGGTCTTTTCGGCGATACTGTCATGGGCGCATTGCTGACATTGCTGCCGCTCGGCTCGCACTTTGCTGTCAAATTGATGTCTCTCGTAATGGCTGTGGCGATGCTGGCGACGGCTGCCTTCGTGCTTGGCTTTACCCGGGCGGAAATTCAGCGTGGTTTCCGGATGATCGTGGTGGGTCTGATCATGTTCTATGCCGGACTTCTGACCCTGGCGGGCCGCGGTGCCAGCACGGCGATGCAGGCAGCGCAAGCTGCCCGCGAACGGCGCGCAGAGCGTCAGGAAAGCATAGCGTCCATGTTCCAAGAGGGGCCAGTCTATGAAGAGGATCTGCCACCACCCGCGCCAGCCGAACCCGTGCAAAAGCAGGGCCTTTTGGCGCGCATGCCCGCATTGATCAAACGACCGGATCCGCTGCCCGAACCCGAACTTGTGGAGCCCGAGCCATTGGAGGATTTCGACGAGCTTGATGAAATGCCCGGTGATGATCGGATCAAGGCCAAGATCGCGGATGTCATCAAGTCCCGCGCGCGCCAGGGCACCAAGCTTCAGATTGATACCGACCTTCCTCTGACCAAGGGCCGGGGGCGCGGTCCCGATCCGTTGGTGCTGGATACAACACCTCAACCGGTCGAGTTGAGACCGGAACCTCCGTTGACGGCGATGCATCAGCCGGCGCAGCCCGTTCGCACCGAACCTCCCCTGACCGCAGCGCAACCTCATCTTCCGGAACCGGCCCCCTACCGACCGGAAGCGCAGGCGCTGCCGTTGACAGATCCCGACCCGGCCCCGCAGCCGCTGCCTGTCGCCGAACCTCGCAAGGTCGTGCAGAATCCCGCGCGCAAGGCTCCGACCCCGTCGCGTCGCGCGCAGCAGGAGGCACAGCCGACCCTGGCCTTCGAAGAAAACGGCGTCGCATTCGAATTGCCGCCACTAAACCTGCTGACCAGCCCGGATTCCATCCAGCGCCATCACCTCAGCGACGAGGCGCTGGAAGAAAACGCGCGCATGCTGGAAAACGTCCTTGATGATTACGGCGTGAAGGGGGAGATCGTGAGCGTCCGCCCCGGCCCCGTTGTCACGATGTACGAGCTTGAGCCTGCACCGGGTCTTAAAGCGTCTCGTGTGATCGGCCTGGCTGACGATATCGCACGGTCGATGGCGGCCTTGTCGGCGCGGGTCTCCACCGTGCCGGGTCGCTCGGTGATCGGGATCGAACTGCCCAATGAGAACCGCGAGATGTGCGTCCTGCGCGAAGTGCTGGCTGCCCGTGATTTCGGCGACACCAACATGCGCCTGCCGCTGGCGTTGGGCAAGGATATCGGCGGTGAGCCTGTCGTGGCGAACCTGGCAAAGATGCCCCACCTTCTGATCGCCGGGACCACCGGTTCAGGTAAGTCGGTGGCGATCAACACGATGATCCTCAGCCTCCTCTACCGGCTCACGCCGGAGGAATGCCGGTTGATCATGATCGACCCCAAGATGCTGGAGCTTAGCGTCTATGACGGCATCCCGCATCTCCTCTCCCCCGTGGTGACGGACCCGAAAAAGGCGGTTGTCGCTTTGAAATGGACCGTAGGCGAGATGGAGGAGCGGTATCGCAAGATGTCCAAGATGGGTGTGCGCAACATCGAAGGCTATAACGGCCGGGTGCGCGACGCGCTGTCGAAGGGCGAGATGTTCTCGCGCACCGTGCAGACGGGTTTTGACGACGAGACAGGCGAGCCGATCTTTGAAACCGAAGAGATCCAGCCCGAGGCGCTGCCTTACATCGTTGTGATCGTGGACGAGATGGCCGACTTGATGATGGTCGCCGGTAAGGAGATCGAGGCCTGTATCCAGCGTCTCGCGCAGATGGCGCGGGCGTCGGGCATTCACCTGATCATGGCCACGCAGCGCCCGTCCGTCGACGTGATTACGGGCACGATCAAGGCGAACTTCCCCACCCGGATCTCGTTCCAGGTGACCTCGAAAGTCGACAGCCGCACCATCCTGGGCGAGATGGGCGCCGAACAGCTTCTGGGCATGGGCGATATGCTTTACATGGCGGGCGGTGCAAAGATCACGCGCTGTCACGGGCCGTTCGTTTCGGATGAAGAGGTCGAGGAGGTCGTCAACCATCTCAAGGCCTTTGGTCCTCCCGATTATGTGAGCCACGTGCTTGATGGGCCCGATGAAGAGCGTGAAAGCGATATCGACGCGGTTCTGGGCCTTGGCGGAAACACCGACAGCGAGGACGCGCTTTATGACACGGCGGTGCAGATCGTGATCAAGGACCGCAAATGCTCCACCTCCTACATCCAGCGCAAGCTTGCCATCGGCTATAACAAAGCCGCGAGGCTTGTGGAGCAGATGGAAGAGGAAGGCCTTGTGTCGCCCGCCAACCATGTGGGCAAACGCGAAATTCTCGTCCCTGAGCAGCAATAGGTGCGCGACCCTGCCTATCGCGGGGTCGTGACATTTCGGGAGATGTAATTTCCGCAAACGCGGGTTACATCAAACATCATGAAACACTTGATTGCCGCTGCATTCTGCACGCTGACCGCCGTTCCCGCCTTTGCGGACAAACTGCCCTTGAGCGAAATTTCCCGCTATCTCAACGCGATGACCACCGCACGTGGTGAATTCACGCAGATCAACGACGATGGCACGCTCAGCACCGGGGATCTTTACATCAAACGCCCCGGGCGGGTGCGGTTTGAGTATGATCCGCCTGACGAGGCCATCGTGATGGCCGGCGCCGGCGCCGTGGTGATCCATGATCCGAAGTCCAATCAGGCGCCCGAGACCTACGCGCTGAACCGTACTCCCCTCTCGATCATCCTGGCCCGCAATGTCGATCTTGGACGGGCCAACATGGTGACCGGGCACAGCTTTGATGGCACGGCGACAATCGTCCGCGCGCAGGATCCGGACAACCCGGATACCGGCAGCATCGATCTGATGTTTACAGGCTCACCAACCCAATTGCGCAAGTGGGTGATCAATGATGCGAATGGTGGCCAGACCACCGTCATTCTGGGCGGTCTGGAAACCGGCATGTCGATCAGCGACGGGCTTTTCAACACCCGCCTTGTCGGAGAAGACGAGCGTTAGCCTCGCGCTCTGCGGCAGGAGGCAAGCTGGACCTGGTAGTTGTTCGCGCGCTGCTGGACTTCTCCTGAAACCCGCAAAAGCCAGCTCTTGCGGTTGTAGGATCCCCGCGCGTAGCCGGTATGACCCTCGTGATACGCGAGATACTGGTTGCGCGCATCGTGCATTGCGATGCCGTTGCGATCACGGGAGTGGGACATGTACCAGCCCATGAAATCGCTTGCATCACGGATGCGGTCACGCTTGGCGCTGCGGCGCCCGGTTTGATCGCGATACTCGTCCCAGGTTCCGTCCAAGGCCTGCGCATAGCCATATGCGCTGCTTTGCCGACCCATGGGGATGATCCCCATCACGTATCGGAACGGGGTGCGTGCGTCGCCGATGAATTTGCTTTCCTGATAAATGGTCGCCATCTGCACATGCACCGGCACACCCCACTTGCGCTCGGTGGCGCGGAAGGCCCGCAGGTATTCGGGGCGCTCGCTTACGATGCTGCACGCATTGTCAAGATCGCGCGGTGGCGCGTTGTAGCCGCCGCCGCAGGCGGCCAACAGCATCAACAATGCGATAGCGTAAAGACTTCTGCTCATCTGCCTCTCGCTTCTTTTATGTTTTTCGAAAGCTTACACTCTTTTTGACCCTGTGGAAATCACATTTGGGCTAGAGCAGAAATGCCAGGATCAGGGGCAGGGCAGCCACCGACATCAGCGTGGACACGACCACCAGGCCCGCGACCGAAGCGGCATCGGCGCCGTATTTTTCCGCCAGAAGATACGAGGTCACGGCAACTGGCGTGGACACCTGCAGGACCAGAACACCGAACGCGATGGGATCCATTTGGAATGCTTGTCCGACGATCCAAGCCAGACCGACACACAGCACCAGCTTGAGAAGCGACAGCCAGATTGCCCGACCGACGCTTCCCGGACTAAGCCGCGCCACCGCGACGCCTAGGGTGATCAGCATCAGCGGGATCGCCATCTGTCCGATAAGGTCCAGCGCGTTGGTGAGAAAGAGCGGCGTTTGCCACCCTTGCCAAAGAAACAATCCACCAAGCAGCGTCGCCGCGACAAGCGGCTCCTTCAGCACCTTCAAGAACGCGCCCTGACCCGCAACAAGCCATATGCCGAAGGTGAAGGACAGGATTGCCATGATGGCAAACACCACGACCGCATAGCTGAGCCCCGCTTCGCCAAACGCGAAAAGCGCAAGCGGCAGGCCCAGATTGCCCGTATTTCCAAAAATCATCGGGGCAAGATACGTGCGCCTGTTCAAACCGGCGATCCAGACCACCAAGGCCGCCACCACGGTTATCGCGCCATAGGCGACCAGAGATGCAAGCGACAGCGTGGTCAGTGCTGCGGGGTCGATCTGGGTCTTCATCAGAGAGACGAAGATCAGGCAAGGAACCGCCAGCGTCATGGCCAGTTGAGTAACGAACTGGATCCGGTATTCAAACCCCAGCCGAACCCAGACAAAGCCAAGTCCGGCCAGCAGAAAAACCGGGGCAACGACTTCGAGGACTGTTAAGGCAAGGTTCACAGACTGTTTCTCTGAATTGAGCTTCAAATATTGGACAAATGCACCTTGAAACGGCTAGTAACAGGCTCTAGGGGCTAAAACGCTATGATGACAGCACGCGCGAAATATCACTTGGGCCAGGTGGTCCGGCACAAGAAACATCCGTTTCGTGGTGTTGTCTTTGATGTCGACCCAGAATTTGCCAATACCGAGGAATGGTATCAGGCCATCCCGGAGGAGAACCGGCCGATCAAGGATCAGCCGTTTTATCACCTCTTGGCCGAGAATGATCAAAGCTACTATGTGGCTTATGTCTCCGAGCAAAATCTTGTGGCCGACTATTCCGGGGAGCCTGTGGATCATCCCGATATCGAGGATATGTTCGGGCCGTTCGAAGACGGTCATTATCCGCTGCATTTCCAGCTGAATTAAGGGTCCGAGGACCCTAGTAGCCAAGGGCACAGCCGTCTTTGCGGGGGTCGCTTGCCCCTTCCAGAACACCGTCGTCGCGGATGAGAATCGCCTGTGCGCCACCGATCGGCGTGTCCGGAATGCTGACATTATGGCCAAGGTCGGCAAGCTCCTGCCGAACAGTATCGGAATATCCACGCTCCACTTTCATGTTGCCCGCGTCCGAGAACGCGCGGGGGGCATCAAGGGCGGTCTGCGGGTCCATATCGAAATCGACCAGGTTGCTGACGACGCGGGCATGACCGTTGGGCTGATATGCGCCGCCCATCACACCGAACGGCATGGTCACGCGCCCGTTCTGGCGCAGCATACCCGGAATGATCGTGTGCATCGGGCGCTTGCCGCCCGCCAGCTCATTCGGGTGGCCGTCCTGCAGCGTGAAGCCCGCGCCGCGGTTCTGGAAAAGGATGCCGAATTTCTCGGACGCGATCCCGGAGCCGAAACCGTGAAAGATCGAATAGATCAGCGAGACCGCCATCCGATCTTTATCGATCACGGTGATATAGATCGTGTCCTTGTGCACCGCTTCGCTGATCGTTGTCGCACTTTCCATCGCACGCTTCGGGTCGATCAATGACGCGAGCTTCCGGGCGGTGTCCATGTCGAGCATGTGATCGAGCCGGCTTGTGTAATCGGGATCGCCGATAAAGCGGTTGCGTGCGTCATAGGCCAGTTTGGCGGCTTCCGCCTCGATATGGGCGCGTTCGGTGCCCAGCGGGTCCATCGCCGCGATGTCGAATTGAGCGAGGATGTTCAACATCAGGATGGCCGTGGCCCCGTGGCTGTTGGGCGGATGTTCGACCAGATCTGTGTCCTGATAGGATCCGCTGATCGGTTGTGCCTCAAAGCAGGCCGTTGCCTCGAAATCGGAAAGCGTGTGAACGCCTCCCATCTTGGTCAGGGTGCTGACCATGTCCTCGGCGATTTCGCCTGTATAGAATGCATCCCGACCTTCCTTGGCGATCCGTCTGAGCACCTCGGCCTGGCCCGGCGCGCGGAAGATCTGACCCGGGCGCGGAACCGCCCCGTCGACAAGGAAGTTGGACCGCGCGTTGCCCTGCAGCGTTGAGGCATCATTGGCCCAGTCAAACGCAACCCGCGGCGCAACTGGCACCCCGTTTTCCGCGTAGTGGATGGCGGGGCCCAGCACAGCGTCAAGGCCCAGAGTGCCGACGGTGTCCGACAGGTGGCAGAAAGCGTCGATCGCGCCCGGCACGGTGACGGCATGGGCGCTGTGAAGGGGCACTTGCGTTTCGCCCGCTGCCCGCAGATCCGCTGCACTGGCTGCCGCGGCGGCCTGCCCGGACCCGTTCAGAGCGCGGATCTCCGTTCCGCCCGCCGCAGTGTAGAGCACGAAGCAATCTCCGCCGATCCCCGTCATCTGCGGTTCGCAAATGCCCAGCAGCACCGCACCAGCGATAGCGGCGTCCATTGCGTTGCCCCCTCGCTTGAGGATGTCGAGTGCCGTCTGTGCCGCCAGTGGGTGAGACGTCGCGCACATTCCGTTGGTCGCCAGCACGGCCGACCGGCCTGGCATATGAAAGTCCCGCATCATCTTGTCCTTCCCTCGCTTACGGGCGGGACGTTAGAGCGGGCGACGGAGATTGCCAATGTGATGGAGCTTTTTTGTCTGCATAAGCCTCGGTGCCGCGCACTGGGTGGGGGCTATAAAACGCGACACCGAGGGAAGCCATATGCAGCTACATCTTGATGTATCGCAGTCTATTCCGGCGGCATTGCGGGCGGATTACGGCTCTTTTAGGGCAATTGCCTCGCCGGTCACCGGCACCTCGCTGTGAAACGCAAAGCTGATGTTCAATCGGTTCTGGCCGTCGTCGCGGAAATATCGCAGATCGTCGGACAGCGTGCGGATGAGAAACCAGCCAAAGCCCCCTTCGGGCAGATGTTCGACAGGTCCGGACACATCGACCTGGGCACCTTCTGGCAAGGCAAGGTCCGGGAGGGGCGCGCCGGTATCCACGATCTCAAAGACAAGCGCGCCGTCGATCCGCTGGCATGACAGCACGATCCGACCGCAGTCGATCCCGGCATAGGCATGCTCGACAACGTTGTTGAGCGCTTCGGATAACGCTATCTCTACGTTTCCGCAGGCATCGCGGGTCAACCCGAAATCGGCGAGTTTTCCCATCAGCTTTCCAATCACTTCGCGGACACCCAGCTCGGTTGCAGGGCAGACCAGATCAATCTGGTTCGTCATGCTGAACTCGCTTTCCTGATCGTGAGCGCCAAATGGCCTGATTGCTATGCGTTCTTTGCCTGCTCTACCGTGTCGAAGAGGCGAAAGACGGTATCCATGCGGGTCAATCGGAACACCTTTTCGACCGTTGGGGTCAGCCCGGCCAGATCCATCTTGCGGCCTTCTCCCAACTGTTTCATCGCGGCGACGATTGCCCCCAGCCCGCTTGAATCGATGAAATCGACGCCGGAGAGATCCAGGATCACCCGATCTGGTCCGTCTTCGGTCTGGCCGCGCATATCGTCCTTGAACTGGATGGCCATGGCCGCGTCTATTCGGTTGGCATTGACCGTCACAATCCGTGAGGTATCAGTATCGGTGGTTGAAAGGGACATTGCCTGGTCCTCATGTGACGTTAGTGAGCATCACGTCTAGCTCCGAATCCTTACTATTCGGTATGCAGCGACAGGCTTTGGGAGGAGCAAAATGAAAGATGTTATGATCGCCGGAGCAGCGCGCACTCCGATGGGCGGGTTTCAGGGTGCATTCGATGGCGTCGCCGCATCGCATCTGGGCGGTGTTGCAATTCGCGCGGCTTTGGATGACGCGAAGGCTGGTGCGATCGACGACGTGCTGATGGGGTGCGTCTTGCCGGCCGGTCAGGGCCAAGCACCGGCCCGTCAAGCTGGTTTCGCCGCCGGGCTGGGAGAAGACGTTCCGGCCACCACGCTTAACAAGATGTGTGGGTCCGGCATGAAGGCCGCCATGATCGGCTTTGATCAGATTGCTCTGGGCCAAACCGATGTCATGGTCGCCGGAGGCATGGAGAGCATGTCGAATGCCCCGTACCTTCTACCAGCGATGCGCGGGGGCGCGCGCATCGGACATGGCCAGACACAAGATCACATGTTCCTCGACGGGCTTGAGGATGCCTATGACAAGGGCCGTCTTATGGGCACGTTCGCCGAAGACTGCGCCGAGGCCTATCAGTTCACACGCGACGCGCAGGACGATTATGCCATCACGTCGCTTTCGAACGCGCTCGCCGCTCAGAAGAGCGGAGCTTTTGATCGTGAGATCGCGTCGGTATCGGTGTCCAGCCGAAAGGGAGAGATTGTGACAACCGCCGATGAACAGCCCGCATCGGCACGGCCTGAAAAGATCCCGCATCTGAAACCGGCCTTCCGCAAGGATGGGACGGTCACGGCTGCGAACTCCTCGTCCATCTCTGATGGCGCAGCTGCCCTGGTTCTTGCATCATCGGATGCGGCGGAGGCGCAAGGCCTGAATATCCGCGCACGAATCGTCGGTCATGCCAGCCACGCGCAGGCCCCGGGTCTTTTCACAACGGCACCGGTTCCGGCTGCGCAAAAGCTGCTGGAGCGGATCGGATGGCACAAGGACGACGTTGACCTTTGGGAGGTCAATGAGGCCTTTGCGGTTGTTCCCATGGCCTTCATGCACGAAATGGCCCTGCCGCGTGAGGTTGTGAATGTCCATGGCGGAGCCTGTGCGCTGGGCCATCCGATCGGTGCGTCCGGCGCGCGGATCATTGTCACGCTTCTTAACGCGTTAGAGACGCGTAATCTGAAGCGGGGCGTGGCGGCTATCTGTATCGGCGGCGGCGAAGGCACTGCCATCGCGATCGAACGCGTCTGATCCCGGCGCTTCGATCAGATCAAACCCAACGGCTCCACTCCGCAGACAGGTTTTCGGCCTGCTGAACGAAAGGCTGCTATGCAAGTTGACTATGCGACCCTTGAAAAGACCATCGCCGCGCTGACGGATGGCGAAACAGACGACATCGCATTGATGGCGACCATTGCGTGCGAGGTTCATCACGCGGATGCGCGGTTCGACTGGACAGGCTTTTATCGCGTCGTGGCGCCCGAACTGCTCAAGATCGGGCCCTATCAAGGTGGTCATGGCTGCCTTGTCATCCCCTTTTCCCGCGGCGTTTGCGGCGCGGCGGCGCGGACGGGCGAGGTGCAGATCGTGGCGGATGTCGACGCTTTCGAGGGGCATATCGCCTGTTCGACATCAACAAGGTCTGAACTGGTGATCCCTTTCCGCAACCGGACCGGAAATGTCATCGGCGTCTTCGATATCGATAGCGATCAGGAGAGCGCCTTTGATCAAAAAGACGCCGACATGCTTGATCGCATCCTGCGCCGGGCCTTTTCCGACCGCTAATTTCAACGTAGCATGAAAAAGTTCTTTGATTTTTCACGATTCCGATGCATCGTGAAAAAAGAACGTTCTTTTTCACAGGGTGTCATGATGATTCACGATGTTCCGCTGCAGCCTGCCTCTCTCGGTGCAGATCTTCGTGCCCTGCGAAAGACACGTGGGCTGACACTGGCGGAGCTTGCCGACCGGCTTGATCGGTCTGTGGGGTGGCTTAGCCAAGTGGAACGTAACCTCTCTGAACCATCCATCACGGATCTGCGGCATATGGCGCAGGCGTTGGATGTGTCGGTGTCCACGTTGTTCGGCCCGTCGGCGGGCCCGCAGAGCGAAGAGGGTTATGTCGTACGCAGGGGCGCAAGACGGCCTCTGGGTGCGCGCGCGGCCGGGCTGAGCGAGGCGCTCCTTTCGCCGGATCTGACCGACGATTTCGAAATGGTGCATTCAACCTTTGAGCCGGGCAGCAAAATCACCGAGTGGGTTTGCCGTCCGACGCAGGAGGTGGGATATCTCATCTCGGGCAAGCTGGACCTTGAGGTCGGCAGCCGTCGCTTCACGATACATCCCGGCGACAGCTTCCGTATCCGTGGTGAGCGGTTCCGCTGGGCCAATTCTTACGAGGAACCCGCCATCGCGATCTGGGTGATCGCACCGCCTGTCTATTGAGGCGGGTGCTGTGAGTTTCGAAGGCTGGACAGTTTTCGCGGTGTTCTGGGTGGTTTTTGTCACCACGCCAGGTCCCAACGCAGTCAACTGCATCACCAACGGGATGACCATGGGCTTTCTGCGCTCGATCCCGGGCATCCTTGCAATCCTCACGCAGGCGACGGCCTTTCTGATCCTATCGGCGCTTGGGATCACGGCACTCATCGCGGCATCGCCCGAGGCGTTCTTTGTCGCCAAGCTGATCGGAGCGGCGTTCCTGATCTATATCGGTGTGCGCGGCTGGATGAATGCGACGCGTCCCGCGCCATCGGTCGCGCGACCGGCGCGGAACGTCTACTTTCATGCGCTCGCGGTCGCCACGATCAACCCGAAAAGCGTCGCGGGATACCTCGCGGCCTTCTCACAATTCGTACAGCCCAATGTCCCGATCTGGGATCAGATGGGGGTCATCATGCCCACGGCTCTGGTCATCACAGCGCTCAGCTATTCCGGCTATACCGCCCTGGGTGCCGGCTTGGGCCGCGCGGCGCTTGGCGCCGTCTTCAACGTCTGGCTGCGCCGGTTCATGGCGCTTTGTTTTATGATCTATGGTGTGTTGCTGGGCTCCAGCTCCACCCCTCAGCCACGAGGATGACGCGATGCTGACGGGCTCGTGCTTGTGCAAGAACGTGGGCTTTGAGGTGGATGGCGTGCTCAGCGGTGTGGCCTGCTGCCATTGCGGCCAATGCCGCAAGCAGTCGGGTCATCACTGGGCCAGTTGCCCCGTGCATGATTGCGGTTTTCACCTGATCGCAGACCGGACATTGCGTTGGTATATGGCCAGCGAAACGGCCAAGCGCGGCTTTTGCGCCACCTGCGAGTCGTTCCTGTTCTGGAAGCATGTGGATGAGGACGAGATTTCCATCTCCATGTCCGCATTCGACGCGCCCACCGGGCTGACGATCAAGAAGCATATCTTCACCGCCGACAAGGGCGATTACTACGACATCAAGGACGACGCGCCACAGAGCGCGTAAGCAAGGGAGCATTCGGATGGCAGATTTTCCAACAACGGCCCGTGTGGTCATCATCGGTGGCGGTGCCGTCGGCGTGTCGGGCCTCTATCACCTGGCCAAGGCGGGCTGGACCGATTGCGTCCTGCTCGAAAAGAACGAGCTGACCGCCGGCTCTACCTGGCACGCGGCGGGCAATTGCCCGAACTTCTCCTCCTCGTGGGCGGTGCTGAACATGCAGCGCTATTCGCTGGAGATGTACCGGACCCTGGCCAAGGACGTCGATTACCCGATGAACTATCACGTCACCGGGGCCCTGCGTCTGGCGCATTCGAAAGAGCGGATGCAGGAATTCGAGCGCGTCGCCTCCATGGGTCGCTATCAGGGGCTGGAACTGGATATCCTGACGCCGGAGGAGATGAAGGGCCACTATCCGTTCATGGAAACCCACGATCTGGCCGGCGGCCTATGGGATTCCCTCGACGGGGACATCGACCCCGCACAGCTGACCCAGGCCATGGCCAAGGGCGCGCGGGATCTGGGCGCCAACATCCAGCGGTTCTGCCCGGCCACCGGCGTCAGCCGCGATGGGGACGAGTGGATCGTGCATACCGACAAGGGCGATATCCGCTGCGAATACGTGGTGAACTGCGCGGGTTACTATGCGCAGCGCGTGGGTGAATGGTTCAAGCCCTATGGCGGGCGCACCGTGCCCATGGTTGTCATGTCTCACCAGTATTTCCTGACCGACGAGATCCCCGAGATCGAAGCCTGGACCAAGGAACACGGCCGCAAGCTGCCGATGATCCGGGACGTCGACAGTTCCTATTACCTGCGGCAGGACAAGAACGGTCTGAACCTTGGTCCCTATGAGAGGAACTGCAAGGCGCATTGGGTCACTCCGGACGATCCGATGCCCGAAGACTTCAGCTTTCAGCTTTATCCCGATGATCTGGAGCGGCTGGAATGGTATATTGAAGACGCCATGGGGCGTGTGCCGCTTTTGGGCACCGCAGGTGTTGGGCGTAACATCAACGGCCCGATCCCCTATGCCCCCGACGGGCTGCCCCTGATCGGTCCCATGCCCGGCGTGAAGAACGCGTTCGAGGCACATTCCTTCACCTTCGGCATCGTCCAGGCGGGTGGCGCCGGCAAAACGCTGTCGGAATGGATCATGCATGGCGAGACCGAATGGGACATGTGGGCCGTCGATCCCCGCCGCTACACCGATCACGCCGATCACGACTATTGCCTCGCCAAGGCGCTGGAGACCTACGGCCACGAATACGCGATGCACTTCCCGCATCACGAATGGCCCGCCGGGCGCGACAAGAAACTGTCGCCCGTCGATGACCGCATCCGCGCCGCAGGCGGCGTGATGGGCTGTTACAACGGGTGGGAGCGGGCCAACTGGTTTGCCAAGCCCGGCGATGACACGTCCGAGGAGAGCACACAGACCTGGAACCGCTCCGGCCCGTGGGAGCAGCGGATCAGGGAAGAGGTCGAAGCTGTCCGCGACGGTGTCGGCGTTCTGGACCTTCCCGGCTTCTCCCGCTTCCTGCTGAAAGGCGAAGGGGCTGCGGAATATCTTCGCGGCATGATCGCGGGTGCGCTGCCGAAGGTGGGACGCATGAACCTCGGCTACTTCCCCGACAGCCGGGGGCGGATTCTGACGGAGATGTCGCTGATCCGCCTGGGCGAAGACGAATTCATGCTGATCACCGCGGCGCCCGCGCAATGGCACGACTTCGAAGTTCTCAACAAGAACCTGCCCGAAGGGCTCTCGCTGACGGATGCGACGCGGGACTATTCCACCTTGATCCTCACCGGTCCGAAGGCGCGGGATCTTCTGGCCCCGCTCACCGATGGCGATCTGTCGCTGGGTTGGCTGACGCATCAGGACGCAAAGGTCGCAGGGCAACCCGCGCGGCTTTTCCGTGTGTCCTTTGCCGGAGAACTGGGCTGGGAAATCCACGCCCCGTTCGATGTGATGCCCGTGATCTACGATGCCGTCATCGACGCAGGCGCCACACCGTTTGGCATGTACGCGCTGAACTCCATGCGGATCGAAAAGGGTTACCGCGCCTGGAAGGGCGACCTGAGCACCGACTACACGCTGCTTGAAGGCGGGATGGAGCGGTTCATCAAGTTCGACAAGCCACAGGACTTCCCCGGCAAGGCTGCATTGCTCAGTGAAAAGCAGCAAGGCGTGAAGAAACGCTTTGTGACAATGATCGTCGATGCGGGTGATGCGGATGCGCCCTATATGTCGACCCTCTGGCAGAATGGCACGGTCGTGGGCGAAACCACTTCAGGCGCCTGGGGCTACCGTGTGGGCGCCTCCATCGCGCTGGGCATGGTGCGCACGGATCTGGCGGAGCCGGGCACCGAGCTTGAGGTGGAGATATTCGGCGAACGCCGCCGTGCCACCGTGCAGCCGGACCAGCCGCTCTGGGATCCGCAAAACGAAAGGCTGCGTGCGTGAGCGAGATTGTCCTTCTGGACGGCTCTGTCGGGCAGGAACTGGTCAAACGCAGCACCCAGGCACCGACCCCTTTGTGGTCGACGCAGGTGATGATCGACCAGCCTGACCTTTTGGGCGCCGTCCATCGGGACTACTTCGCGGCGGGGGCAACGGTGGCCACGGCCAATACCTATGCGATCCATCGCAGCCGGCTGGAGCGTGTCGGTCTGGACGATCGCTTGGCCGACCTGATCAGCGCCGCCCTGGATCAGGCCGAAGCGGCACGCGCTTCGGCGGGCGGTGGCCGGATCGCGGGGGCAATGGGGCCTGTGCTTGCCACCTATCGCCCGGATCTGACCCCGGATGTTGAGGATGCCGCGCAGAAGTTTCGCGAGATCGCGACGCTAATGTGGGATCGCGTGGATCTCTTCGTGCTGGAAACCGTCTCTTCCCTGCAAGAGGCGGAAGGGGCGCTGCGCGGCGTGACCGGCTTGAACCGGCCCGTCTGGCTTGCGCTCAGCGTTATGGATGAAGACGGAACCCATCTCAGATCTGGTGAACCTGTCGGTGCGACAGCCGCTTTGATCGAGCGGTATGCGCCCGATGCGGTGCTCATCAACTGCTCCCGTCCCGAAGCCATCGGCGCGGCACTTGATATCGTCGCCGATTTCGACCGCCCCTTCGGAGCTTACGCGAACGGCTTCACCCGTATCACCGAAGGCTTCCTTGCCGATGCGCCCACTGTGGATGCGCTGGAAGAACGGACAGATCTGGGCCCCGAGGCCTATGCCGACATCGCCATGGGCTGGGTGGCCCAGGGCGCCACCATTGTGGGCGGCTGCTGCGAGGTCGGCCCCGCCCATATCGCAGAACTGGCGCGCCGTTTGCGCGCCGACCATCACCGGATTGTTTGATCGGGTACGCACCCGTGCTGGAGACGAGAGAGACATGACACAGATCCCCGAAAAAACCCGTGCCGTCATCATCGGCGGCGGTGTCATTGGATGTTCGGTTGCCTATCACCTCACCAAGCTGGGCTGGACCGACGTCGTACTGCTGGAGCGTAAGCAGCTCACCTGCGGCACGACTTGGCACGCCGCTGGCCTGATTGCTCAACTGCGCGCGACGGCGAACATGACGAAACTCGCCAAGTATTCCCAGGAACTCTACGGCGATCTTGAGGTTGAAACGGGTGTTGCCACGGGCTTCAAACGCTGTGGATCAATCACCGTGGCGCTGACCGAGGCGCGCAAGGAAGAGATCTATCGCCAGGCCGCCATGGCCCGCGCCTTTGGCGTCGAGGTGGAGGAGATCAGCCCGAATGCGGTGGGCGACCGCTATCCGCATCTCAACCTCGACGGTGTTCTGGCGGGCGTCTATCTCGACAAGGACGGGCAGGGCGATCCGGCCAACATCGCCCACGCGCTGGCCAAGGGGGCCAAGCAGCGCGGTGCGGTCGTCGCCGAACGCACCAAGGTCACCGGTGTGACGCGGGATGGAAAGCGGATCACCGGTGTGGACTATGAAGGGCCGGAGGGGCCGGGCCACATCGCTTGCGATCACGTGGTCAATTGCGCGGGCATGTGGGGTCGTGATGTGGGTAAGATGCTGGGCGTGAACGTGCCCCTGCAGGCCTGCGAGCATTTCTATATCGTCACCGAGGGTATCAAGGATCTCACGCAGCTCCCCGTCCTGCGGGTCCCGGATGAATGCGCCTATTATAAGGAAGACGCGGGCAAGATGCTGCTGGGCGCGTTCGAGCCTGTCTCGAAACCCTGGGGACCGATCCCGGAAGGCTTTGAATTCGACCAATTGCCCGAGGATTTCGACCATTTCGAACCGATCCTCGAACAGGCCGTCAACCGCGTGCCGATGCTGGCTGAGGCGGGCATTCATACCTTCTTTAACGGCCCCGAAAGCTTCACGCCGGACGATGCCTATCACCTGGGCCTCGCCCCCGAGATGGACAATGTCTGGGTCGCGGCGGGCTTCAACTCCATCGGTATCCAGTCGGCGGGCGGCGCGGGCATGGCTTTGGCGCAATGGATGGAGGACGGGCAGAAGCCGTTTGATCTGGGCGATGTCGATATCAGCCGGATGCAGCCCTTTCAGGGTAACAAGAGCTATCTGATGGAGCGGTCGACCGAGACGCTGGGCCTTCTTTACGCCGATCATTTCCCTTTCAAGCAGAAGGCCACGGCGCGGGGCATTCGACGCACGCCCTTCCACGCGCAGATGCTGGAGCGGGGCGCGGTGATGGGCGAATTCGCGGGCTGGGAGCGTGCCAACTGGTTCGCGCGCGGCAGCCAGGAGGCGGAATACGTCTATTCCTGGGACCGGCAGAACTTTTTCGATAACGTCCGTGAAGAGCATATGGCCATCCGCCAGAATGTGGGTATGTACGACATGTCTTCCTTCGGCAAGATCCGCGTCGAAGGGCCCGATGCCGAGGCATTCATGAACTACGTGGGCGGCGGCGACTACGCCGTGCCCGTGGGCAAGATCGTCTACACACAGTTTCTCAATGAGCGCGGCGGAATTGAAGCGGACGTCACCGTGACCCGCCTGTCGGAGACTTGCTTTCTTGTCGTCACACCTGCCGCCACGCGGCTGGCCGACCAGACCTGGATGCAGCGTCACGTCGGAGAATTCCGGGTCGTGATCACCGATGTGACGGCAGGCGAGGGCGTATTGGCCGTCATGGGCCCCCGCGCGCGGGACCTGCTGGAGGCGGTCTCACCCGCTGACTTCACCAACGCGAACAACCCCTTCGGCACCGCGCAGGAAATCGAGATCGGCATGGGTCTCGCCCGTGTGCACCGGGTCACTTATGTGGGTGAATTGGGGTGGGAGGTTTACGTCTCTTCCGACATGGCCGGCCATGTCTTTGAAACGCTGGCTGAGGCGGGTCAGGACTTTGGCATGCGACTTTGCGGGATGCACATGATGGATACCTGCCGGATCGAGAAGGGCTTCCGCCATTTCGGGCATGATATCACCTGCGAGGATCATGTGCTGGAGGCGGGGCTTGGCTTTGCTGTGAAGATCGCCAAGCCCGATTTCATCGGACGCGCGGCGGTGCTGGAGAAGAAAGAGAAGGGCCTGTCGAACCGACTGATCCAGTTCAAGCTGAAGGATGCCGAGCCGTTGCTTTATCACAACGAACCGATCCTGCGGAACGGTGAGCTTGTGGGCTATCTGGCCTCTGGCGCCTACGGTCACCATCTGGGCGGCGCGATGGGCCTGGGCTATGTGCCCTGCGAAGGCGAAAGTGCTGCGGACGTTCTGGCCTCTTCTTACGAGATCGACGTGGCCGGTGTGAAAGTCGCGGCGGAGGCGTCTTTGAAACCGATGTACGATTCCAAATCAGAGCGCGTGAAGGTCTAGACGGGTCGAGCCCCTTACGAATGTCATAAGTTCGCCCGGTGGATCCCACCGGGCGTTTTTTGATTGGTTTCAGACCCTGTTGGTCTTCGTTGAAACAAGAAACGCATTGTTCTCGTCAAACAAACGCCTTCATCGAAAGGCATGTCGGTTCTCTCTCGGTCGCCGTCGGATCGAGGGTAATCAGATCAACTCAACGCTTTCTGAAACTCCAGGAACCGTGCATCGGTCATCACCCTGGCGTTCATTGCCTCGCGCAGCGCGCCGATCGTCTTGTGGGGTCGCATCACGACCTCGAAGGTTTCGATCAGCCCGTCATCGTCCAGCGTAATCAGGTCCACGCCGACCGCGTCCAATCCGTCCACCTTGCATTGAAACTCAAGCGCCCAGTCCTTGCCCTCGCCCATAACGCGGCGATAGTGGAAGTCGGTAAAGACCTGACCCACATGGCCCAGCACGGCGGCCACGGCGTCCCGCCCTGTCCATGTCTTGTAGTAAGTGGGCGGCATAAACCGTACGTTTTCGGCCAGAAGCGGGCCGATCTGGGTGTCGTCGCCTTTCGCGACGACATCTTGCATACGGGTGATGGTCGGGTGCATGGCAGGCCTCCTCCTTGGCTTAGGTCCCAGCTTTGCGAGCCATCGGCGCCCTGGCAATGGTGACGTGAGGTTGCCCTGCTCCGGCTCAGCGGCTAGAGCGCGATATGCTTTCGTCCGACTATGATCCGCCGCAAGACCCGCTCATTGTCCTTTACGAGGACGCGCATCTGGTGGCCGTCAACAAACCTGAGGGCCTTTTGTCGGTTCCAGGGCGCGGCGATCATCTGTCGGATTGCTTGCTGACTCGTGTGCAGGCAGCGTTTCCCGACGCGCTTTTGGTGCACCGGCTTGATAGGGATACGTCCGGCGTAATGGTCTTTGCACTCACACCCCATGCCCAACGGTCCCTCAGCGCGGAGTTCGAGGCCCGCAAGGCCAAGAAGACCTATGTCGCACGGCTGCAGGGACTGCTGGAACCGCGTGAGGGTGTAGTCGACCTGCCTCTGATCGTCGACTGGCCCAACCGTCCGCGCCAGATGGTCTGCTATGAGACCGGAAAGCCGGCGGTCACGGACTGGCGCGTTCTGAAGCAAGATGCGGGCGAAACCCGTGTCCGGCTGTTCCCGCGCACCGGTCGCAGCCATCAGCTGCGCGTGCATATGCTGGCTCTGGGTCATCCGATCCTCGGGGATCCGCTCTATGCCGATGGACCGGCTGCGAATCATCCGCGCCTGATGCTCCATTCGGAGGAGTTGCGGATCAAGCATCCCGAGAGCGGCATCTCGCAGAAGTTTCGTAGCAAGACGCCGTTCTAGGGTTTACGCCTGCACCGTCAGCCAGCGATCTGGCAGGATGTCGGGATTGCTGAGCTTGGGATCGCTGAACCAGTTTGCCGGGCCTGCGACTTCCTTTGCCGGATTGTCGTTCAGCCAAGCCGCCCACCACGAGAAGGATGAGTTTGCGATGATATTGTGATCGCAGAACGACATCAGGCGCATATCCTCGTAATCCGCCTCCGGCCCGTTAAAGTCCACCACAATGCGCGGACAGGGGAGTGTGAGATTGTCCCGCGCCCAGGCAGGATCGTCCGAAAAGACATAGATCGTGGGCTCCCCATCGATCTTGGGCAACAAGGCGTCGATTGCGGCTGTGTAATAGGCCTGATCACAAACGCCATGCGCGCCGGTCGAAAGATAGTCGCCTCGACGCACATGCAGCGAGACCGAAGTGCCCGCACCGATCTGCGCCGCCATCTCGGCGTTTTGCTCCGACATCTGTTCGGGGAAGGTGAAATCGGCACGGACGGTCTCGGCGATATCTGCAAAGTAGCGCTCGCTTTGCCAATATCCGTGGAGGTAGATGCCATCCTCCCAGTCTTCGAAGCCGGGGTTATAACCTAATCCCCGTTCGCGCTGAAAACGTGGCGGGCCGCCCAGATAGCGCCATGCAGCATATCGCAGAAGGCCATCGCCCTTGTACGGGGGTTGATGATCCGCCTGCGTCAGCGGCAGGTCGAAGACGCGGGTCAGCACGCCTTCGTTCCGGTCCACCGCACTACGTGTGTCGAGCGCGACATCCGTATTGTGCCGCAAGGCAAGGGCACGCCCGGCGGCGTATTGGAACATCTGGTTGCCCAGACGGCCATGCAGTCTCACCTGGATCATCGCACTCCGTCCGGGCCTTGGTCTTTAGGCCGGGGTCCAGCCCGAGACGGCCTTGATCTCGAGGAAGTCCTCAATGCCATAGACACCGCCTTCGCGGCCATTGCCCGATTGCTTCATGCCACCGAAGGGAGAGCCCGCGGCGCGGGATTGCCCGTTCATCTCCACCATGCCGGAACGGAGCAGGCGCGCCATGCGGTTGGCGCGGTCGCTGTCCTGGGTCTGGACATAGTTGGTCAGGCCGTAAGGCGTGTCATTGGCGATCTCGACCGCCTCTGCCTCGCTGCCGAATTTCATGATCGACAGGACCGGTCCAAAGATCTCCTCTTTAGCGATGGTCATATCGGGCGTAACATCGGCAAAGACCGTGGGTTTGACGTAGTAGCCCCGGTTCATCCCGTCCGGGCGTCCCGTGCCACCCGCGACCAGCCTTGCGCCTTCGTCGATCCCGGTCTGGATCAGGCCCTGGATCTTGTTGAACTGGGTTTCGTTGACCACAGGTCCGATATGCCGGCCCTCCTCATGCGCGTTTCCGACGCTGACGATATTGGCAACCTCTGTGGCCGTCTCGACCGCCTGGTCGTAGATCTCCTCCTGCACCAGCATCCGGCTGGGCGCGTTGCAGGACTGGCCGGTGTTGTTCATCATGTGCAGCACGCCGCGTTTGACGGCCTTGTCGTCTGCATCGGCAAAGACCAGATTGGCGCCCTTGCCGCCAAGCTCCAGATGAACCTTCTTCAGCGTGTCGGCGGCATTCTTCGAGATGGCCGTGCCCGCGCGGGTGGAGCCGGTGAAGCTGACCATGTCCACATCTGCGTGCCCCGACAGGGCCGTACCCACGCCGGCCCCGTCGCCGTTGACCAGATTGAACACACCCGCCGGGAAGCCGGCCTCGTCCATCATCTCGGCAAAGATCATCGCGTTGAGCGGGCTTTGCTCGGACGGTTTCAGAACCATCGTGCAGCCGGCAACTGCCGCAGCACCCACCTTGAGCGTGATCTGGTTCATCGGCCAGTTCCAAGGCGTGATCAGGGCCGCTACGCCGACCGCTTCGTAGATGATCCGGTCGTTTGGCGCGTGATCCCCCAGCGGCTTGTCGAACTGGAATTCCTTGGCAGCCTGGATGAAGTTCTTCAGATGCCAGACACCGGCGCCCACCTGCTGGCTGCGGGCCATGTCGATGGGCGCACCCATCTCGGCACTCATCGCCTGCGCAAGATCCTCGCCACGGGTTTTGTAGACCTCCGCCAGTTTCTCGACCAGTGAGATACGCTCCTCGGCGGGCATGGCCATCCAAGCTGGCAAGGCGGCCTTTGCAGCGGCGACGGCTTTGTCGACATCCTCGGCCCCGCCCAGAGAGATCACGGCGCAGGCCTCCTCGGTCGAGGGGTCGATCACCTCGAAATCACTGGGTGCTGCGGGGTCGACCCATTGGCCGTTGATGTAGAACTGGCGTTTCTCGATCATGGCGGACCTCCCAATATCCGGCTGCTTTGACTGACCGTGCGGTCAGTGAATCGCCGCCACTGTGTCACCCTGCGCAGGCAGGGGCAAGTCGGGGGATGTATCGAAGGCGGGTTGGGCTTAAGTTGAATGCGACGCGAGTCGAACGTCTGCCAGAAGGAGAACACCATGGGTCTGCGCATCAACGATACCGTCCCGAATTTCACAGCCGAAACCGATCACGGCACCATCCAGTTTCATGACTGGATCGGCGACAGCTGGGCGATCCTGTTTTCGCATCCCAAAGACTTCACGCCCGTCTGCACGACGGAGTTCGGCGCAGTCGCGCAACTGGCCGAGGAATGGGAGAAACGCGGAACCAAGGTGATCGGCGTCTCGGTTGACGGGGTCGAGGATCACAAGAAGTGGAAAGGCGACATCGAAAAGGTGGGCGGCGCGAAGGCCGGTTTCCCGATCATCGCAGATGACGGTCTGGAAGTGTCGAAAGCCTTCGACATGCTGCCCGCCGAGGCTTATCTGCCCGATGGCCGCACACCGGCCGACAGCGCAACCGTGCGCTCGGTCTTTATCATCGGGCCGGACAAGCAGCTTAAGCTGAGCATGACATACCCGATGACGGTGGGCCGCAACTTTGCCGAGGTGCTGCGCGCCCTGGACGGGTTGCAAACGTCGATGGGCAAGGGCGTGGCAACACCCGCCAACTGGAACCCGGGCGAGGATGTGATCATCCCCGTAACAGTCAGTGACGAGGATGCCAAGGCCAAGTTCGGTGAGTTCACCACCGTGCTGCCCTATCTGCGTACCACGAAGGATCCCAGCTAGGGTTTCTGCGGGCGCAGGGCGACCTGCGCGCGATAGACGAACCTTTTCCATTCCCGCGCCAGTTTTCCGCTGGCGCGGATTTTCGTCTGGATGGTGGAGCCGCCAATCTCTCCTGCAATCTCCCTGTTCCCGTTTGGGAGCGCGGCATGGATAGGTTGCCCAGTGACCCAGTGCATCTGCAGCCATGTGTCAACTGGCCGGTCAATGGTGTCCGAAGCCTGAAGGAGCCTTTCCGCAGCGCCCCGACCGACCACCTGTGCGATGCATTGCAGACCGATGACCTTGGGCTTGATCAGCGCGCAGGCGCCTTGGGTTGCTAATGTGTGCCCTGGTTTCTCGCGATCCTTGACCGGCAGGCGCACATACATGTTCGGATGGGCATGCGCATGGATCAGTTCCAGCGCCTCGGTCAGTCGCGCGGGGTCCACCGCCAGATCATCCTCAACGATCAGCGCGAAATCGTCGCCGCTGTCGAGCAAGGCGCGCCAGCACCTGCGATGGCTTTGAAACACGCCAATCTCTGCCGGGCGCAGGGAAAAGGGGTAGCTTGGCCGGTGCAGGTTTCCGGGCCTTACGGTCAGGTCAGCGATATCCTTGGGCTCCTGCCCGTCCGCCGCTTCGATCACCTCTGCATTGGGCAGATCGCGCAACAGACGCTCGACATTCGGGCGCCGCGCGGTGCTGCGGGACATGTGGATGATCATCGATCTCATGCGCCGTTCCTAAAAGCAGGTTGGTTCCGGGACCAGCGCAAAAGAAAACCCCGGCGCCGGGCCGGGGTTTTCAAAGAGCGGATGTGGCAGATCAGTCCTCTGCCGCTTCCTCTTTCTTTTCCTTGGTGATCTCTTCACCGGTTTCCTGATCGACGACTTTCATCGACAGGCGCACCTTGCCGCGATCGTCGAAGCCCAGGAGCTTGACTTTCACGTCCTGACCTTCCTTCAGCACATCGGACGGATGGTTCAGGCGACGGTTTTCGATCTGGGAGACGTGGACCAGCCCGTCACGCTTGCCGAAGAAATTCACGAAGGCGCCGAAATCCACAATCTTGACGACCTTGCCGGTATAGATCGCGCCCTCTTCGGGCTCGGCCACGATCGAATAGATCATGTCGTAGGCCTTTTTGATCGCTTCGCCGTTCGGGCTTGCGATCTTGATGATGCCGTCGTCGTTGATGTCGACCTTGGCGCCCGACACTTCCACGATCTCGCGGATGACTTTGCCGCCCGATCCGATCACTTCGCGGATCTTGTCGGTGGGCACCTGCATCGTTTCGATTCGGGGCGCGTGGACGGAGAATTCCGCGGCACCGGTCAGGGCCTTGTTCATCTCACCCAGGATATGCATCCGGCCGTCCTTGGCTTGCGCCAGGGCTTTCTCCATGATCTCGGGGGTGATGCCCGCAACCTTAATGTCCATCTGCAGCGAGGTGATGCCGTTTTCGGTACCTGCCACTTTGAAGTCCATGTCGCCCAGGTGGTCTTCGTCACCCAAGATGTCGGTGAGGATCGCGTAGGATCCGTCCTCTTCCAGGATCAGACCCATGGCCACACCGGCCACAGCCGATTTCAGCGGCACGCCCGCATCCATCATGGACAGCGACCCGCCGCAGACCGACGCCATCGAGGACGAGCCGTTGGATTCGGTGATTTCCGACACCACGCGGATTGTGTAGGGGAAGTCGGTCGAGGCGGGCAGCACGGCTTGCAGCGCGCGCCATGCCAGTTTGCCGTGACCGATCTCACGCCGGCCCGGAGGGCCCACGCGGCCCGCTTCGCCGACCGAGTAGGGCGGGAAGTTGTAGTGCAGCAGGAAGTTCGATTTGAAGTTGCCGTGCAGGGCGTCGATGAATTGCTCATCATCGCCGGTGCCCAGCGTGGTGACCACCAAACCTTGCGTCTCACCGCGGGTGAAGAGGGCCGAGCCGTGGGTCCGAGGCAGCATGCCGGTTTCGCAGACGATAGAGCGAACCTCGTCGGTCTTGCGTCCGTCAATCCGCTTGCCGGTTTTCACCACGTCGCCGCGCAGGATCGAGGCTTCGAGCTTTTTGATGGCTTGAACGACATTGATGTCTTCGCGCTGCTCTTCCGTCAGGCTTTCCAGGATATGTTCACGCGCGGCGTTCTGCGCCGTCGTGCGGTCCTGCTTGTCCATGATCTCGTAAGCGGCGCGCAGCTTGTCCTCGCCTGCTGCTTTCACGGCCGCGTAAAGCTCCGAGATATCGGCAGGCTGATAGTCGAAGGGCTCTTTGGCGGCTTCTTCGGCCAGCGCGATGATCAGGTCGATCACCGGTTGGATCTGCTCATGCGCGAAGGTCACGGCGCCCAGCATCTCAGCCTCGGTCAGCTCGTAGGCTTCGGATTCGACCATCATGACCGCGTCCTTGGTCCCGGCCACGACCAGGTCGAGGCGTTGTTCGGGATTCAGGCGCAGGTCCTGCATGTCGTCCACGGTCGGGTTGAGGACATATTCACCATCCTCAAAGCCCACCCGCGCGCCTGCGATCGGGCCCATGAAGGGCGCGCCGGAAATGGTCAGCGCGGCGGAGGCTGCGATCATCGCCACGATATCGGGGTCATTGACCAGATCGTGCGAGAGCACGGTACACATGACCAACACTTCGTTCTTGAAGCCCGATACGAAAAGCGGACGGATCGGACGGTCGATCAGGCGCGCGGTGAGGGTTTCTTTCTCCGTGGGGCGCGCCTCACGCTTGAAAAAGCCGCCGGGGATCTTGCCCGCGGCATAGTATTTTTCCTGATAGTGGACGGTCAGCGGAAAGAAGTCCTGACCGGGTTTGGGCGCCTTCGCGAAGGTCACGTTGGCCATGACCGAGGTTTCGCCAAGCGTGGCGATGACGGATCCGTCCGCCTGACGGGCGACCTTGCCCGTTTCCAATGTGAGGGTCTCTTCCCCCCACTGCATCGATTTCGTCGTTACGTTAAACATCACGTTTCCTATGTTGGGAGCGGGTCGGTCCCGTCTCCCCGATTTCGCAGAGGCCGTATTGCCTCTGACCCCTGTCTCTTGTTTGTCGGGCGCTGGGGTCCGGGCGCCTATCTACAGACTGTGCGGCCATATCCGAGATTGCGCGACTTTGAAACCTTCAAATCGCAGGCTCTGTCATCAATGGCCGCGCCAAGATCAGTCGATATAGTCCGCCAGCGTCTCGCTGATATCCCAGCCGCCGCTGCGTCCGCCCAAGTGTTCGGCCAGAAACTCCTCGATCACCCGGGCGTGCCGGACCGAGCTTTGCCAGCGGCTCACGCCGTGCCCCTCATTCTCGAAGATCAGCTCTTCAACACTCTTGCCCTGGGCTTCGGCCTGGCGAATGAACTCCTCGGTCTGTTCAAACCCGACGACCCGATCTCGCTTGCCGGCCACCATCAGAACCGGGATCGACAGATCCTCGATCCGGTTCAGGGGAGAGTAGCGGCGCATGTTTTCCAGATCCTCTTCGTTGTCGAGAGATCCGAAATACCGCTCCATATTGATTGTGCTCAGGCCCCAGGCGAAGGGATTGTTGCGCATCTGATATTCAACGTCGAGCACGGCATGCGCGACGATTGCCGCTGCAAAGGGTGACGCGGGATCTGTCGCGGCCATGGCGGCCGCATACCCCCCATAGCTGCCGCCAGCGATGGCCATGGCCTCCGGGTCTGCGATCCCCTGATCGACGGCCCAGGCGGCGGCATCATAGAGATCTTGCTGCATGGCGCGCCCGAACTCCCGAAAACCTGCCGCTTGAAAGCGCTTTCCATAGCCGGTCGAGCCGCGAAAGTTGACCGACAGAACGGCGTAGCCGCGATTGGCGAAGAATTGCCAGAAATGCGCATAGGACCAGGCCACGTGCTGTGCCGGTCCGCCATGCACTTCGACCAGCAACGGTACGGGCCCTTCGACCCCTTTCGGGCGGACCAGAAGGGCAGGCAACTCAAGGCCGTCTCGCGCGGTGATCGTGACCTCCTCGGTCAGGGCAAGTTTGTCCTGATGCCGGTCCCGGAAATGAAAGGTGCCCAGATGGGTCTGATTTCCGTTCTCCAGATCAAAGAGCAGGTATTCATAGCTTTTGGCATTCGGGGACAGTGTGGCTGTCACAAATCGCCCGGTTCCGGCCCAATAGAAGTCATCCGGAAAGACCCGCTCTCCAAGCTGATCCATCTGGTAGGCGAGTTCCGAGCCGCGCTTGCTGACCGTGATGAAGGAGCGGCCCGGCCCGTGGTTGTAGATCAGATCAAGCGTGCTGTCATGCGGGTCGAGGTTGACGACGGAAAGCAGATCGGTGTCCGGCATGCCATAGATCACCGTTTGGTCTCCGGTCTCAAGATCCACCTCGACAAAGGCAACCTTATCAAGGTCGCGGGACGACATGACGATAGCGGCGTTTCTCTCCGGGATGAGATCATGAACACGAAAATGATCGGTTGGACTGATCGTCATCAGGAGCCGCCAATCCGCTGTGTCGGGATCGTCGAGAACAAAGAGATCGACATATTCGTCTTCACGCCGGTCAAATCGAAGAACCGGGTTGCCCGCGGCGTCAAAAACCCAGTCGAGCGTGCGGCCCTCGTTTTCCAGCAGCAATCGTTTGCCGCCACCGTCCTGGCGCGTGGTGTAGATGTCAGCGAAAGCCGGGTTGCGGTCGCGGGACGAAATGAGCCAGAGATCGTCAGCGCCGCGCACCCTGTTCTTGATGGTCCAGCCGCTAAAGCCGCGTGGTGTGACATCGGACCAGTTGTCCCGGTCTGGCGCATAAGGATCGATCAGCCAAAGCCGACCTTCGATGATCGCATAAAGCTTGGCTTCGATGTCCGACCAGTAATAGTCGGACACATCCTCCAGTACCGCCATCTCCTTGCGGGTCGCGATATCGGAAAGGATCACCACCCCCTGGGCCCATCTTACGGCGCGATATGCGATATACTGACCGTCAAAGGAGGGCTTGTAGGCCCATTCCTCTGCGGTGCTGGCCCAGAAATGCCGGACGGGGATCAGGTCTGGCAGATCGGCCTCGGCAAGCGTCGGATGCGTTGGCGGGATGTCCCTGCTGGCCCAAAGATACGCGCCGGTTCCGGCCATCCCGGCAAATGCGATCAGGCCAAGGGCCCAGATAGCGATTTTCTTGAGCATTGCTGATGCATCTCCGTCCATGTGCCAGGCAAGCTTTCGACAAGCTTCTGGACGGCTGCAACATGCCTTTCGGCGCAGGGTTGAAACCGGCGGAAAATGGATGGCGGATCGGCTGAGACACCCGCCGGTTCGACAGCGGCGCAAGAAAAAACCGTACCTGCCGGGGCAGATACGGTTCCGTACGTTGGTGCTATTTTCGGATCAGCGGCGCAGACCAAGGCGCTTGATGAGATCCTGGTAACGCGCCTCGTCCTTGCCTTTGACATAGTCAAGAAGCTTACGGCGCTGGGCGACCATCTTCAGCAGGCCGCGCCGGCCGTGATTGTCTTTCTTGTGCGTCTTGAAGTGCTCCGTCAGCGTTGCGATGCGGGAGCTGAGGATGGCAACCTGGACTTCCGGCGAACCTGTGTCGCCGTCCTTTGTTGCGAAATCCTTCATAACGCGGGCTTTTTCTTCGGCTGTGATCGACATCGGGGTCTCCTTTGCAGGTTAGAGTGGATGGCGCAGGCCGGGATGTCGTCCAGCACAGGCCCGTGGAGATTATGACCGCCGGGTGTCGTCTCGATTCCCGACGGATGCGCGCGTATACGCGCAAATCCCTGTCTTTGCAAAGGGTCCCTAAATCGGGAGCGAAAAGCCGAGAGAGGAGATGTCGCCGCGGGCAATCAGCGCGATATCGTCCAGCGCGACAGAGGTGTTGTCTTTGATCTTCGCCACCACCTCTCCGTCAACCAGGATATGGCTGTCGCCCGACGCTCCGGCATCGTTGATCAACTCGATCTCGACGTCTTCAAATGTATCGTCGTCCCAGACGAGGATGACCTGATCCTCGGCGCTGTCGTAATTGACGATTTCAACCGCTTCACCGTTTTCAATCCAGTCGCCCAGTAGCACGGTATCTTCACCCGTCCCGCCTGTGACGACGTCGCTATTGCCCGCGAAGATGAGGTCGTCGCCTCCGCCGCCATTCAAAAAGTCGACCGTACCGGCCTCGCGGTCATCAAGGCCGTTGATCACGTCGTCGCCCCATCCGCCGTTCAGCGTATCCGCGCCCTCACCTCCTTCGAGCGTGTCATCCCCGCTGTTTCCAAGAAGCGCGTCGTCGCCATCGCCGCCGTAGATGTAGTCATCGCCCGCCGACCCGTTCAGGCTGTCATCGCCTGTGCCACCCATTAGCGTGTCATCGTCATTTTCGCCGTAAAGTGTGTCTTCTCCGCTGCCGCCCCGCAGAAGATCGTCGCCGTCCGTTCCCTTGAGCTCATCCTGTCCGGAACCGCCGAGAACCGTATCCTCGCCATCGCCCCCGTGCGCGGTGTCATTGCCCTGGTCTCCAGAGACAAGATCGTCTCCTTCATACCCGTTCATCTGGTCATCGCCGCCGCCGCCCGACATCTCGTTGTTGTCGGCATCACCCACCACGATGTCAGCCTCGGGGGGGTCTATGAAATCCAGGATGCTGGTGGTCTCGGACGTTGCCTCCTCAGACAGCGTGTCTGCCAAGTCCCGGTCTTGCGCCTCTTCTTCAGTTTCGTCTGACGTTACGCTTACAAAGCTGGCGGCGCCAACGGCGACCATGCCCATCAATCCGGCTAACCACAACATCTCTTACACTCACCAAGTTCGCATTCGCCCACGGGACCATATCTAGTCATAGCAGCACCAGCGAAGTCAAAGGCAATGAGATCAGTTGGTTAACGCCCGATTAGCGTGTCAGATCCATCGCTCGGGCTGTTGCGCATAGGCGATGTAAAGGGGGTGTTTGGGATGACCGTCCTTACTGAGCCCCAGCATCCAAAGCGGGTGCCCGGCAGCCCGCAGCAGGCGTTCGACATCCGCGCCGCGGCTAAGGTGTGCGCCATGCGTGCCCCATGCGGCCACGACCTGATCCGCCCACTCCGCCGCGGCAAGGATAGCCGCGTCGTTCTCCGGGCCGACGGGGTCCTCGGCGGCGCGCATCTTGCGCGGATCGGTGTCGCGCCATGCAAAGATATTTGTGACTTGGAACGCGCCAAATCCAAGAGCACGCGCGCGGCGCTCGCATCGTTCCACGGTCGGGTCATTCTGAACCTCAGTCGCGGTCGAGGGGTTAAGCATCACGAAATTCGCGCGCCGCCCGTCCGCGTCCCAAACCCGTGTCAGCGCATAGCGATATCGCTCGCAGTCGGAATAGACGGCCGTCGAAAACGCGTCGCCCTTGGTGTGGTTGCGCGTGATCACGACGCGGGCTGATTGAACACACGGCTGGGATGCAGTTGACCAGCCTTGTAGATGCCGACGGCAACGGCTTGCCCGTCATGAGAGGCCCAGCATTCATCGCCGTATTCGACATCCGTGGCAATCACCATGCCCGGATTGCCGTTGCGCAGGCGCGCTGCCCCATCGGCGGTGCACCGCAGTTCCGGAAGATCTTCCAGCCCCATCTCAAGCGGCTTTATGTGGGTGTCGAGCTCAGGCGTGCGCGCCAGTTCCTCTACCTGCTGCAGATCCAGACCGTCATCCGCATCGAAAGGCCCCGACCAAAGCCGTCTGAGGTTACGCACATGGGCATGGCACCCCAGTGCAGCACCCAGATCCCGGGCAATCGAACGGACATAGCCACCCTTGCCGCATGTCATCTCAAGCGTGACATGGTCATGGTCAGGCCGGTCGGTCACGACCAGCTCCTCCACCCAAAGGGGGCGCGCTTCAAGCGTGACGTCTTCGCCCGCGCGGGACAGCTTGTAGGCCCGCTGCCCGTCGATCTTCACGGCAGAATACTTCGGCGGCACCTGCTGGATCTCGCCAACAAAGGCACCCAGAGCGCTTTTGATCGTTTCGTCATCAGGTCTGAGGTCGCTGGTCGCGATCACCTCTCCCTCTGCATCGTCCGTGTTGGTCGCCTCGCCCAGGCGGATCGTGAAGGCATAGGCCTTGAGCGCGTCGGTGACGTAAGGCACCGTCTTGGTCGCCTCACCCAAAGCCACGGCAAGAACACCAGTTGCATCGGGGTCAAGCGTGCCGGCATGGCCCGCCTTTTTCGCCTGGAGCGCCCAGCGAACCTTGTTGACAACTGCGGTCGAGGTCATGCCCGCGGGCTTGTCCACGATCAGCCAGCCGGAGATGTCACGCCCCTTTCGCGTACGTCCCATGGATGCCTCAGAAAGTGATTAGATAGAGAGCGCCGCCTACCACTCCCGGCTCGAAACTGTCAATCGCCGGGCGGTCTGTCGTGATGTCGATCTGTCAGTCCTCGAGTGGACGAACCGTGCCGATGATCGGGCCCATCCGAAAGCCGACATCGGATCGATCCAGCATCGGTGCGTGCAGGCGAGAGACATTGCCATCAAAGTAAAGGGCATTCGGCAAATCCAGCTCGTCGCGGAAGAGGCGTCCGAATTCATGGAAGGTCACCGGGTTCGACGAGATGGCGAATACGGCCCGGCTGCCATCAGAAGACGTGCCTACGCCGTTTCGGACGTAGCGTGAGGTGCTGTCCTCAAGAAAGCGCGGGTGCAATGCACCGTCGATGACCAGCATGGGTCCCGATTGGGTCGCGTGCCGGCACTCCGGCGCCTCACTTTGAAAGCGCAGCGTCTCGATCACATCGGCCCGGCCCTCGCGCAGGCAAAGGATACCGTTTGGCAGCAGGCCGAAATTACCCGGTCCCGCGCTTGAGACCACGCGCATCACCTGCTCGCCATCTTCGATATAGTGACCGACCGGCGCTCGATCAGAGTGGTACATACCGGCATTCATCGCAAACCCAAGACGCCGCTGTTGGTTAGAAAGCGCCGCGTCTACCGCGCTGAAATGGCCATAGGGCGCGCCCGCATCGTCATAGAGAAAGAGCCTCAGCGTCTCGGTGCGCGGGTCAACCTCGCAGATCGTGTAGCGGTTGGCGTCGTGGGTGACGGCCTTGCATTCGGCGGCCAGCGCGGGCTGGCAGAGCACCAACAGAGCCAGCGTCAGGCAGAGGCGTATCATTTCTCAAGATCCCGGCGTACGCTGTCTTGATCAAGCATGCGCCGCGTGTCGTCCATTCGGTCAAAGGTTTCATCGAGTTGAAATCGCAGATCGGGCGCGAATTTGAGAGCCAGTTTCTTCGACACCAGACGGCGCAACTCCCCTTTGTTGCGGGCCAGCAATGCGACCACGTCTTCCTGTCCTTTGCCGCCAAGCGGAAGCACGTAAGCCGTTGCAATGCGAAGGTCGGGAGAGGTGCGAACCTCTCCGACCGTGATCGACATGCTGTTCAGCTCCGGATCGTGCACGTCTCCGCGGGCCAGTACCTCGGAAAGCGTACGGCGTATGAGTTCGCCCACCCGCAATTGGCGTTGGGATGGTCCGGGACCATCGTGAAACTTGTTCTTGCCCATGGCGCCCATCTAAGCAGATCGGTGCGCTTTGCCAAGCGGGCTGCGTGGCGCTAGAGAGGGCAGGCGGAATTTGGGAAGGATGATGTGATGACCGAACGACCGGGCTTGGTGGTAACCGGTGCTTCTGGCCGTATGGGCCAGATGCTGATCCGCATGATCGCGGAAAGCGACAAGGCCGACCTTGCCGGTGTTGTCGAGCGTCAAGGTCATGACTGGATCGGGCAGGATGCGGGCGAAGCGATGGGCGGGGCGCCGCTTGGGCTTACGGTGACGGACGATCCGCTCGAAGCGTTTGCGCGCGCGCAGGCCGTGATCGACTTTACCGCGCCCGAAGCAACGCTGGAATTCGCAGCGCTTGCCGCGCAGGCCCGCGCCGTTCACGTGATCGGAACGACAGGCATGAGTGATGCGCAGCTCGAACAGCTCAAACCTGCCGCACGGCATGCGGTCTTCATCCGGGCGGGTAACATGAGCCTGGGTGTCAATCTGCTGGTGCAGATCACCAAGCAGGTGGCGCGAGCCCTGGGGGAGGAGTTCGACGTCGAGGTCATCGAAGCGCATCACAACCGAAAGGTCGACGCACCGTCCGGCACCGCCCTGATGCTGGGAGAGGCCGCGGCGGAGGGGCGCGGTGTCCGGCTTGATGACGTCGCAGAGCGTGGACGGGACGGTATCACAGGTGCACGCCAGTCAGGACAGATCGGTTTTTCCGCCATTCGCGGGGGCGACATCGTGGGCGAACACGATGTTCTTTTTGCCGGTCCGGGTGAGCGGATCGTGTTGCGGCATGTCGCCAGTGACCGTGCCCTGTTTGCGCGTGGCGCGCTGCGCGCTGCGCTTTGGGGGCAGGGTCAGCCGCCGGGTGAGTACGACATGATCGACGTTCTGGGTCTCTGACGGATGCACCCGCGATTTTTCGCCAAACCGGCGCATAGCCTTGCGGATACGTTGATCCGGTTTCGCTAAAGCTGCGTATGACAGGTATGTTTCCGAAGGATGGGATGCCTGAACATGCGTATTTTTGCAGGAATTGCTGCCGCTCTATTTCTTGCGGTCCCGGCCAAAGCGGATTTCGCCAAGGTCGCAAACGCCGAAGACTTCAAAAAGATCGTCTCCGGTAAAACACTCACCCGGCCCTTTGTCCGGCTGCAGGTTGCGCCCGGCGGCGCAATCAGCGGAACCGGTGCGCGCTGGGAAGTCACCGGTCAGTGGAGCTGGCAGGGCGGCTATTTTTGCCGGGATCTGTACTGGGGTGGAAGTGACCTTGGCTATAATTGCCAAGAGGTGCGGGTCAACGGCCAACGGATCCGCTTTACGTCGGATCGCGGACAAGGCGATTTCGCGGACTTCCGGCTTCGCTAGCGCGGTCAGAAATCGATCGCGATTCCCTTCTTTTCCCAATCACCATAACGAACGGGCTCGGGCCCATCGCGCCCCCCCAGTTCTTTAGGAAGCGGCTGGTTCGATTTGGCCGCTTTTCTGCGTTCTTCGGCTTCGGCCAAGGCGCGCTGGGCAGCGGGCGGGATGTCATTGGTCTTGTCGTCGCTCATCACGGGTTCCTTTGCGGCGTGACCCTTGATATACGCCCCCCTTTGATCCGAGCAAGTCGAGGCTGGGGATATGCAGGACAAAGGGATCGGCGCCCGGCGCGGCGCGGTAAGCTTGCTGGATCAGGTCTTGGGACAGGATCGGCTGCTCTCTGAAGCGTTGAATGCCGGGGTGTTGACCCAATTGCAGCCGGATGACCGCGCCCGGGCGCAACGGCTTGCGACAGAGACGTTGCGCAACCTCGAACGGGCGGACCGGCTTTTGCAGAAGCACCTTCGCAAACCGCCGCCGCTGACAATCCGGAACGCCCTGCGGGTCGGAACCTTCGAGCTTTGCACCGGCGGTGCCGCGCATGGTGTGGTCAATGCCTTCGTGGAGCTGACCGCGAACAATCGCCGTCAGGCTCATCTGAAGGGGCTGGTTAACGCTGTCCTGCGAAAGGTGGCTGCAACAGGGCCGGATGTCTGGTCTAAACTTCGCATCTCGCGGTTGCCGATCTGGCTCCGCCGGCCACTTGTCGAGGCATGGGGCGCGGACGCTGTGGCGTCGATGGAACGCGCGCATGCCGCAGGCGCGCCGCTGGATCTGACCCCGAAGGGAGAGATCGGCGATCTTGCCGACAGGCTGGGCGCGGATGTCTTGCCGACAGGATCCCTGCGTCTGAGGGAGGCGGGCCAGATTTCCAGGCTGCCGGGCTATGCCGAGGGTGACTGGTGGGTTCAGGATGCCGCTGCCGCGCTTCCGGTGAAAATCCTTGCTCCGAAAGCGGGGGAAAAGGTCGTCGACCTCTGCGCCGCTCCTGGCGGTAAGACAATGCAGCTTGCGGCGGCGAGTGCCCGTGTGACGGCAATTGATTCGTCCGAAACACGGATGGCGCGGGTCAGCGAGAATTTGAAACGGACCGGGCTTGATGCAGATCTGATAATCGCCGACGCCCTGGAGCACGGTGGCGCATACGATGCCGTTCTGCTGGATGCGCCTTGCTCCGCAACCGGGACGATCCGCCGCCACCCTGATCTGCCTTTCGCAAAGGACGGCGGCGATTTTGCTGGTCTGATCGCGCTGCAGGGCCAGCTCATCGATCACGCGTGGTCGCTGCTCAAACCCGGCGGGCGCATGGTGTTCTGTACCTGCTCCATCTTTCCGGACGAGGGGGAGGTGCAGATCGAGGAGGCGCTTATCCGGCACCGGGATATGTCCGCCGATCGGGCCGCCTATGACCTGAATGGCATCGACCGTGCCTGGCAGACCGAAGAGGGCGGTTTGCGTCTGCGCCCCGATTTTTGGCTGCAGCACGGCGGAATGGACGGATTTTACATCGCATTTCTGCGCAAAGCGACCACAGCGTCTGTTTCGTCGGTGACTTGAGGCGGATACAAGGCTATACTTTGCCCAAACGCCAAAGAGCGTGAGAGGCAGAGCAATGTCATCGGCAGAGAGTTTCTCGGCGCGCGGCACGCGCCTTTTGAACCGCTTATACGCACGGCTCAGTTCACGGCAGGGCGGTGTCACCGCTTTTGTCTCGTCGCCAGAGCCACGCACCATCGGCAGTTTCGCACGGGGACGGCAGCTCGTCGCCGGCAATCTGCTGTTTGCGGGATACCTGATAGAGGCGCGACAGGCCAATATCTGGGCGATCACGGCACCTGATGCGGCGTTCGAAGCCGAAATTCACGGCTTTGGCTGGCTGGACGATCTGGCGGCTGTCGGCGATCTGGCCGCACGTCAGCAGGCGCAGGGATGGCTTTGGGACTGGATCGCGTCCTATGGCACGGGCCGTGGTCCCGGCTGGACGCCTGATCTTACCGGGCGCCGGGTGATCCGCTGGATCAACCACGCGATTTTCCTGCTGCGCGGGCAGGACAAAGAGGCCAGCGAAGGGTTTTACAGGGTCCTGGGACGGCAAACCTGGTTTCTGGGCAAGCGCTGGCAAAGCGCAGCGCCCGGCCTGCCGCGGTTCGAGGCTCTGACAGGTCTGATCTATGCAGGCCTGTCGCTAGAAGGCCAGGAAGCGTTGGCCGATCCGGCCATCAGGGCCTTGGCACGGGAATGCGATAGCCAGATCGACGACCAGGGCGGCTTGCCGACCCGAAATCCCGAGGAGCTGCTTGAGGTTTTTACTTTGCTGACCTGGGCCGCCGCCGCGCTGAACGAGGCAGGCCGGACCACGCCTGCATCGCACCTGGCGGCAATCGAACGCATCGCACCCACCCTGCGCACTTTGCGTCATTCTGATGGCGGGCTGGCCCGCTTTCACGGAGGTGGTCGCGGTCTTGAAGGACGGCTCGATCACGCGCTTGCCGCAAGCCAGGTGAAGGAACGGCATGCTGATGGTCTGTCGATGGGCTATGCCCGGCTCTCTGCCGGGCGGACCAGCGTCATCATGGATGCCAGCGTGCCGCCAAAGGGCGTGGCCTCGTGCAATGCGCATGCCTCTACCCTTGCGTTCGAGCTGACATCCGGGCGGCGGCCGTTGATCGTCAATTGCGGCTCCGGCGAATCGTTCGGCCCGGAATGGCGGCGCGCGGGACGTGCGACGCCGTCGCATTCGGTCCTCAGCCTCGATGGCTATTCCAGTGCGCGCCTTGGCGACGTGCCGCGCGACCGCACCCGCGAGGCGCTGGTCGACGCCCCGGTTCATGTTCCCATCGAAATGTCGGAGGCGGCGGACGGCCTTCGCTTCCAGGGGGGGCATGATGGGTATGTCGCCACCCACGGTCTGACCCATGCCCGCACCATCGAAATCACTTTTGACGGGCGGGGACTGGCGGGCGAAGACATGCTTTTGGCCATGGATGATCCCGCCAAACGCCAGTTCGACCGGGCCTTGGATGCAACAAGCCTGTCGGGCATCGGGTTTGACATCCGGTTTCACCTTCACCCGGATGTGGATGCCACCGTCGATCTGGGCGGCGCGGCGATTTCGATGGCGTTGAAGAGCGGAGAGATCTGGGTTTTCCGCCATGACGGAAAGGTGCGCCTGTCACTTGATCCAAGCGTTTATCTTGAGAAAGGCAGGCTCAAACCCCGCGCGACAAAACAGATCGTTCTATCCGGCCGCTCGATGGAGTATGCGACGCGCATCCGGTGGTCGCTGTCCAAGGCACAAGACACGGCTATCGCCGTGCGCGACCTTGCCCGGGATGAGCTGGAACTGAACGACTGACCTGAAAGGGCCCACCCAGAATGACCGATCTTTACCCCGTGCGCCGCGCGCTTCTCTCGGTATCAGACAAAACGGGACTGGTCGATCTTGGCCGGGCCCTCGCCGAGAGGGGGGTGGAGCTTTTGAGCACGGGCGGCTCGGCCGCGGCTTTGCGAGATGCTGGGCTTGAGGTGCGTGACGTCTCGGATGTAACAGGCTTTCCGGAGATGATGGACGGGCGTGTGAAGACGCTGCATCCCGCCGTTCATGGCGGCCTTCTGGCCTTGCGGGACGACAAGGCCCATCTGGACGCCATGGAAACGCATGATATCGGTGCAATCGACCTGCTTGTCGTCAACCTTTACCCGTTCGAGGAAACGGTGGCGAAGGGGGCCGACTACGACACATGCATCGAGAACATCGACATCGGAGGCCCGGCGATGATCCGCGCCGCGGCCAAAAATCATGCCTTCGTCAACGTCGTGGTCGATGTCGAAGACTACGATGCATTGCTGGAGGAATTGGGCAATCATGACGGTGCGACACGCTATGCGTTTCGTCAGAAATTGGCCCAAATCGCCTATGCGCGCACAGGCGCCTATGACGCCGCCGTATCGACCTGGATGGCTTCCGCCCTGGGTGACACTGCGCCGCGTCGGCGCGTCTTTGCCGGGACGTTGGCACAGACCCTGCGCTATGGCGAGAACCCGCATCAGGCGGCGACCTTTTACACCGATGGCGCGCGCCGACCGGGCGTGGCAACCGCGCGGCAACATCAGGGTAAGGCGCTGTCCTACAACAACATCAACGACACCGATGCCGCCTTTGAACTGGTCAGCGAGTTTGATCCGTCGGAAGGTGCGGCCTGCGCGATCATCAAGCACGCCAACCCTTGTGGTGTGGCGCGTGGTGCGACGCTCAGGGATGCGTACCAAAAGGCCTTTGATTGTGATCGCACCAGTGCGTTTGGCGGCATCGTCGCCTTGAACCAGCCGCTGGATGCCGAAACCGCACAGGACATCACGGGGATCTTTACCGAGGTTGTGATCGCGCCGGATGCGGATGAGGAGGCGATCGAGATCTTCGGCCAGAAAAAGAACCTCCGGCTGCTGACAACCGGGGGGTTGGCCGATCCACGCATGTCGGGCCTTGCCTATCGGCAGGTGGCCGGCGGTCTTTTGGTCCAGGACAAGGATGCTGGACATGTCGACGTGCCGGATTTGAAAGTCGCGACAAAGCGCCAGCCGACGGATGCCGAGATGTCCGACCTCCTGCTGGCCTGGGTGATCGCGAAGCACGTGAAATCGAACGCGATCGTCTACGTGAAGGATGGGGCGACCGTGGGTGTCGGGGCCGGTCAGATGAGCCGGGTCGACAGTGCGCTGATCGCGGCCAAGAAAGCCGAGCGTATGGCCGAAGCCCTGGGTTTGCCGCAACCCCTCACCGTTGGGTCCGCAGTCGCCTCAGATGCGTTCTTTCCTTTTGCAGACGGATTGATGGAGGCTGCCGCCGCCGGGGCAACCTCGGTCATTCAGCCGGGCGGGTCGATGCGGGATGACGAAGTTATCGCAGCCGCCGACGAGGCCGGCCTGGCCATGGTGCTGACCGGCATGCGGCATTTCCGGCATTAGGAGACCTCGGATGCGCCTCCTTTTTCTCGCCGCCACGCTGGCTTTCGCGATCGACCAGATCAGCAAATACGTCATCGTGCATGCGATGGAGCTGTCGCGCATCCGGTCGATCGATGTTCTGCCGCCCATTCTGAATCTGCGATATGGGGAAAACCGCGGCATCAACTTCGGCATCCTTGACGGCGCCCCGGATGTCACCCGCTGGATCCTTGTAGGTTTTTCGATCCTGGTTGTCGCGGGTGTGCTCTACTGGGTCATGCGCTGGCACCGAACGCCTTTGATGCTGTTCAGCGGTGGCCTTCTGATCGGTGGGGCGCTTGGCAATGTTCTGGATCGCGTCATCTATGGCTACGTGCTGGATTTCCTCAACATGTCATGCTGTGGCGTGCGCAATCCCTTTGTTTTCAATCTGGCGGATGTCTTCATTTTTGCCGGCGCGATCGGTCTGATCCTTTTCGATGGCAAGACGCGCCAGAAAAAGGCCTCGTGACGTTGCCTGCGTGATGAGGTAAAGATGCCAGAAACAGGCAGGAGTGTGGCGATGCGTGTGCCGCATATCGCAATCATCATTTTGGGATCATTGGCTCTGGCCGGGTGTTCGAATACCGGTCTGCGCGATTTGCGCTCGAATTCCGGCGGGCCGGATGAGTTCCTGGTGCAGCCGGTCAAACCGCTGAGCGCGCCAGACAGCTATAGCGCATTGCCAACGCCGATGCCGGGCGGTGCAAATCTGGTTGATCCCCAGCCGCGTGCCGATGCCGTGGTTGCTCTGGGCGGTCGTGCCTCGGCTCTGTCGTCCCAAGGGGTGCCCGCGTCGGATGCGGCTTTGGTCGGTCAGACGGGTCGCTACGGGGTGCAGTCAGGGATCCGCGCCAGCCTTGCCGAGGAAGACGAAGCGTTTCGTCGGCGCCGTGGTCGTTTGACGCAATTCCAGCTCTTCCGCACAGACCGGTACAACCAGGTTTATCGCCGTCAATCTCTTGATCCCTTTGACGAAACAGATCGGTTTCGCCGGACGGGTGCCCAGACCTCAACCTCGCCCCCGCAAGAGAACTGACCTCACTTTTCCGCCAAGACAGCTTGAAGAGTGCACCCCGTCGCGTACTTTGTGGTCCAGACTTGACGGAGGGTCACACATGAAGCGAGTGCTCAGCGCGGCGATCGCGGTTGCCGTCCTTGCCATTCCGGCAATGGCGCAGAGTATTGATGACAAGGTTACCAGCTTCACGCTCGACAACGGAATGGATGTCGTCGTCATTGAGGATAACCGCGTCCCGGTTGTGCAGCACATGGTGTGGTACCGTGCGGGTTCAGCGGATGAACCGAAGGGTCAATCCGGCGTCGCCCATTTTTTGGAACATCTCTTGTTCAAGGCGACCGAGACCCTTGAAGCGGGCGAGCTTTCCGCAACGGTCGCGGCAAATGGCGGCCGGGACAACGCCTTCACCAGCTATGATTACACCGCCTATTTCCAGCGCGTCGCATCTGACCGCCTCGAACTGATGATGCAGATGGAGGCTGACCGGATGAAAAACATCCGGTTGACCGATGAGGACATCGTGACCGAGCGGCAGGTGATTATCGAAGAACGAAATCAGCGTACCGAGAACAATCCGCGGGCCCTGTTCGGCGAGCAGTTAAACGCCTCGCTCTATCTCAATCATCGCTACGGAGTGCCCATCATCGGCTGGATGCACGAGATGGAGACACTGGATATGGAAAATGTGCTCTCTTTCTATGACAGGCATTATTCACCGAATAACGCGATCCTGATCGTCTCTGGTGATGTGGACCCTGAAAATGTTCGCGTTCTGGCCGAAAGGCATTACGGTGTGATTGCCGCGAACCCCGACCTGCCCGAACGGACGCGGACCGAGGAACCACCCCATCGGGCCGAACGGCGCGTGGTCTTTCGGGATCCGAGAGTGGCGCAGCCTTATGTCAGCCGCTCCTATATCGCGCCTGAGCGGGACAGCGGCGCACAGGAGAAAGCGGCTGCCCTCGCATTGCTGAGTGAAATCCTCGGGGGTGGGACAACATCCTATCTGGCCGAAAAGCTGCAATTCGACAGTCAGGTCGCCGTCTGGACCGGTGCTTTCTACAGCGGTGTCTCGCTCGACGACACCTCGTTTACCGTGATCGTCGTGCCGGGCCCGGATGTCAGCTTGCAGGAGGCCGAGGAGGCGATGGATGCCGCCCTTGCCTCTTTTATCGAGGATGGCGTGGATGCCGAGCAGCTTGAGCGGATCAAGATGCAACTGCGCGCGGCCCAGATCTATGCGCGTGACAATGTCGATGGGATCGCGAACCGCTATGGCCGCGCGTTGACATCCGGTCTGACGGTCGAGGACGTGCGGGCCTGGCCCGACATTCTTCAGGCCGTGACCGAAGAAGACATCATCGAAGCCGCACGCGCGGTTTTGCGTCCGGAAGCATCCGTGACCGGCTGGCTCACCAAAACCGAGGGAGTGACGCAATGAGATTTCTCGCAAGCTTCATCCTGACTGTCTTTATCGCTCTTCCCGCAGCCGCCGACGTCGAGATCGAGGAGGTGACAACGCCCGGCGGCCTGACCGCCTGGCTGGTTGAAGATCAGTCAATCCCCTTCGTCGCGCTGGAGTTACGGTTTCGCGGGGGGACGTCCCTGGATCTTCCCGACAAGCGTGGAGCGGTTAATCTGATGACCGGTCTGCTGGAAGAAGGCGCGGGTGATCTGGACGCAAGGGCCTTCGCGCGGTCGCTGGAAGGGTTGGCCGCGTCCTTCGACTATGATTCGAACGACGACGACGTGTCGATCTCTGCGCAGATGCTCACCGAGAACCGGGACGAGGTTCTGCCCCTGCTGCGCCAATCCATCCTTGAGCCACGCTTTGATGACAGCGCAATCGAACGGGTGCGGCAGCAGGTTTTGTCAGGTCTTCGCTCGGATGCGAACGATCCTAACGAGATTGCCAGCCGCGCCCTGTCGGAGATTGCCTATGGTGATCACCCTTATGGTGGGCCCGAGCGCGGGACCGTTGCCTCTGTCGCGGCACTGACGCGGGATGATATCCTGACCGCTCATCGCGCGGTCTTTGCCAGGGACCGCATCTATATCGGCGCTGTCGGGGACATAACGGCCGATGAGCTGAGCACCTTGCTCGACGATCTGCTTGACGGACTGCCCGAGACCGGAGCGGAGATTCCCGGAAAGGTCGATGTCTCGCTCGATGGTGGGACGACAGTTGTTCCCTTTGACACACCGCAATCGGTGGCCTTGTTCGCTCAACGCGGGATCGAACGGAATGATGATGATTTCTTTCCGGCATTCGTCTTGAACCACATCATCGGCGGGGGCGGCTTCGAAAGCCGCTTGATGACCGAAGTGCGCCAGAAGCGTGGACTGACCTACGGCGTCTATTCCTACCTCCTGCCCAAGGATCTGGCCGCGATCTACCTGGGTAGTGTCGCATCGGCCAATTCACGGGTCGCCGAGGCCATCGAGGTGATCCGCGCCGAATGGGATCGCGCGGCAACGGAAGGCGTGACCGTGGAAGAGTTGGACGCGGCCAAGACGTACCTGACCGGGGCCTATCCGCTGCGCTTCGACGGCAACAGCCGCATCGCGACCATCATGGTTGGCATGCAGATGCAGGGCCTTCCCATCGACTACATCGCCACGCGCAACGACAAAGTGAATGCCGTCACGCTGGAAGACGTGAATCGTGTGGCTGGTGAGCTTCTCGATCCCGCCGGTTTGCACTTCGTCGTGGTGGGCCAGCCAGAAGGGTTGCCGGTTCCCACCGAATGATGTGCTAACCGTCGGAATTCAGAGTTTCGTCGAAAAACTTGGTGAGGGCCGTCCAGGCCCGATCTGACGCGCGCGCGCTGTAGCCCATGCCCGCATCGTGGCTCTGGGCACCCGGATTGGTAAAGGCGTGGCCGGTGCCGCCGAACCCCAACACCTGCCAATCGTCGCACACGACCGTGAGTTCTGCGGCGAGGGCGGTCAATTGCTCGGGCGTGGCAAGCGGATCATCCCAACCGTGAAGCACCAAAACCGACCCCGGCATGGCTTGTGCCGGGTCCGGCGGTGCGTCGTAGACACCGTGGATCGGAACGCAGGCCTTGATCGGGGCACCGCTTCGCGCAAGATCCAGCACTGCCTTCCCGCCAAAGCAAAAGCCCATCGCACCGATCCGCCCGTCCTCGACATCGGATTGCGCCTGAAGCGCCGTCATCGCTGCTTGCATCCGCTTGGCAAGCACCGGTCGGTCCGCCTCGACGGCCCGCATCAGCGCATATGCTTCGGGTTGCGTTTCGACGCGGGCTGCATCGCCATAATAGTCGACGGCGAGCGTGACATACCCCAGATCGGCCAACCGCCGGGCATAGTCGATCTCAAGCGGGCCAAGTCCTCCAAAGGCGGGCGCAACGAGGATACCGGGGCGGGTTTTCTGGTCCGCATGCGTAAAAAGCTGGCCCTCGAACTGAAGCTCATCATGCGCGTAACCGAGCGTGGATTGTTTGATCTCATTCGCCATAGGGCACCCAGATGTTCTTGATCTCAGTTGCTTCGCTCAGGAAACTTGGCGTGTCCGGCAGGCTCCAGTCTCGCGCTTGGGCATGGTTGACCCATGTCCGCTTGAGGTTGCCCGCGGCGCGACGTTCGATATCGCCTGACACATCGGTCGAGGAAAAGCTCCAGACCGCGTCGACGTCAAGGTGATCTGCAAGCGTCTTGGCAAGCTCCGCATGGGTTCCGGTAAGGATATTGACCACGCCTGCTGGGACATCGGATGTCTCAAGCACTTGGTAGAAATCCGTGGCAGCCAGCGGAAACGGCTCGGACGCGACCAGCACGGTGCGATTGCCCATCGCGATGGCCGGCGCCATGCAGGACACAAGGCCCAGAAGCGGCGCCTCGTCCGGGCAGAGCGCGCCGATCACGCCGACCGGCTCTTTCATCGCAAGGGCAACGCCGCGGATCGGCACCCCATGGACCTGCCCGTCGTACTTGTCGGCCCAGGCGGCGTAGGTAAAGAGGCGTTGAACGGACAAATCTACCTCTTTCGCGCCTCCGCGCCCGCCCTGAAGCGCATCCAGCCGCGCCGCGAATTCTTCCGCACGGGCGGCGAGGTTCTCTGCGATGTAATAGAGGATCTGCGCCCTCAGATGCCCTGTCGTCTTGGCCCAGCCGGCAGCCCCCCGCGCGGCCTCCACGGCATTGCGCACATCCTTGCGGTTGGCCAGCGGAACATGACCCAGAAGCGAGCCCGTCTTGCCGTAGACCGGGCTGGAATAGCCCCCATCGGGACGCGCCTGTTTGCCCCCGATATAAAGCTTTGCGGTTCGGTCGATCCCGTTCTCCGGACCTTTCTCGCCCAGAACGGGCTCAATGGGCGTGAGCGTCTTCGCGGTCCCTACGGGCCTTGTGTAGGCAGTCAGCCCTTCCCATCCGCCTTCCCGGCCAAACCCGCTTTCGCGTACGCCGCCGAACCCTGCAGCTGCATCAAAAAGATTGGTGGCGTTGATCCAGACCACTCCGGCCGCGAGTTGCGGAGCGATGTCCAGCGCGAGGTTCAGATTTTCCGACCAAACCGTCGCCGCCAGCCCATAGCGCGTGTTATTGGCAAGGCTTACCGCTTCTGCCGGTGTCCGGAATGTTGTTGAGACGAGAACCGGCCCGAAAATTTCCTCCTGCATCAGGGGGTCAGAGGGGGCGAGGCCGGTGATCAGCGTCGGCGGGTAAAAACAGCCGCCGTCAGGTAAGGCGCCGCTGGCTTGGTAGGTCGTGCCACTGGCATTGCTCTCTACCAGCTCGGCAATGCGATCCAGTTGCACCGGATCAACCACCGCGCCCACGTCGATACATTTGTCGAGCGGATTGCCGACCCGCAAGGTGTCCATGCGGCGGCGCAGCTTGTCGAAAAACGGCTCGGCCACGCTTTCCTGAACCAACAGACGGGATCCGGCGCAACAGACCTGTCCCTGGTTGAACCAGATCGCGTCGACCAGCCCTTCGACCACGCTGTCGAGATCTGCGTCGTCAAAGACGATGTAAGGGGACTTCCCCCCGAGTTCGAGCGTCAGCGCCTTGCCGGTGCCTGCGGTGGCCTGCCGTATGCTGCGGCCCACGCTTGTCGAACCGGTAAAGGCGATCTTGTCGATATCGGCATGCCCGACAATCATCTCTCCGACCGCGCCGTCGCCGGTCACGATGTTGATGACGCCGGGCGGCAATCCGGCTTGCCGACAGATATCGGCGAAAAGCAACGCTGTGAGAGAGGTATATTCCGCCGGTTTCAGAACCGCGGTGTTCCCCATTGCCAAGGCGGGCGCCACTTTCCAGGCCAGCATCAGCAGGGGGAAGTTCCACGGGATGATCTGACCGCACACCCCAAGCGGCGCGCGGCCCGGCAAAGCCTCCTCCATCAGCTGTGCCATGCCCGCGTGATAGTAGAAATGGCGCTGGGCAAGGGGGATATCGATGTCCCGGCTCTCCCGGATCGGCTTTCCGTTGTCGAGTGTTTCCAGCACCGCAAAAAGCCGCGCATGTTTTTGCAAGAGGCGCGCAAGCGCGTAAAGATACCGCGCCCGTCCGGGCCCGCCCAGCTTCGCCCATTTGCCCTGCGCCTTGCGCGCCGCTTTGACCGCCGCATCTATATCGGCCTGACTGGCTTGGCTGATCGTTGCCAGAACCTCACCCGTGGCTGGATTGCGGCTGTCAAAGCCGGTCCCCGGCTCGGTAAAGGCCCCGTCAATGAAGTGGCCGAACCGGCTGCCCTGATCGACGAGCCAGGCAAGCGCTTCCTCCGCGCTTTCAGGGGCAGGTCCGTAATCCATCGTCTCGAATATCTCGGCTACGCTCATGTCTTCTTCTCGATAAAAATACGGAATATCCTCCGGTCAGCCCATCGCGTGGCGGTGTGCGGCAGAGTAGGCGCCGGTGATATGATGCTCCAATTGCCGCTCGATATCACCGAGAAGCGAGGAGGCGCCGAAGCGGAAGAGATCCGGACGCAACCAGCGATCGCCCAGTTCGTCCTTGATCAGCGCCAAATAGACCAGCGCATCCTTGGCCTTGGAAATGCCGCCTGCGGGTTTGTAGCCAACGCGGTAGCCGGTGCGCAGATGATAGTCCCGGATCGCGCGCAGCATCACCAGGGTAACGGGCAGGGTCGCGTTCACGCTTTCCTTGCCGGTCGATGTCTTGATGAAATCGGCGCCTGCCATCATGCAAACCTGTGAGGCGCGGGCGACGTTGCGCAGGCTGCCCAACTCGCCGGTCGCAAGGATCGCTTTGACATGGGCCGCGCCGCAGGCCGCGCGGAAGGCCCGCATTTCGTCATAAAGCGCCTGCCAATTGCCGCTCAGCACATGACGGCGCGAGATCACGATGTCGATCTCGGTGGCACCGGCCTTCACGCTCTCCTCGATCTCGGCCAAGCGCAGTGGGAACGGCGACAATCCCGCCGGAAACCCCGTGGAAACAGCCGCTACCGGGATGCCCGTGTCCTGCAGCGCTTCAACCGCGGCAGGCACCATGTCGTGATAGACGCAGACAGCACCGGTTGTGATCGGCCCCATGCCGAGCGCATCCAGCATGTCGGCGCGCACCGGCTGGCGGGCCTTGGCGCACAGTCTTCGCACCCTTTCTTCGGTGTCGTCTCCAGCCAGCGTGGTCAGGTCGATGCAGGAGATCGCGCGCAAGAGCCAGGCCGCCTGATAGGCTTTCTTCACCGATCGCCTACCCGGCAGGGTCGCCGCGCGCCGTTCGATGGCCGAGGTGTTGGCCCTCTGGATCGCGACGATGTCGAGATCCAGCTCGGTGCCCGGGTTTCGGGCTTCCGCGATTTGCGGCAGATGTGCCGTTTCGGTTGAGGTGCTGAGGTCCATAATCGCTCCCTGGCCCGCTGCGCTGCGAAAGTCGCATGCAGCGCGGCGCTTGGCAAGCGAGCGGGCTGCCCAAAAGAGGGGCGGTTCACAGAGTCTTGTTGCGAATAATTCGCAAACTCATTGACGAATTGAGAATGACTCGCATATTCATGTGACATGGTTCCTTGCACAGAATGGAGAATCGTCCGTGATTCTAAGACGTTTTGTACTGCCCCTGATCGCCGCCGCTGCATTTGCGGCCCCGGCCGCTTTTGCGAACGAGCGTGTGTCGGTCGTCGCCACCACCGGAATGATTGCCGATGCGGCCCGACAGGTGGGCGGAGATCTCGTCGATGTGCGTGCCCTGATGGGGCCAGGCATCGATCCGCATGCCTATCGGCAGACCCGCAGCGATATCGTGGCGATGACACGCGCCGATCTGGTCTTGTGGCACGGCCTTTATCTTGAGGCGCAGATGGAGGACTTCTTTACAGACCTCAGCCGCGAAAACACCGTTGTCGCGGTCGCTGACGATCTGCCGCGGGACCGGCTGCGCGCGCATGATGATTATGCCGACAAGTTCGATCCCCATGTCTGGATGGACCCCGCATTGTGGACGATGGTTGTCGGGACTGTCGCGGACGCGCTGACCCAGGTGCATCCCGAGGGTGCGGAGGTCTTTGCCAGCAATGCCGATGCGCATATCGCAGAGATCGCCCGCCTTGCCGACTACAGCAGTGCCACCCTGACGGATGTACCCGAAAGCGCGCGGGTGCTGGTTACGGCACATGACGCGTTCGGCTATTTCGGACAAGCCTATGGCTTTGAGGTTCTGGGCATTCAGGGCATTTCCACCGAAAGTGAGGCGGGTTTGAACCGGATCCGCGAACTGGTGGATCTTCTGGTCGAGCGGGACGTTGCGGCGGTCTTTGTGGAAAGCTCGGTCTCGGATCGGAACATCCGCGCCCTTATCGAAGGGGCTGCCGCACAGGGCCATGAGGTCAGCGTTGGCGGAGAACTTTTCAGCGATGCGATGGGTGCGGATCAGACCTATGAGGGAACGTTCATCGGGATGATCGATCACAATGTCACCGTCATAGCCGGAGCGCTTGGTGCCGATGTGCCGCCGCGCGGCATGGACGGCAAACTGTCAGCAGGATACTGATATGCAATTGCGTTTGGCCACGACTGCAGGTGCGCCTGCCAGATTTGAAACCGACGCGGATGATGCGCCGCTCTGCGTGCGTGGCCTGACGGTATCCTACGGTGAAAAGCCGGCCGTTTTCTCGGTCGACATGACCGTACCTCGGGGCGCGATGACAGCGATTATCGGACCGAACGGGGCCGGGAAATCGACCCTGCTCAAGGCCGCCTTGGGCATCCTCAAACCTCTGTCTGGCCAAGTCCGTGCTTTCGGGCAGGATCTTGAGCAGCAGCGGGACCGGATAGCTTACGTGCCTCAGCGCGCGTCGGTCGATTGGGATTTCCCGACACGGGTCATCGATGTGGTATTGATGGGCATGTATCGCGATCTGGGTCTCTTGGGTCGTGTCCGGCAAAGGCACCGGGCTGAGGCACTTGATTGTCTGGACCGCGTCGGCATGCGCGCCTTTGCCGAACGCCAGATCGGGCAGCTTTCGGGAGGACAGCAGCAGAGGGTCTTTCTGGCCCGCGCGCTGGCGCAAAAGGCGGATCTTTATCTGCTGGACGAACCTTTCGCGGGCGTGGATGCGGCGACGGAAAAGGCGATTATCCATGTTTTGAAAGATCTCAAGGCCGAGGGAAAAACCGTGGTGGCCGTTCATCACGACCTGTCGACGGTCAGCGAATATTTCGACCGCGTCTTCCTGATCAACACCCGTAAGGTCGCCGAAGGACCGGTGGGCGAGGCCTTTACCGCCGACACGTTGCAGCGCGCTTATGGCGGGCGGCTTGCCACGGCGCAGGTCGATCAGCTTGCGGGTATGCTGGGCTAAGCCATGCTGGCCGATGCGCTGTTCCTGCAGCTTGGCTACAACGCCACGCTTGTCGCTGTCGGGGCCGCACTTCTAGGCCTGTCCGCCGGTGTGACGGGAACATTTCTGTTTCTGCGCAAGCGGGCCCTTGTCTCAGATGCGATTTCCCATGCGACGTTGCCCGGTGTCGGGCTGGCCTTTCTGCTGCTTGTGGCTTTGGGGGGCGACGGGCGCAGCTTGATCGGTTTGATGCTGGGCTCTGCCGTTTCGGCCTGGGTTGGGCTGCTTTGCGTCAGTTGGCTGACGCGGCGGACGCGATTGGCCGAAGACGCCGCGATTGGCGCGGTTCTGTCGGTATTCTTCGGCTTCGGTGTCGTTCTGTTGACTGTGATCCAGACGCTCAGCTCGGGCCGCCAGGCAGGGCTGGAAGGGTTCTTGCTGGGCTCGACCGCCGGTATGTTGTGGAACGATGCCCTGATCATCGCGCTGGGCGGAGCCGTGACTTTGGCGCTGGTCATGCTGTGGCGGCGCCCGATGACGCTGGTCGCTTTTGATCCCGATTACGCGCAGGCGCAGGGCGTTCCGGTGGGGCGCTTCGATCTGGCGATGATGGGGCTTGTGATGGCCGTGACCGTCGTGGGGCTCAAGATCGTCGGGCTTATCCTGATCGTGGCGCTTTTGATCATTCCACCGGTGACCGCGCGCTTCTGGACAGAGCAGGCGGACCGTGTCGTCTGGCTGTCCGGCCTGATCGGAGGGGTGTCCGCCTATATGGGTGCTGCGATTTCGGCATCGGCGCCGAACCTGCCAACGGGCCCCATCATTGTGCTCACCAGCTTTGCCTTCTTCGCGTTTTCCCTTTTTCTGGCCCCCAATCGGGGCCTTCTGGCGGCCGTGTTGCGGTATCGGCAATTCCAAAGGCGCGTACATCTGCGTCAGGGCCTTTTGGCGCTGGCACAGGGCCAGCCGATCTATGAACGTCTGACGCTGCGCCTGTTGCAGCGCGCCGGTCTTGCCCGCGCCGACGGGGTCGCGACAGATGAGGGGCGGGCGCGCGCCGCCAAAGCGCTGAGAGACGAGAAACGCTGGGAGATCGTCCGCGCCGATCACGCCCATGAAGGCGCGGCAGAGCGCTATGACGGACTGACGGAGATCGAGGCGGTGCTGACCCCGGACCAGATCGCGGAGATCGACCGACGCATCGGCGGGCCGCAGGGGGTGCCGGCATGAGCGGGTCAGAGTTCGTTCCCCTGTCGCTGACGCCGCTTTTGATCGGGATCTGCGCGGCGGTGGCCTGCGCGCTGCCGGGAAACTTCCTGGTGCTGCGGCGGCAGGCGCTGATTGGTGACGCGATCAGTCATGTGGTGCTGCCGGGGATCGTGGTGGCCTTTCTTGTCACCGGTGTCGTGTCGGCCTGGCCGATGATGCTGGGGGCCGCAGGTGCTGCCATCGTGGCTGTGGTGCTGATCGAGGCGGTGCGCCGGTTGGGCCGGATCGAGCCGGGTGCCGCGATGGGCGTGATCTTTACAGCGATGTTCGCGGGTGGCGTGCTGCTGTTGGAGCAATCGGACACGTCCAATGTGCATCTGGACGTCGAACACGCGCTTTACGGCAACCTTGAAAGTCTGATCTGGCTGGACGCGACGGGCTGGGCTTCTCTTTGGGATCGCGAAGCCTTGGCGGGGCTGCCGGTTGAGCTGCCGCGGATCTTTGTGACCTTGCTGGGCGTGATCCTCTTTACATGGCTCTTCTGGCGACCGCTTGCGCTGTCGACTTTCGATGAAGGCTTTGCTCAAACGCTGGGCATGCGCACCACTGTTCTCTCTCTGGCGCTGGTCATCGTCGCGGCGATTGCCGCGGTCGCGGCTTTTGATGCGGTGGGATCGATCATCGTGATCGCGATGTTCATTTGCCCCCCCGCGGCGGCAAGACTGATGACCAACCGGCTGGAGCGGCAGGTGGCATGGAGCATCGTTTTTGCGGTGATCTCGGCGGTTCTGGGCTATGTGCTGGCAGGCTATGGGCCGCTTTGGCTGGGCTTTGCGGATGCGGTGAGCGCTGCGGGAATGATCGCGACGGTATCGGGCGTCATTCTGGCGTTGACGGCGATGTTCGGCCCCTGCCGAACAAGGAGCGGCGCCCCTCAAGAGATCTGAGGACGGTCGACCTCTAGCTGCCCCGATAGGTCGAATATCCAAAGGGCGAAAGCAGGAGGGGCACGTGGTAATGCGCGTCCGGGTCGCTGATGCCGAAACGGATCGGAATGTCATGCAGAAAGCGCGGCTGTTCGGGGGGGGTGCCCGACGCGTCGAGGTAGGCGCCGGCCTCGAAAACCAGCTCATATTGCCCTATCGCGAAGTCGCCTGCGGGTAGGATGGGGCTGTCGGTGCGGCCATCGGCGTTGGTGGTCGCGCTGGCCAGTTCGGTCCGATTTTTCCCGTCGATCCGGTAGAGGCGGATCCGGAGACCCGCGACCGGGGTGCCGCGTGACGTGTCGAGGACATGGGTGGTCAGGTAGCCGCTGGCCATGAAAGATGCTCCTTTTCCGGGCACATGGCCCCGCCTTGCCGGGAATCTATGCCGCTTGCGCCGGAAAGTGCAGCCCCTAAAGTGACGCCGCTATAGATCTGAGTGTCGAAGATCGGGGACCAAGATGCGCTATCCACGCGATATGACCGGATATGGGGCAACGCCGCCTGATGCGGCCTGGCCGGGCGGGGCACGGATCGCCGTGCAATTCGTGCTGAATTATGAAGAGGGCGGGGAGAACAACATCCTGCATGGCGACGCAGGATCGGAGGCCTTTCTGTCGGAGATCGTAGGCGCGGCCTCGTGGCCCGGTCAGCGGCATTGGAACATGGAATCGATCTATGAGTACGGAGCACGGGCAGGGTTCTGGCGATTGCACCGGCTTTTCACGGAAATGGGCGTACCGGTGACGGTGTATGGCGTGGCCACGGCTCTCGCGCGGTCGCCGGAGCAGGTGGGGGCAATGCATGAGGCCGGGTGGGAGATTGCGAGCCACGGTCTGAAATGGATCGAGCACAAGGACATGGAGGAGACAGAGGAGCGGCGCCAGATGGAGGAGGCCATCGCGCTGCACGAGGAAGTGACCGGGGAGGCGCCAAAGGGCTGGTATACGGGGCGGTGTTCGATGAACACGGTCCGGCTGGCGGCGGAGACGGGGCGGTTTGCCTATCTCTCGGACGCCTATGACGATGATCTGCCCTATTGGCTGCGCGTGGGGGAGCGGGATCAGTTGATCATTCCCTACACGCTCGATGCCAATGACATGCGGTTTGCCACGCCGCAGGGGTTCAATGCGGGCGATCAGTTCTTTGCGTATCTCAAGGACAGCTTCGATGCCCTTTACCGGGAGGGCGAGGCGGGGGCGGCGAAGATGATGTCGGTGGGCCTGCATTGCCGCCTGGCGGGACGACCCGGGCGGGTGCAGGCGGTACGGCGGTTCATCGAATACATTTTGAGCTTTGACGGAGTGTGGTGTCCGAGGCGGATCGAGATTGCGGAGCATTGGCGGGGGGCTCATCCGCCCTGCGGGCGTCTTCGCATCGGTGAAATGGGGCGCAACAGCTTTGTGGAACGGTTCGGCGGAGTGTTCGAGCATTCGCCATGGATTGCTGAGGGGGCCTACGACCTGGAACTGGGGCCGGCGCATGATACGGCGGGTGGTCTGCACAATGCCATGGCGCGGGTATTTCGGCGTGCCTCGCCCGAGGCACGGATGAAGGTTTTGAAGGCGCATCCCGACCTTGCGGGCAAGCTGGCAGCAGCAAAGCGATTGACGGAGGAGAGCACAGCGGAGCAGGCGAGCGCGGGCCTTGATGCGCTGACGGATGGGGAGCGGGCCGAGTTTACCGCATTGAACACCGCTTATACCGAACGGCACGGCTTTCCGTTTATCATCGCTGTTCGGGACCACGACAAGGCCGGCATTCTTGAGGCCTTCAAGAGGCGGCTGGACCATCCCACGGACAAGGAATTTGGCGAGGCCTGCAGGCAGGTCGAGCGCATCGCGCGGCTCAGGCTGGAGGAGATGCTGTGAGTTATGCCTTCCCGCCGGGAGGTCTGCCGGATCAGACGGTGGATCCCGAGGGCACTGCCGTCTTTACCGAAGCCTATGCGGTGCTGCCCGCGCTGACCCAGCGGGACATCGTGACCAGTTTTCTGCCCGGCTGGGAGAGCACACGGGCTTGGATCCTCGCACGGCCCCTGTCGGGGTTCGCCGAAACCTTTGCGCAATATGCGGTCGAGCTGGCGCCGGGTGGCGGCAGTGCCGAGCCCGAGCCAGACCCGGAGGCGCAGGCGGTGCTCTTCGTGGCGCATGGTCGCCCGCGTCTGACGCTGGGGCGGGACATGTTCGATCTGGAGCCTGGCACGCATGTCTATATCCCGCCAAGCGCGGTCTGGAGCCTTTGGAACACGACCGACGCGCCCTGCGGCGTGCACTGGATCCGCAAACGCTACGTCGCGGCACCTGGCATGATGCCGCCCGAAGCGCAGGTGGTGCATGAGACCGACGTGCCAGCCCTGCCGATGCCGCATTCGAACGGGGTCTGGGCCACGCAACGCTTTGTCGATCCGTTCGATCTGCGCTTTGACTTCCACGTCAATATCGTCACCTTCCGGCCCGGGGGACGCATCCCCTTTGCCGAGACCCATGTGATGGAGCATGGGCTTTACGTGCTGCAGGGCACGGCGGAGTATCTGCTGAATACAGATTGGGTGAACGTCGGGCCGGGCGATTTCATTTGGCTGCGCGCCTTTTGTCCGCAGGCCTGCATCGCGACGGGGGAGGAGCCGTTCCGCTATCTCCTTTACAAGGACGTCAACCGGCATCCGGTGTTATGAGCGACGACCGGGTGATCATATGCCAGCCTTTGACCGCTGAGGCGTTTGCCCCCTTTGGAGATGTTCTGGACGTCACAGGCACGCCGGACAAGATGATCAATGCCGGGCTTTGCGGGCGATATCACGACAGGGCACACCTCGATTTCGGGGTCGAGGGGCGCGCGGGCATCAGCCTGTTTGATGCCGAACCGCGGCGTTTGCCCTACGACCTGGACCTGCTAGAGCGGCATCCGGAAGGGTCACAGGCCTTTCTGCCGATGATGGAACATCCGTTTCTGGTTTGTGTGGCCGAGGCTGCCGATGCACGGCCCCTGGCATTCCTGACGGCGACTGGGCAGGGGATCAATTTCCATCGCGGCACCTGGCACGGTGTGCTGACGCCGCTGGCCGCGCCGGGCCGCTTTGCCGTGATCGACCGCATCGGGCCGGGGGCCAATCTGGAAGAAGCGATCTGCGATCCGCCCTGGCGGATCGTTTCGTCATAAGCCGCATGAAAAGCGGCGTACCGCAACCGGGAGGGACAGAGGAGATGACATGTCCGACGTAACACTGACAGGCGCCTATCGCGACCCCGATACGACACCGCCCATCGCTCAGGCTGTGCCTTTGGGGCTTCAACATGTGCTGGCGATGTTTGCTTCGAACGTCACACCGTCGATCATCGTGGCGGGTGCCGCAGGGCTGGCCTTTGGCGGGGCAGAGCAGGTCTATCTGATCCAGATGGCGATGCTTTTTGCCGGGATTGCGACACTGTTCCAGACGGTGGGCGTGGGGCCGGTGGGCGCGCGGCTTCCGATCATGCAGGGCACCAGCTTTGCCTTTGTGGGCGTTCTGGCCGGCGTGGCGGCGACGCAAGGGCTGGGCGTTGCGCTGACGGCCTGCCTGATCGGTGGGGTGATCCATTTCGGGTTGGGATCTGTTATCGGCAAGCTGCGCTGGCTCTTTCCACCGCTGATCACGGGGCTGGTGATCCTGGCCATCGGGCTCTACCTGATCCCGGTTGCGATCAAATATGCAGCAGGCGGGGCCGCGACATTCCAGATGGAGGCGGAAAGCTTCGGCTCGCTGATGCATTGGAGCGTGGCGCTGACGGTGGTCATTGTCGCGCTGGTGCTGAAATTCTTTACCACGGGGCTCTTGAGCAATGCCGCAATCCTCGTGGGTCTGCTGGCCGGTTATGTCCTGGCCTTTATCCTTGGCATGGTGAGTTTTGCGCCTGTGGCCAATGCAAGTTGGCTAACCGGGCTGACGCCACTGCCCTACGGGTTCGAGTTTTCGCTGGGCGCGGTGATTGCCGTGACGCTGGTGTCGATTGTGTCCGCGATTGAGACCGTGGGCGATGCCTCTGCCACCACCAAGGCAGGTGCGGGGCGCGAAGCCACTGACCGCGAGATCGCGGGTGCGACCTATGCCGACGGGCTGGGCACGGCGGTGGCGGCTGTGTTCGGCGGCCTGCCCAACACCTCGTTCAGCCAGAACGTGGGCATCGTGAGCATGACGGGCATCATGAGCCGGCATGTGGTGACCATCGGCGCATTGTTCCTGGTGCTTTGCGGGCTTGTGCCGAAAGTGGGGGCTGTCATCGCCTCGATGCCCTTGCCGGTGCTGGGCGGGGGAGTGATCGTGATGTTCGGCATGGTCGCCGCGGCCGGGCTGAATGTGCTCAGCGAGGTGGAAATGAACCGGCGGAACATGATGATCATCGCCGTGTCGCTGGCTGCCGGGCTTGGCCTCAATCTCGTGCCCACAGCGGTGCAGTACCTGCCGGGCGTGATCAATACGCTGATGACGAGCGCCGTGGCGCCGACTGCAATTGTGGCGATCGTGTTGAACCTGGTGTTGCCAAAGGAAATCTGAGGCCCTCCGGCCGGCGTGAGAGATGAAGATTTGTGCCTCCGGCGGCCGTATTTTCATCGAGAAGAAGCAGGGGCTGTCCCCATGGGGACGGGCCTTGTTTTGTGACTGGATTCGTGGTGGGCTGGATTTGATCAGATTTTCCAGCGGAGGCCCCAGACGATGAAGGACGACAACTTTCTGCGCGCCAACAATGCACGCCACATGTGGCATCCGATGGGGCATCCCGGCGATGCGCTGTCCCATGCGCCCACGATCATCACCAAAGCCGAAGGATCGATGATCGAGGATATCGACGGGCACAAGACGGTGGATGCCGTTGGCGGTCTTTGGTGTGTGAACCTTGGGTACTCCAACGACAAGGTGAAGGAGGCGATTGCCAGCCAGCTTTACGAGCTGCCGTATTACTCTGCCTTTGCCGGCACAACCAATCCAATGGCGATCGAGGCCTCCTACACGGTGCGGAATTTCTTCGAACCGGATGGCATGGCACGGGTCTTCTTCACCTCTGGCGGGTCAGATGCGGTGGAAACGTGCCTGAGGCTGGCGCGGCAATATCACCGACTGAGGGGAGAGCCGACCCGCACCAAGTTCCTGAGCCTGAAGAAGGGGTATCACGGCACCCATTTCGGGGGCGCCTCGGTCAACGGAAACAACCGGTTCCGCACCGCTTATGAACCGCTTTTGGCGGGGTGTTTCCACCTGCCAAGCCCCTATACCTATCGCAACCCCTTTGATGAGACCGATCCGGAGGTGCTGGCCGACAAGATCGCGGCGGCGATGGAGGATGAGATCGCCTTTCAGGGCGCGGCAACCATCGCGGCCTTCATCATGGAGCCCATTCAGGGCGCGGGCGGTGTGATCGTGCCGGGCGAGAGCTTTATGAAGAAGATGCGGGAGATCTGCGACCGGCACGGTATCCTGATGATTTCAGATGAGGTGATCACCGGGTTCGGGCGGTCCGGGGATTGGACCGGGGCACGGCATTGGGGCGTGCAGCCTGATATGATGAGCACGGCTAAGGGCATCACGAGCGGGTACTTCCCGGTCGGCGCGGCGCTGATGAGCGAAAAGGTTGCCGAGGTGTTCGAAGGCTCGGACGCGGAAGGCGCGATTTTCCACGGTTACACCTATTCGGCGCATCCGGTGGGTGCGGCGGCGGTCGTGGCCTGTCTGGAAGAGACGTTGAGGCTTGATACCAAGTCGAATGCCGCGGCGCGGGGTGACCAGCTTTATCAAGGGGTAAAGGCCCTGGCAGAACGATACGATATCATCGGGGACGTCCGGGGCGGGCACGGACTGATGACCGGGATGGAACTGGTGTCGGACAAAGCGACCAAGACACCGATGGATCAGGCGACGATGAAGAGGATGCACCAGGCGACGTATGAGGCTGGCTGCATGGTACGGCTGGGGATGCATAACGTGCTTATGTCACCCCCGCTGACGATCACGGAGGCTGAGGTGGATCAGTTGCTTTCCGCGCTGGATGCGGGGCTGAAAGCGGTCTGATCAGGCAAAGGCGTTGAGCGCCCCCCCGGCGTGACAAGCCGGGATGCCCGATATGTGCAGCACGCGCGCGCCGCTCCGCAAGGCTGCGGTACGGTCTTTCTTAGTGAGACGACATGGCCGACCGGTTCCCGGTGCGGCTCAGCAAGCGTGACGCAGGTCGGAGAGATGGCCGGGCAGCTCTTTGAAACGAAGCACCTGCCGACAGGTCGGCCCGTAGGCGGTTTCTGCATCTTGTGCCAGGAGGTTCGGGAAGAGCGCGCGAATTTCCGAACGCGCATCCCAACCCGCGGCCCGCAGGGCCCAGGGGCCGGGATAAAAGCTCTCGCTCCAGATGCCGTGGGTGCGGACGATCTGATGGCTTTCGAAGAGCAAATGCACGTAAGTGACCCTTCGGGTGCCCGATGCAATGCGGATTCTGCCGCCCCGGATACGGGCGAGGTGAATTGCGCGCACCAGTGCCTCGGGCTGGTCGCAAAGCGCGCCCACAAGAAGGGCGTGTTGTGGGGAGACCACGATCGTCTCGTCGTTACCGATGGTCCCCGGCGCGATCCGGACAGGGACGAGGCGCGGGTTCCGCACGAGGTCAGGCGCGGTCAGGCTGCGGGTGCCGGACCAAAGGATCGGCTGAGCGCCATTGTCTCGGGTCACGACCAGGTCCCCGGCACGCAGTTCCTCTACCGGGCGGGGGCCGGAGGGGGTGTCGATCAGGGTGCCGGCAGTAAAACAGGGAATGCCGGACTGATTGCCGCGCAGGTCGTCGGGGCTGACCCCTTGCAGAACGATAGATTCGCCCTGCGGAAAGCTGAGCCGTGCGCTGCCATCTGGCTCTTCTGTGATGGTGATGTCGCCCCAGCGGATCGTGCCGCCGGGACCGGAGCCGCCACGCAAGTCGGACAGGTCGAGCTGATCGACGTTCGGATCATTGCCGTTCAGATCGCCGAGAGAGAAGTCGGTGATCGTGTCATCACCATCACCTGAGCGGAAGATGACGGTGTCTCGCCCGTCGCCGGTGGTGATGAGGTCATCGCCCCGTTCGCCGATGATGGTGTCGTCGCCGGAACTGCCGATGATGGTGTCGTCGCCGCCATCGCCATCGAGGAACTTGCCCGAGCTGCTGGCGGAGGCGTCGATATAGTCGGAATCGTTCGACCCCTCGATCTTTTCCATCTCCTGAAAGGAGCCGGTGATGTTGCCATCATTGTTCGAGAATGTGCCTGATTCCTCGCCTGTGAACGTGACGGTGAAGCCATCCCCGTCGGTTCCGTCATCGGCGGTGTAAAAGTCGATCTCGTCCAGGTCCTGATCATCGGCATCCTCGCCGCCGCGCAGGTCGTAGTTTCCGGAGGAGCCGATGATGATCCGGTCTGTGCCCTCGCCGCCTGCCGCGCTGTCATTTCCGGATCCGGTGTAGATCCTGTCGTCCCCTGCGCCAGCGTCGATCGTGTCGTTGCCGCTGTCGCCGTAGATCCTGTCATTGCCGTCACCGCCCGACATGCTGTCATCGCCCGAGCCGCCGTAGATCGTGTCGTGATCCGCCCCTCCGTCGATGCTGTCATTGTCGTCTCCGCCGTCGATCCAGTCGCGACCGCTGCCTCCGTCCATCGTGTCGTCGCCGGAGCCGCCATAGATGACGTCGCCATCGTCCCCGCCGGACATGCTGTCCTGACCGCTGCCGCCGGAGAGCGTGTCGCAGCCTTCTTCGCCCTCTAGAGTGTCGTCGCCGTCTTCGCCATAGAGACGATCATTGCCTGTGCCGCCCCGGATCTGGTCCTGGCCGGAGCCACCATAGATCGTGTCGTCTTGCGCGCCGCCGTCGATCGTATCATTGCCTTCGCCACCTTCGATCTCGTCATTTCCTGATCCGCCGGAGATGCTGTCATCCCCGGTGCCGCCATCGACGCTGTCATCCCCGCTGCTGGCATCGACGGTGTCGTCATCATGCCCGGCATGGATATCATCGCCCTCGGAGCCCCCTTCGATGTCGTTGGCTGCGTCCGGGTCGTAATCGACCGAACCGAAGTCGCTGTAATAGGGCTGGTTCTGCGGGGTGACGTTGTCCTGACTGACAATCGTGTAGGTGACGCCGGGCTGCAGCGGGCCGTCAGCGACAAAGCCCATGGGCTGGCCACCAATCTCGACCGAGTAGAAGTTGATGATGCTGCCATCGGGCGCCTGAACGGAATAGCCATGTTCGAGGTAGATCTGCTCGGAGGGGCCGCCGCCCACGAGATTGCCCTGCGCGTCGCGGACGGTGCCGTATTGATCGGTATCCTCGCCCACCTCGGACGCGCCATCGTCGCCACTGAACTTGGCACCGGTGCCACCATCCTGGATGTCGTATTGCAGACGGTCGGTATCGGCGTCGAAATCGGGGTCGACCCGGAAAGTCTTGCCTATGGCGCTGCCATCTTTGGGAAAGGTCGATCCACCCCCGTCGATCTCAAACGCGGAACTGGGATAGCCGTCGAAAGAATAGCTGGGCATGGTCGGATCTCCGGTCTCAGGAAGTCGGAGATTACGCGTGCTACAGCCACTATTCCCTTAAGCGCCAAGCCGCAAATGCCTCTGATTTGGTTCGCTTTTTAACGACTCGACAACATGCCGCGCGCCGGGCTGTCGCACCCCGGGGTGAAGGCTGCGCTTCGCGCGCTAAGTCAGAGATAACAGATAAGACTGCGAACAGGTTTCGTTATGATGGACACATTGCTGCTGTCCCGGATCCAATTCGGGGCCAACATCTCGTTTCATATCCTCTTCCCGACGATCACCATCGCGTTGGGCTGGGTGCTGTTGTTCTTCAAGCTGCGGTTCAACTGGACCGGAGATGTGAAGTGGATGCAGGCCTATCGCTTCTGGGTGAAGGTCTTTGCCCTGAGCTTTGCGATGGGCGTGGTGTCGGGCATCACGATGTCATTCCAATTCGGAACAAATTGGCCAGGCTTTATGGAACGCGTGGGCAACATCGCAGGGCCCTTGCTGGCCTACGAGGTGATGACGGCGTTCTTCCTTGAAGCGGTGTTCCTGGGCATCATGCTTTTCGGTTTTTCGAGGGTGCCGGGGTGGCTGCACACGCTGGCCACGTTCCTGGTGGCGTTTGGCACGACGATGAGTGCGTTCTGGATCCTGGTGCTGAACAGCTGGATGCACACGCCGGCAGGTTATGAGTTGCGAGACGGGGTGGCGTTCGCGACAGACTGGTTTGCGATCATCTTCAACCCGTCGATGCCCTACCGGCTGGTGCATATGCTGCTGGCCTCGGGCCTGACGGTGGCCTTCCTGATCGCGGGGCTGAGTGCGTTCCGCTGGCTGCTGGGAGACCGCGGCAAAGAGGTGCGCACGACGCTGAAGACGGGCCTGATCATGGGCGCAGCGCTGATCCCCCTGCAGATCCTGGCGGGCGATTTCCACGGGCTGAACACGATGGAGCATCAGCCGCAGAAGGTGGCAGCGATGGAGGGGAACTGGGAGACCGGGACCAACGTGCCGCTCCTGCTGTTTGCGGTGCCGGATGAGGAGGCGCGGACCAACCACTACGAGGTTGGGATCCCGAACGGCGCGTCCCTGATCCTGACGCACAAGGCGGACGGAGAGGTGCCAGGTCTGAACGACTTTGTCACCGAGGACGGAGAGGTTATGCACCCGCCGGTGGCGCCGGTCTTCTATTCCTTCCGCGTGATGGTGGGCACGGGCATGGCGATGCTGCTGCTCAGCTGGAGTGCGGTCGCGATCATGGCACGCCGCAGGGATGTGGGCGCGCTGCCCAAGCCGCTGCTCTATGTGCTGGTGCCGATGGCGTTCTCGGGATGGGTGGCGACGCTGGCGGGCTGGTACACGACCGAGATCGGGCGGCAGCCCTGGCTGGTGCAGGGCGTGCTGACCACAGAACAGGCGGTGGCGAGCGTACCGGCGCCGATGGTGGCGACCACGCTGATTGCCTATCTTGCGATCTACGCGTTGCTCCTGACGGCCTATGTCCTGGTGCTGTTCTATCTGGCGCGCAAAGCCATCGACGGGGATATCCCGCGCCGCCGCGTGCCGCTCTCGGGTGAGGCGGTCGCAGCACAGGTTCCGGCGGAGTAGGCTCATGTATCTCTTTGGTGATCCGGCCCAGTGGCTGCCGCTGGTCTTCGCGGGGCTGATGGGCCTGTCGATCCTGATCTATGTGGTGCTGGACGGGTTCGACCTGGGTGTCGGTGTCCTCTTCCCCTTCGCGGATGCGGAGGAGAAGGACCGGATGGTGGCCAGCATCGGCCCGTTCTGGGATGCCAACGAGACTTGGCTGGTGATGGCCATCGGGCTTCTGCTGGTGGCATTCCCGTCGGCGCACGGGGCGATCCTCACGGCGCTTTATCTGCCGGTCGCGGTGATGCTGATCGGGCTGATCCTGCGGGGCGTGGCTTTTGAATTCCGGGTGAAGGCGCCGCTGCCCTACAAGAAGAGCTGGGACATGGCGTTTTATGCCGGGTCGCTCATGACGTCGCTGTCGCAAGGCTACATGCTTGGGCTCTACATTATGGGTCTGGAGGCAACGCCCTTCACTCTGGCCTTTGCCGCGCTGACGGCGGTGTTTCTGACTGTGGGGTATTCGTTTATCGGGGCGACATGGCTGATCCTGAAAACGGAAGGTGCATTGCAATTGAAGGCGGTCGATTGGGCCAAGGGGGGGATCTGGGGGCTGGTCTTGGGACTTGGCGCGATCTCGCTGGCTTCACCTTTGGTGAGTGACCGGATCTGGGATAAGTGGTTTGCGGTGCCAGAGATCTTCCTGCTCGCCCCCCTGCCGCTGATGTCCGGGGCGCTGGTGCTGCTCCTGTGGTACGCGCTGAGGCACCTGCCGACGCGAGACGATAGCTGGGCGTGGTTCCCCTTTGTCGCGACGATCGTGCTGTTCACCCTGGCGTTCTTCGGGCTGGCCTATTCGTTCTACCCCTTCGTGGTGCCGGAGCAATTGACGATCTACGAGGCGGCGAGCGCGCCGGAGAGCCTGTTCATCATCCTGATGGGCGCGCTGGTCGTAATGCCGATGATCGGAGGGTATACGGCGCTGGCCTATACGGTGTTCCGGGGCAAGGCGACGGAGTTGCGGTACGATTGAGGGGCGGCAGCGGGTCCTCACCAATCGTAACGCGAAACATTATTTTGGAAACAGTGCGAAACAGGGGCCAGTGCCACATCCTGGGTGGGCGTGAAGCGCCCTCCCGTCGCACCTTTGGTGCACCGATCGTTGTTGGCGCGCCTTCGGCGCGATAGGGAGGGTCGGGCGCTGGCCGTGATGCTAGGCATCACGACTGGTTCTTTTGCAGCTGCGTCGCTTCGTATGGGCACAACGCGCTATTTCGTAGCGGTTCCAGAACTTTGACGACGACCTTTCGCCCCACCTCTCCCACCACTCTTCCCCTTCCCGGACCACGCCGCTAGCCTGCGCCGGAAAGGAACATCCATGTACGATCTCGCCGCTTTCTGGGCCTGGGCCGAATTCGCCGTGCGCTGGCTGCACGTCATCACTGCCATCGCCTGGATCGGCTCGTCCTTCTATTTCATCGCTCTCGATCTGGGGCTGCACCGTGACCGTGCGCTCTCCTCCGGTGCCGATGGAGAGGAGTGGCAAGTCCATGGCGGCGGCTTCTACCACATCCAGAAATACCTTGTCGCGCCGGCGAACATGCCCGATGGGCTCGTCTGGTTCAAATGGGAGAGCTATGCGACCTGGCTGAGCGGTTTTGCCCTTCTGATCCTTGTCTATTACGTCGGCGCGGAGTTCTATCTGGTCGATCCCAACGTGCTCGACATCGCCGTGTGGCAGGCGGTCGGGATCTCCGTCGCGTCTCTGGCCCTGGGTTGGGTCCTCTACAACACCCTTTGCAAGGTCTTCGTGGATGCGGACCAGACCCTCCTGATGGTGGCCTTGTTCGCGGTGCTTGTGGCGATGTCGTGGTTCTATGCGCAGGTCTTCTCGGGCCGGGCGGCGCTGCTGCATCTGGGGGCGTTCACCGCCACGATCATGAGCGCGAATGTCTTCATGATCATCATCCCCAACCAGAAGATCGTCGTGGCCGACCTGATCGCAGGCCGTGAGCCGGACGCGAAATACGGCAAGATCGCCAAGCAGCGCAGCACGCATAATAATTATCTCACGCTGCCGGTGATCTTCCTGATGCTGTCGAACCATTACCCGTTGGCCTTCGCTTCGGCGTATAACTGGATCATCGCCAGCCTTGTTTTCCTGATGGGCGTCACGATCCGGCACTATTTCAACACCATGCACGCGCGCAAAGGGCATCCGAACTGGACCTGGGCCGCCACCGCCATCCTGTTCCTGATGATCACCTGGCTCAGCACCGCGCCGATGTTCCAGGACGAACCGCGCGAGGAGGCGATGGGCGCCGAACTGCGCTTTGTCCAGGCCGAGGGGTTCGAGGAGGTGCACGACATCATGCTGGGCCGCTGTTCGATGTGCCACGCGCAGGAGCCGGTCTGGCAGGGTCTGCACTGGCCGCCCAAGGGCGTCATGCTGGAAACGGAGGTGCAGATCGCCCGCCACGCTCGCGCGATTTACCTGCAATCAGGGCTCAGCCACGCGATGCCACCCGCGAACCTCAGCTGGATGGAAGACGAAGAGCGCGCGCGCATCGTGGCTTGGTACCGCGCGGCGACCGGCGGCTGATCCCGCAGCTTTCGGGTGGCAGAATCGCCGTTGACCATGCTAGGTTTTGGGTCATGGCCTATGCAGACCCCAAGATAAGCGATGCTCAACCGGTAATCCGGCAGCTTGACGAAGCGGCGATCAACCGGATTGCCGCAGGTGAGGTCGTGGAACGCCCGGCCTCTGCCGTGAAGGAACTGGTGGAGAATGCCATCGACGCAGGCGCCCGCCGGATCAGTGTGGAGATCGCCGATGGCGGCAAGACCCTGATCCGGGTTACCGACGACGGCTGCGGCATCGCGCCCGAAGATCTGCCGCTGGCCCTGTCTCGACATGCGACGTCCAAGATCGACGGCAGCGACCTTTTGAACATCCACACGTTCGGCTTTCGCGGCGAGGCCTTGCCGTCGCTGGGCGCGGTCGGGCGGCTGACGCTCACCAGCCGGGCCGAAGGGCACGAGGCCGCGCAGATCCACGTGGCCGGCGGCAAGGCGCAGCCGGTGCGCCCGGCGGCGCTGAACAAGGGCACGGTGGCAGAGCTGCGCGATCTTTTCTACGCCACACCCGCACGGCTGAAATTCATGCGGACCGACCGCGCCGAAGGGCAGGCGGTTGCGGATGTCGTCAAACGGTTGGCCATGGCCGAGCCCGGGATCGGGATGAGCCTGCGCGATGTCTCCGGCGGCGGGGAGGGACGGGTGGTGTTTCGCGCCGACCCCGAACAGGGCGATCTTTTCGATGCGCTGCGCGGGCGGCTGGCCCGGGTGCTGGGCGCGGAGTTCGCCGAGAATGCGCTGCCCATCGACGCCACGCGCGACGGGCTGCGCCTGATCGGCTATGCGGCTTTGCCCACCTATTCGCGCGGCGCTGCGGTGGCGCAGTTTCTCTTCGTGAATGGCAGACCGGTGAAGGACAAGCTGCTCACCGGGGCTTTGCGCGCGGCCTATTTCGACTTCCTGAGCCGTGACCGTCATCCGGCGGCGGCGCTTTTCATCGACTGCGATCCTATGCTGGTGGATGTGAACGTGCACCCCGCGAAATCCGAGGTGCGGTTTCGCGAGCCCGGTGTGGCGCGCGGTCTGATCATCTCCGCGCTTCGCCACACTCTGGCCGAGGCAGGCCACCGCGCCTCCACCACGGTCGCCGATGCCACACTCGGCGCCCTGCGCCCCGAGCCGACAGGCCCGCGTGTCTACCAGATGGACCGCCCCTCCCTCGGCGCCCGCAGCGCCGTTTACGACGCGCAGGCTCCCGCCTTCGCCGAAACCGCCCCCGTCTTCGCACGTGTGGTCGAACCCGACCAAGGCGAGGAAAGCCCGCAAGGGCTTGAGGAGCGGCCGCTGGGTGCCGCACGCGGTCAAGTGCACGAAAACTACATCATCGCCCAGACCGAAGACGGCATGGTCATCGTCGATCAACACGCCGCCCATGAACGGCTCGTCTACGAAAAGCTCAAACGCCAGATGGCCGAAACCGGCGTCGCCGCTCAGGCCCTGCTGATCCCCGAAATCGTGGAGCTCTCCGAAGCCGACTGCGCGCGCCTGATGGAAATCGCTCCCGATCTCTCCAAACTTGGCCTCACACTCGAACCCTTTGGCGGGGGCGCTGTTGCTGTGCGCGAAACGCCCGCCCTTCTGGGCCAGGTCGATGCCCGCGCCATGGTGCTCGACATCCTCGACGAACTGTCGGACCAATCCCAAAGCCAAACACTCCAGGCCCAGCTCGACGCGATCCTCAGCCGGGTGGCCTGCCACGGCTCCATCCGGTCGGGCCGTTGGATGCGCGCCGAAGAGATGAACGCGCTTCTGCGCGAGATGGAGGCGACGCCCCATTCCGGCCAGTGCAACCACGGGCGACCCACCTATGTCGAACTCAAACTCGCCGACATCGAACGGCTCTTCGGGCGCACATGATCGAAATCGCAGGACAATCCTACGCGCTGGACGATCCAGCCGTGATCGCGGTGATAGCAGGGGCAGGCGTTCTCCTCTTGATGCTCTTGCTTCTGATCCTCGCCGTGCGCGCGGCGGGCCGGTCCGCGCGGCTGGCCGAACCTCTGGCGCAGCAGATGGCAGCGCTCGGCGGGCATGTGCAGCAGCTCAGCCTCGGGCAAGAACAACTCAGGGGCGGGCTCCAGACCGTCTCTGACACCGCCACGACCGGACAGGCGCAGGTCATCCAGACGGTCGAGGCGCGACTGGCTGCTGTGCAGAGCCAGATGCAGGACCGGCTGGCCGACAACGCGATGCGCGCGCAAAGGGCGATGACCGAAATGCAGGAACGGATGCGCGAAAGCCTGCACGGCTCATCCAAACAGACAGCCACCTCTCTGACAGCGCTGCAAGAGCGGCTCGCGGTCATCGACAAGGCGCAGGACAACATCACAAAACTCAGCGGCGATGTTCTCAGCCTTCAGGACATCCTGTCGAACAAGCAGACACGCGGAGCGTTTGGAGAGATCCAGCTCAAGGACATCCTGTCCAAAGCCCTGCCGGCCGACAGCTATGCCTGGCAGGCCACGCTCAGTAACGGGCGACGTGCCGATTGCCTGATCCACCTGCCGAACCCGCCCGGACCGATCGTGATCGACAGCAAGTTCCCCCTGGAAGCCTACGAGGCGCTGCGCAATGCCGAAACCGAGGCGGCGCTCAAACCCGCCGTCCAGCAGATGCGGGTGGCCGTGCGCAAGCATATCCGCGATATCTCGGAGAAATACATCATCGACGGAGAGACCGCTGACGGAGCCTTGATGTTTCTGCCTTCCGAAGCTGTCTATGCCGAATTGCACGCCAACTTCCCCGATCTGGTGCGGGAGGGGTTCGAGGCGCGGGTCTGGATCGTGTCGCCCACAACCTGCATGGCCACGCTGAACACCATGCGCGCGATCCTGAAAGACGCGCGCATGCGCGAGCAAGCGGGCGCCATCCGCAAGGAGTTGAGCCTTTTGCACAAGGATGTGGACCGTCTGGGTGATCGCGTCGGCAATCTGGACCGACATTTCGGACAGGCGGCCAAGGACATTGCCGAGATCAAGATTAGTGCCGACAAGGCCGGGCGCCGGGCGCAACGACTGGACCGGTTCGATTTCGAGGAACTGGCGCCGGAGGCGGACAGCACCGTGGTTCCGCTCAACAAGCCTTGAGGAGGACCGATGACGTCTGAAGCAGTGGTCCAGGGGTTCTGGAAGGCCATGGGCAGCAATGATTTTCATGCTGCGAGCCTGTGTCTGTCTGAAGACTATCGCTGCCTCTGGCCTCAGAGCGGCGAGATCATCGAAGGGCGTGCTGCCTTTGCCGAGATCAATTTAAGATATCCGGCGGCAGGTCCTTGGTACTTTGAGGTGCTGCGCTGCGTGGTCGAGGGTCCACAGGTCGTCACGGACGTTGCGGTCACGGATGGTGTACTCAAGGCGCGGGCCATCACGTTTCACACCGTCCGCAATGGTTTGATCACGGAGCAGGTGGAGTATTGGCCTGACCCTTATGACGCACCGACCTGGCGCGGTGCCTGGGTGCGGATCTCTCAGATGCAGAAGATGGACCTGTGATCCTGGCGGGTCCAAGCTCTCCGCGCTGGCATGCGATCTCGTAGCGCGGCGGGGGACAGGCGCGGGGGCGATGCAATGGTACGGATGGCCGACGGAACGAAAACGCTGATCCGGGATGCAGAGCTGAGGGCCGAGCAGTTAATCGGCTATCTGAGGCTTCTCATCTCTTCTAGCCTGGGCGTTGTTTTCGCCGTTGTTCTGACCGTCGAACCCGTTCCGCTGACCGAGGTGCTGCGCTGGCAATTGGTCTATGCAAGTGGAACGATGGCGGCCTATTTCATGCTCGGTCTGCTCTCGCTCTTCCTGTTGTCAAAGGGGTGGTTTCGACGCTGGATGATCTGGCCGTCAGCCTTCGGAGATTGCGTGTTTCTGTTGATCAGTTCCTGGCTCAGCGTGGTCAATACGGGCTTGCCGGGCAGCCATGTGGTGGTTTTACCCACGATCTGGCTGATCCCGGTGGTGCTCGCCTGCGGCGCTCTCCGCTTCAACCCCGCACTGCAGGCGGCGATGGCTTCGGTGATCGTGGGGGGTATGTTCTATCTGCTCGCGGCAGAGGCGACGCTGGGTCCCGCAGCGGTCGAAGCGAATATCAGGTTTTTCTTCGCAATGCCGCCCAATCTGATGCGCGTTGCCATGATCGCCTTGGCAGGTGGTGTTCTTGTGGTCGCCTCTCTGCGGATAAGGCGCCTCTTGCTGCGCTCGATCACCGAAGCGGAAGCGCGAGCCAATCTGACGCGATATCTGCCGGCGCAATTGGCTCCGCGGCTGGCGCATGTCGGACTGGAAGAGCTCAGGCGCGGGGCACGGGCGGAGATGGCTGTGCTTTTTGTCGATATGCGTGGCTTTACACAGATCAGTGAGAGGATGCGGCCTGAGCAAGTCTCGGAGTTTGTAACGGCGTACCGCACCCGCATAACGGCGGTCGCGCAGGAGACCGGAGGCATTATCGACAAATTCATGGGTGACGCGGCCATGCTTGTCTTTGAGGATGCGGACGGGCGCGCAGCACGGGCCGCTTTGCATTGCGCGGATCTGTTGGCAGCCGATATCGACACGTGGTCTGAGCAGCGACAGCGCGCAGGCGATGAGCCGGTGCAAATCGGTGTCGGGTTGCATTGGGGAGAGGTCTTTGTCGGTGTCGTCGGGGACGACGCGCGGCTGGAATACTCGGTCTTTGGGGATACCGTGAATATCGCGGCACGTCTTGAGGCGCTTACAAAAGCGCATGGGGTACCCATGATTGCGTCGGACGTATTCCTGCAGCGCGCAAGGGTGACAACGGAGGACTGGCAGGTTTTGCCGGACCATTCGGTTCGAGGACGCATAGGGCATCTGACCCTTTACGCTCGCAATTGACCGCATCGGAATTTGTTTCAAATTCCGGGGGCCAGTCACCAATGGCAGATATAGAGACCAGAGGTGTGTTGTTGAAGTTACGGTTCTGCCACGCGGAATTCATCTTGAATTCCGCGTGTTTTTCGCAACGAAAAACGTAGTCTGGTGCGATGCCCAGTCAGATCCGCAGGAAGGGCTGAGCAATTCTTGGTATCAGTCCATTGAACTTCAACGGCGCGTCTGTCACGGCAAGGCAGATACAATCCTCTCCGATATCGGCCACAGGCGTGTGCTGCAAATGCTCATCGGCGCATTCAACGTCGCCGCGTGCAAATCGGTCATCCTCGTCAATGAACGCGCCTTTCAGCACCATGGTCATCTCCGTGCCCTTGTGACCATGATCCGGCATGGCAGCCCCTGCGGGAATGTAAAGCAGCCTTGCGGACGCTTCGCTGCTGGTTGGCAGGATGGCCTGCTTCACGCCCATACCTGCGCCGCGCCATTCAATCGCATCCAGATCGCCGCCCACATAATCTTGCAGCGGGCCTGGCAGTATCCCTTCCGGACGCCTGAAAGTTGGCGCGGTTTCAATAGCGCCCCCGGCAATCAGCGCCATTGTGGCCTCCAGTGCCGTTGCGTCCAGGTCAGCGACATCCTCTCGTTGTTCCTCAAGAAGCGCGCCCCCTAGGGCGTCAAAGGCTTCCAGCTGCGCCCGGCATGTGTCGCAAAGCGAAATATGGCTCGCCACCATCAAGTTGAACGCTTCCGGCAGCGTCCCTGCCGAATAAGCCATCAGAATTTCGTCCGTCAGGTGATGTTTGATCTGTTGTGTCATCGTCCTGTTCATTTCATCGCGTGGCGCAATCTTTCGAGCGCCAACCTAATCCTACTTTTGATCGTGCCCAGGGGTAATCCGGTCTCAGCCGCGATTTGGCTGTGGCTCAGATCGCCAAAATAGGCCCTTTCGATCAGTTCCCTTTGTGCCGCCGGCAACCCTTTAAGGGCTTGGCGGAGTAACTCACTCTCCTGTTGCAGGACCAGCGTATCTTCCTGGTCCGGCTCGGCCTCTGGCCCCCATGTCAGCTCTTCGGGCTCCGGCCTGCGTTGTTTGCGCAACACGTCGATCTTTCGGTTCCGCGCGATCGTGAAGATCCACGTCGCCACCGAAGCCCGCGCGGGGTCAAACATATGCGCCTTGTGCCACAGGGTGGCCATGACTTCCTGCGCGCACTCCTCTGCTAGGGTCGCATCAGCTCCTGACTTCATCAGGAACGCTTTGACCCTTGGGGCGAAGTGCTGGAACAGTTCGGCAAAGGCCTGCTGGTCCTGATCGTCCCGGATGCGCGTCATATGAGCGACCCATTCGGCCCGTGCGCTGTTGTCGTTGCTGCTCACAGAGTGCTGTTCCGATACGTCTGTCCGATGCGTTCGTCCGCCTTTACCAGGCCCCCCGCGTGCACTTACTCGGCTTTCTGTTATCGGATCAACTGCGATCAACATATCTAGACTACGTGACGCGGACGCGATCGGATCAAAAAAATGCCTTGTTTTCTTTTGCATCCGTTTCGCGCAAGCCTTCGTAATAATTTAGGAACTAAATCCGCGGAGCGAGAACCGGAATGCCCTTCGAACTTGGTGCAACAGCACCCAAAAAGATTGCCGTCATTGGCGCAGGAATATCAGGCATGGGGGCTGCATATATGCTGGCCGATACGAACCAGGTCACGTTGTTCGAGGCGGAGCCGCGCCTCGGCGGCCACGCACGGACAGTGATTGCAGGCAAGAATGGCGATCAACCCGTAGACACAGGTTTCATCGTGTTCAACTACGCGAACTACCCCCATCTCGCGGCGCTCTTCGAAGAGTTGGATGTTCCTGTCGTCAAGAGCCGGATGAGTTGGGGGACGTCGATTGACGGCGGAAAGCTGGAATATGCGTTCAACAGTCTTGATGCGCTGTTCGCTCAGCGGCGCAACGCTTTGAACCCGTCTTTTTTGCGCATGGTGCGGGATATTTTCCGGTTCAACGCCAAAGGGCTTGAGCTTGCCCGATCCAACCCTGATCTGACGATTGGTCAATTTCTGACCAAGCTGGGCACGGGTGAGTGGTTCAGGGATTATTATCTTCTGCCCTTCTCAGGCGCGATTTGGTCAACGCCGACCGATAAAATCATGGATTTCCCGGCCTATGCGATGATGCGGTTTTTCGAAAACCACGCGCTTCTCGATACGACCGGCCAGCATCAGTGGTATACCGTTCAGAACGGGTCGCGGGAATATGTCAGTCGGCTTGAGGTGGCGATGGTCGGGAGAGGCGTTGAGATGCGGCTTGGCGCAGCCGTGCAGGCCGTTCGTCGCACAGGAGCGGGGGCGCAAGTAAAACTCTGGGGTGGCGATTGGGAAACGTTCGACGAGATCGTGCTCGCGACCCATTCCGACGATAGTCTGCGCCTTTTGTCGGACGCATCGCCCGAGGAACAGCGCGCGCTTGGTGCAATCGCATACCAGCCCAACGAAGTTGTGTTGCACGCGGATGCTGGATTGATGCCGAAAAGCCGGAAGGTTTGGGCAAGCTGGGTTTATACCGAGGATGAGAACAAGCGCTCTGATCAGATCGATCTGACGTACTGGATGAACTCGCTCCAGCCGATCCCGTCAGATGATCCGCATTTCGTCACATTGAATTCCAAACGGACGATCCGGGAGGAGCTGATTTACGACCAGACCACGTTCCGGCACCCGGTCTATGATCTGGGTGCGTTGGCTGCCCAAGATGAGGTGAAGACGTTCAACGGCTCCAACCACACCTGGTTTTGCGGGGCCTGGATGAAAAACGGCTTTCACGAGGACGGCCTGGCAAGTGCTGTCGACGTTGTCGACGGCATCATGCGCGCAGGTGCATTGGACGTGGTGGCCGCCGAATGACTGGGACAGTTGATCATATCGCTGGTCAAACCTTTCACGGGCGAAAAGGGGTGGTGCGGAATGATTTTCGGTATTCCATAGACTACGTTCTTTTGGACGCCGAACAGCCCGTCGATCACCCCAGCCTTTTTTCACGCAACAGCCGCAATCTGGCGGCGTTGCATGACAGTGATCATGGTGGGGCGCCGGGGGATGGCCGCGGGGCGGCTTGGGTGCGCGACGTGATCAAGGCCCATCAGTTGCCACAACCAGATCGGATCAAACTGCTCGCGCAGCCGCGCATGTGGGGGCATGTCTTTAACCCGGTGAGCTTTTGGCTATGCGAGGATACCGAAGGCGGGCTGACGGCGGTGATCGCAGAGGTCACGAATACTTTTGGCGAGCGGCATTCCTATCTGTGTCACCATTCGGACAATCGGCCCATCGGGCCGGAAGACCGTTTGACGGCCCAAAAAATCTTTTACGTGTCGCCCTTTCAGCCAATCGAGGGTGGTTACACGTTTCGCTTTGATATCACGGCGGATCGGATCGGGATCTGGATCGACTATGCTCAGGCAAAGGGTGGCTTGATCGCGACGCTTACCGGCCGACGCAAGCCGTTGACCAACGGCGGTATCCTGCGGGCGGCTTTGCGTCGACCACTCGGTTCGCGGCGCGTGCTTGTGCTGATCCATTGGCAGGCTCTCAAATTGTGGTGGAAAAACGCGCGCTACCGGACACGTCCGACCCCGCCGACCCAAGAGGTTTCGCGCGGATGACGATGGCTGCCACCCAGACACAAAGCGCCCGATTGCCGGCTTATGCGCTCTTTGCGTCTCTGCTGGCGGCGGCAGGTCTGCCTTTGTATATCCACGCGCCGAAATTCTATGTGGATGAGTACGGTGTCAGCCTTGCGGCGCTGGGTGCGGTCTTGTTTGGCTTGCGCCTGCTCGATGTGGTGCAAGATCCCTTGCTCGGCCGGTTGTCTGAGAGTGTCAGAGCGCACAGGGCAGCGGCGGTGGCGATCGCATTGGCCGTGATCGCAAGTGCCATGGTGGGCCTGTTCGCGGTTGTTCCGCCGGTTGCGCCGCTCTTGTGGTTCGGGCTGATGCTGACGCTGGTCTTCTCTGCCTTCAGCTTTCTCACGATCAACTTCTACGCACAGGGGGTAAACAAGGCGGCGAACCTTGCAGGCAACGGCCATCTGAAGCTCGCGCGTTGGCGTGAGACGGGGTCGCTGCTTGGCGTATGCGTCGCAGCAATCGCACCCGTGGCACTGGGCGCTGTGATGGACCGACCCTTTGCAGGCTACGCCGTTAGCTTCGCGGTGCTGGCGTTGCTGGCCTGGCAGGCTATGCGGCTGGAATGGGGCGGGGAGATGGTGGCACCGTCTTCGGGGTTTGGCCCTGTGTTGCGTGACAGCGTTGCGCGGCGCCTCCTGATGATCGCGCTTGTTAACGCGGCCCCCGTCGCGGTGAGCTCGACGCTCTTTCTGTTTTTCGTGGAAAGTCGTTTGGCCGCACCCGGCATGGAAGGCCCGTTGCTTCTGCTCTTCTTTCTGTCGGCGGCCCTTGCGGCCCCGGTCTGGGGCCTGCTCGCCGAACGGCTTGGCGCAAAGCGGGTGCTGATCGCAGGGATGGTTTTATCAATTCTGGCCTTCGGGGCCGCTGTCCTGCTTCAGGAGGGGGATGTCGTGGCGTTCGCCATCATCTGCATCGCCTCCGGTGCGGCGCTGGGTGCCGATATGACCTTGTTGCCGGCGATCTTTGCAGGGCGCATGGCCAAGATCTCACCGACCGCTGCGGAAGGCTTCGGCCTTTGGTCTTTTGTTTCGAAATTCACGCTCGCCTTTGCGGCGGTCACACTACTTCCCGCCTTGGATGCCGCCGGGTTCCAAGCCGGAGCCAACAATTCCGAACCGGCCCTTTTACTGCTGAGCCTGCTCTACGCGGCGGTGCCCTGCGGTTTGAAAACGGTGGCGATCCTGTTGCTCGCCACGACTGATTTGAAGGAGACAGAGTGATGGATTCAGTACTTCTGGTCGTACTGGGCGGTGCGATTATCCTGGCTCTTGGATACGTAAAACGCAGGCTTGCGTCGTTTCTGGCCCAAAAGCCCCAGGATTATGTCGAAGGTCAGCCGCAGTTCGATCTGCGCACCCATCTGAACGGACCCATCGTATGCGAGGGGATCATCTACGGGCCGTTGGGACGCGTGACCTCGCGTTTCGTTGCGGACTTCGATGTCGAATGGTCCGGCAATGTCGGGGTCATGAAAGAGCGTTTCCTGTATGATGATGGATCCACCCAGGATCGGGAATGGCATCTGACATTGGGGAACGATGGAAATATCCAGGCGCGCGCCGAAGACGTGGTTGGCACCGGGGTCGGTGCGCAGACCGGCTCTGCCGTGCAATTGCAGTACCGCATCCGGTTGCCCGAGCAGTCAGGCGGGCACGTTCTCGACACTGTGGACTGGATGTATCTTGCTCCGAACGGGACGATTGTGAACCGAAGCCAGTTTCGCAAGTTTGGTATTCAGGTGGCTGAACTTGTTGCGACGATGCGGCCCCGCAATTCGGTGGATCAACCCCTAAAGGAAGCGGCATAGCGGAATGACATTCAAGGGTAAGACTTACTGGCTTGTCGGGGCCAGCGAAGGTTTGGGCGCTGCTCTGGCCAGAAAGCTCAGTCGGGCGGGAGCGATCGTAATTCTGTCTGCCCGCAACGAGGATAAACTGAAAGAGCTGGCTGCCGACCTTCCGGGGGAGGCGCGTGTTCAAACGATCGACGTGGCCGACGACGAAAGCGTCAAGGCCGCGGCGGAGGCGGTCGGCGAAGTCGACGGCGTGGTCTACCTTGCGGGTGTCTACTGGCCGTTCAAGTCGCAGGACTGGGATGCGGATCAGGCAACCGCGATGGCGGATATCAACTTTACCGGTCTCGTCCGGGTGATGGGTCAAGTGCTGCCGGCGATGGTCGCGCGTGATAGCGGTCATATCGTGATCACGGGCTCGCTCTCGGGGTTTCGGGGACTGCCGGGCGCGATTGGCTATGCGGCCTCCAAGGCGGGAACGATGGCGCTGGCCGAAAGCATGTACGCGGACTTAAAGGATACCGGCGTCAAGGTTCAGCTGGCCAATCCCGGGTTTATCAAGACCCGATTGACCGACAAGAATGATTTCAAGATGCCCTTCCTCATGACACCGGACGAGGCGGCCGGTCACATGTTCGATCATATGAAGCTGGGTGGCTTCAAGAAAAGCTTTCCCACCGCGTTCTCTCTGGTGTTCCGCGGCAGCCAGTTTTTGCCGGACTGGCTCTATTTCAAACTCTTTGCGTAAGATCAAAGACACGCGACGGAAGCTGACTTCTACTTTGTGAAAGAAGTAGGAGGCCCAGACGATGATGACCCTATCGACCGGCACGGTCGCGCAAGTGATCCTGATGATGCGTGAGCTTGATCGAGCCGAGCCGGAATTGCGCGCGTTCATCGAGCGGATGGGGGAAGACGAACAAGCGGAGCTTGTTGCGTTGATGTGGGTCGGGCGCGGCAGCTTTGACAAGGACGAATGGGCCGACGCGGTGCTCGTCGCGCAGGAAGAAGCCACGACACCATGTGCAGACTACCTCATTGGCACGCCGCATGTGTCTGATCATCTGGAAAACGGCATGGATGCAATGGGTTTGTCCGCGTCGGACGCTGAAGACAAGTTGATGTGACTGGCTTAGCGCAGCCGGTCTGAGTGGATTGCAAACGTTTCCGCCGCACGCGCCCAGACGTCCTCGTCCATGCGATCCAATGTCATCAAGGATGGCAGCAACTGCTCTGCATAATCCTCGGAGCTTTCGGTGGGCAGCAGGGATGGCAGATTGTCAATCGCGGTCACGTCCAAGGGTGGGCGGTCATGCACCCGAAGCGCCGGTGACGTCCAGTCCGTGGTGCGGTCATAGACCTTGATGGGAGAGAAATCGCTCTCCGGGTCGCACGCGATATCCCCGATCACCGACAGCTTGCGGGGCGCTGTCTTTGCGGAGGCAGGCACGAAGACCGGACTGCCCGGCCTGGCCAGGATGCAATTCAGAAAAAGGTCATGGCGCAGGATCTCGGGGAAGGGGCCACCCGATGCGGTTTCGGCCATGTCCCAGCGGGTGACCGGCACGCCCATCGCGGTACAGAAATCCGATGCGCCGGATCCCACACGGCCCAGCGCACCGATGACGATGGCGGTGGGGCGTGCGGTGCCCAGAGTGATCAGGTCGGTTTGCAGCTCGGCCAGAAGGTGCGTGGAGCTTGGATAGGTTGCGACCGGGCCAGCCAACCCGCCCCTTTGTTGTGCCACCCAGCATTTGAGCGCGACGGCGGCGCCGGCATATCCGGCCCAATACCCAAACGCGGCCACACGGCGCCCATCCTCTTCGACAAGATATTCAAGGTCGTAAAGCGTTCCGCCGCCCTCCTTGAACCGACGCAGAAGGCGCAGGCCCGCGGGCTGACCTTTGAATGCATGCCCGAACATGATGTGACGATGGGCGAGAGGCGCGCCATCCTCTGGTAACTCCTTCAGACCGAAGATAATCGCATCGGATGGCGCGGCGGGCCAGCTGCCCTCCGGCGCGATTTCACAGCCGGCGTCGCGATAGCCGCCTATTTCGATGGCGCGGGTGGGGCTTTCTTCGACGGTGACGGACATCCCCTTTGCGCGCAAGGCTCTGGCTCCCGCCGGGGTGAGCCCCACACGCTCTTCGTTTGCGCGTTGCTCGGCACGGACCCAAAGATGCGTCATGATGTTCTGTCCTCAAAGATATCCGTCGGAGAGTGCCACGCGGACCGATGGACGTTGCCACATCAGCTTTTGGAAGGCCGCGAACCGCGGATATCTGCCGATGTCAACGCCATCGCCTGCAAGCCACGTGCTGACCATGAAGAGATAGGGATCGGCAAGGCTGAACGTGTCCCCCAACACATAGCGACCCTGAAGGGCATAGGTTTCGATATATTGGGCGCTTTCGGACATGGTCTGGCTGACCTTGGCACGCATATCGGACCAGGAGCTTTCCTCATCCGCCCACCGGGCCCCCCGCATACCGTGGGCGTGGTTCACGTGCATCGTGCTGGCCAGATAGGTCATGACGCTGCGCATTTGCGCGGCGCGAAAAGGATCGGCGGGCACGATCCCGGCCTGCGGATGGGTCGCGGCGACATAGTCGAGAATGGCGGACGTTTCGGTCAGAACACCTTGTGGCGTTCCAAGTGCTGGAACCCGCCCCTTGGGGTTGATCGCCAGATAGGCGGCGCTGCGTTGTTCCTTTTCGGAAAAGTTGATGCGCAGGCTGTCATAATCGGCCCCCACCTCGTTGAGGGTGATTGCGACGGCCGCCGCAATCGTGCCCGGGGCGTAGTGGAGGGTCAGCATACGATCTTCCTTTCCCCGGCGCGACCGGGCCTAGACATGTGTTTGCGCGAATTGTCGGTCAGGCGTCTCAAGATGCGGTACCGCATTGAACAGCACCGGCGTCAGCGTTTCGCCTATGGGAAAGAGACGGTGAACCGAGGTGTTCATGATCGCCAGAGCCATCCGCGCCGTCGCCTCGATGTCGAGGCCCATCACCTGGCGCATGGCGATGGCGATCAGACCACCCGATGTCACGACCATCGCCGGCCCATGGCCCTGACCGATCTCCTCAAGCGCGGTGGACACGCGGTCTTCGAACGCCGCGAAGCTTTCGGGAACATCGCGGATGCGATCCTCCTGCCAGGCGGCGAACACTTGTGGCAGATGCATAACGAAGCCTTCCCGTTCGTCCGGGATCGGCAGGCCATGCTGTTCTTCCATAAGCCGTGACAGGGTGAAGTATTCCAGTTCGTTCAGGCGCGCGTCCTGAGAGATGCCATTGGCAAAGCCCATGCTGCGTGCTGTTTCGAGATGCCGGGTCAGTGTTCCGCAGTAGATGCGGGTATGATGCTGGCCCGCATCACGCAGGTGATCGCCGAGCCATCCGGCCTGTTGATGCCCAAGGGGGCTGAGCCTGTCATAGCTCGTTTCATCCCGGGCGCCGGTATTGGCCTGACCGTGGCGGACGAGGGTGATGTGGGACATGTCTGCGTGCTCCGTTCGCTCCTGTCTTACGGAACGTCCGGGCAGGTGGAAAGGGAGGACGCCTCCGGCGGCCGTATTTTTATCGAGAAGAAGCAGGTGGAGCGCATCGGAAACGCAGATGGCGCAAATCCGGTGGAGTGTGTCGGGAATGGGACTCCTGCCAAAGATTGGCGGCGCTTATATCTTTTTGAAGATCAGGGAGAGTCGCGTCATGTCCGAGACGGTGCGTTTTACGCTGGATGGGGTTGAGGTTGAGGCCGAGAAGGGCCTGACGATCTGGGAGGTGGCCAACGGGCGCGGCCTGGTGATCCCGCATCTCTGCCACAAGCCGGCGCCGGGATATCGTCCCGACGGCAATTGTCGGGCTTGCATGGTCGAGATCGAAGGCGAGCGGACGCTGGCGGCGTCGTGCATTCGGGAACCGGCGGACGGCATGGTGGTGACGACCAATTCGGCGCGGGCGGAGGGCGCGCGCAAGATGGTGGTCGAGATGCTGCTGGCCGATCAGCCGGAGCGAGACGTGGCGCATGACCGCTCGGCGCATCTCTGGGACATGGCGGAGTTGAACGGCGTCAGCGAGAGCCGGTTTCCAAAGCTGGAAGAGGGTCGCATCCCGCTGCTGGATGACAGCCACGTGGCGATGAGTGTCAATCTCGATGCCTGCATTCAATGCGGGCTCTGCGTCAGGGCCTGCCGGGAGGTTCAGGTCAACGACGTGATCGGCATGGCGGGGCGGGGGCACGATGCCTATCCGACCTTCGATTTCGCCGACCCGATGGGAGAAAGCACCTGCGTGGCCTGCGGCGAATGTGTGCAGGCCTGCCCGACGGGGGCGCTTATGCCATCGACCGTTGTGGATGACGCGCAGGTGGGCGACAGCAAGGATTACGACAGCGAGGTGGAGTCTGTCTGTCCCTTCTGCGGGGTGGGCTGTCAAGTATCGCTGAAGGTCAAGGATGGCCGGGTGAAATATGTCGAGGGCATCAATGGCCCCGCCAATGAAGGGCGGCTCTGCGTGAAGGGGCGGTTCGGGTTCGACTATATCCATCACGATCACCGTCTGACCAAGCCCCTGATCCGCCGCGACGATGCACCGGCCAAGGGGCTGAACGTGGATCCGGGCAACTGGCAGACCCATTTCCGGGAAGCGACCTGGGACGAGGCGCTGGATGCGGCGGCGAACGGGCTGAAGGGGCGGGGGCGCGAGGTGGCGGGCTTTGGCTCGGCCAAGTGCACCAATGAGGAGGCGTATCTGTTCCAGAAGCTGATCCGGCAGGGCTTTGGCCACAACAACGTGGATCACTGCACCAGGCTGTGTCACGCCTCGTCCGTTGCAGCGCTGATCGAGAATGTGGGCTCGGGCGCGGTGACGGCGACGTTCAACGAGATCGAGAATGCGGATGTGGCGATTGTGATCGGCGCAAATCCGATCGAGAACCATCCAGTTGCGGCCACCTATTTCAAGCAATTTACCAAGCGCGGCGGCAAGCTGATTGTGATGGACCCGCGCGGGCAGGCGCTGAAGCGCTTTGCCAGCCATATGCTGCAATTCCGGCCCGGAGCGGATGTGAGCATGCTCAACGCGATCATGCATGTGATCGTGGAGGAAGGGCTCTACGATCAACAGTATATCGAGGCCTGGACGGAGAACTGGGAGGCCGAGAAAGAGCATCTGAAAGGCTTCACCCCGGAGGCGATGAGCGAGATTTGCGGGATCGAGCCAGAGATGCTGCGCGACGTGGCACGAACCTTTGCGGGGGCCAACGCGGCGATGATCTTCTGGGGAATGGGCGTGAGCCAGCACATCCACGGGACGGACAATTCCCGCTGCCTGATCTCGCTGGCGCTGATGACCGGACAAGTTGGACGGCCGGGCGCGGGCCTGCATCCGCTGCGCGGGCAGAACAACGTGCAGGGTGCGTCGGATGCCGGGCTGATCCCGATGTTCCTGCCGGATTATCAGAGTGTGACGGATGACGGCGTCCGCTCGGCCTTTACGGAGGTCTGGGGGTCAGAGGACTTCTCGAACGAGAAGGGGCTGACGGTGACGGAGATCATGGATGCGGTCCATGCCAGTGACATCAAAGCGATGTATATCCTTGGCGAGAACCCAGCGATGAGCGATCCGGATGTGGATCATGCGCGCGCCGCGTTGGCCAAGCTCGATCATCTGGTTGTGCAGGACATCTTTATCACCGAGACGGCGAATTACGCAGATGTGATCCTGCCGGCCTCTGCCTTTGCAGAGAAGACGGGCACGGTGACCAACACCAACCGTCAGGTGCAGATGGGCCGGCCTGCGGTGCCGCCACCGGGGGAGGCCAAGGAAGACTGGTGGATCGAGGTGGAACTGGCCAAGCGGCTGGGCCTCAGTTGGACCTATGATAGCCCGGCGGAGGTGTTCGCCGAGATGAAGCGCAACATGAAATCGCTCGACAATATCACGTGGGATCGGCTGGAGGGGCAGAATGCGGTCACTTATCCATCGCTCAGCCCCAAGGATCCGGGACAGGCGATTGTGTTCGGTGACGGTTTCCCGCGCGCCGATGGGCGAGCCCGGTTCACCCCGGCCTCGGTCATTCCGCCGGATGAGGCGCCGGATGCGGAGTATCCGATGATCCTGACCACGGGGCGGCAATTGGAGCACTGGCATACCGGGTCGATGACCCGGCGCGCGACGGTGCTGGATGCGGTGGAGCCGGAGGCCAATTGTTCGCTGCACCCCAAGACGCTGCGGCGGCTGGGTGTGGTTCCGGGCGGCATGCTGCGGCTGACGACCCGGCGCGGGTCGATCGAGATCATGGCGCGGGCCGACCGAGCGGTGTCGGAGGATATGGTGTTCTTGCCCTTCGCTTATGTGGAGGCTGCCGCGAACATCCTCACGAACTCGGCGATTGATCCTTATGGCAAGATCCCGGAATTCAAGTTCTCTGCCGTGCGGGTGGAAGCGGCAGAAAACGCGGTTGCGGCGGAGTAGCCGTTTTCCATAATGGAAAACGACTGGAATTCGTCACGAATTCCAGCGCCAGGAGGATCGGGTGCGGCTCAATTCAGAACGGTTCCTGCGTGATCTGCATGCGCTCAGGGGCTTCGGTGCAGCCGGTGTCGGCAAGGGCGTAATTCGCCCCGCCTTTTCCGAGGCGGACGTCGAGGCACGCGCGTGGCTGAAGGGCCGAATGCTGGATGCGGGACTGACCCCGCATCTCGATCCCGTGGGCAACCTCTTTGGATTGGCCTACGATAGATCCCTTTTGCTCGGCTCGCATTCGGATAGCCAGCCCGAGGGGGGCTGGCTTGACGGAGCATTGGGGGTGATCGCGGGTCTGGAGGTCGCCCGGGCCAGTGTGGAGGCCGGCGGGCCTCCGATCTCTGTGGTCAGTTTTCAGGACGAGGAAGGGCGGTTCGGTGTCACCACCGGAAGCGCAATCTGGTCGGGGCAGATCGCTTTGGAAGAGGCAGACGCACTCAGCGATCACGAGGGTATCGGGTTTGGCGACGCGCGTGCCTCGATGCCGGGACGGGCAGAGACCTTTGTCGACCCCGACCGCTTCACCGGCTTTATCGAGATGCATATCGAGCAGGGTCCGGTGCTGGACCAGGCCAATGACCAGATCGGTGTGGTGAGCGGCATCGTGGGTATCCGCGATATGAAAATCACCTTTGGCGGAGAGCAGAACCATGCCGGGACGACGCCGATGGCCCTGCGGAAAGACGCGTTTCAGGCTCTTTCAGACTTCAATACGCGTCTCAATGACAGGTTCCGCAATGTCATAACCCCGCGTACCGTTTGGACAATCGGTCACGTGAACCTGCACCCGAATGCGTCGTCAATCGTTCCGGGGCGGGTCAATTTCAGCATGCAATGGCGCGATGCCGATGCGGACCGGCTCCTGCATCTGGAGAGGATCGTTCGGGATACAGCGTCTGAACTCGCGGAAGAGCGGCAGATATCCCTTGAATTCGGCCCGTTACTGGGCCTGGACCCTGTCGCTATGGATCCGGGTCTTCGCAACGCGCTTCGGTCCGGAGCGGAGCGGGTCGCGCCCGAACGATGGCGCGACATGCCTTCGGGCGCTTTGCATGATGCTACGAACGTCTCTCGGCTGATGCCGGTTGCGATGTTATTCGTGCCCTCTATCGGTGGGATCAGTCATAACTTCGCAGAGGACACGGCGGAAGAGGATCTGGTCGCTGGCCTTCGCGTTCTTGCTCACGCCGTGGGATGCCTTGGCCAATAAGACCGCCTTGGATCGGCGTCAAACTACGGCGCAGATCACGCGGTTGGGAAAGCTTCGCATCGCAGATCCATTTTCTCGCTAAACCCATATCCTGCAAGGGCAGAATGAGGCCATGTTCGACACGCCTGAGAGCCATTACGTGCCATGGGTGCGGAGTTTTCCGAAGCGGCCGCATTGAACCCAAAGATATTTCGCAACATGCGATCGGGATGGACTGACACGATCGGCAACAAACGCTTGGCCTCCGAACATGCGCACAAGGTGGAGGCTGAGCAGATCGCTCGCCTGCGCCCTGCAAGATCGGCATCGCACCACGCGCGGTTGGTCAGGTCGGATCCCTTACTTCCGGACGCGTCGTTCAGGCTTTATCGCCTGATCATTTGCCGGAAAGTGTGCGTCTTCTGAACGATAGACGATGCGTTCACCTTCGATGGGCATGGCTTTGCGGGTTTCCCATGCCTGCTTGGCCGCACTTTGGTCGAGGCCGGGATTGGCGTCGCGGAAGTCTCTGAGATATTGCAGATAATTGTTATGCGGCGCGATCTCCCGTCGAAAGGATGGATCATCCTTGCGCGCCTCCAGGTCGTGCCAAGCTGCGACGGCGTCGCCCAGGGTTTTACCTGGATTGCCGCGCACCCAGTCCATGAAATCGGAATGACAGGAAAAGCGCGCGCCGATCTGCGCCTTGAAAAACCGGCGTACATTCGGGCCGAAAGAAATGTCTTCGGAAATCCTTGTCTCTGTCGTCAAAGTGGCCTTCGACCAGTTCGTGCCCGGCTTTCGAACCGCAGGCCTGAGAACCTCGCCAGTCTTCAGCCAATGCAGGATCCGGGCACGCAACGCGTCTTTGCCCCCTGAGCGGGGCAGACCAAAGCGGACGCACAACGCTTCAAGTTCGGGTTTGGGCCAGTACCAGCGGTCAAAGGTGGCTGCATCAAGCGGGTCGTCGACAGAGGGCTTTATTTCCATGCGGGGGAGTTAGTGCGGCGCGGTTCAACTCCAACTCACATCGCCCAAAAAGATGTAGCCCGCGCCATAGATCGTTTTGATCAGGCGCGGGTTCTTTGGGTCTTCGCGAAGCTTGGTCCGCAGGCGCGATACGCGCACATCCATGGCACGGTCAAAGCTCTCTCCGGCAGCGCCCCCAAGGAGTTCCTGCATCTGGGCACGGCTGATCAGGCGCTTGGGGCTTTCGAGGAAAAGCCGCAGGACTTCGCCTTCGGCATGAGAGAACGGGGTTTCCGCGCCGGCGTCATCTTCCAGGGTGTAGCGATCGAAATGTGCTGTCCAGCCATTGAACGCCGCGCGGTCCCCGGATTTGGCCGCGACCCGGGTCCCGCGAAGACGGGCGCGGATACGCGCGACAACCTCGGCCGGGTCGAACGGCTTGGTGATGTAGTCGTCGGCGCCAAGTTCAAGGCCGGTGACACGGTCCTGCACCTGACTGCGACCCGAGATGATGATCACCGCAGCACCTTTTTCCAGCGCAAGCCGGTGGACCAGGGCAAGACCGTCGGTGTCGGGCAGGGACAGGTCGACAAGGCACACATCCGGAGTGGTTCGCTTGAGCGAGGCCTCGAAGGCCCCGGCGCGTGCGAAACTCTGAGTTCGGAAGCCTGCATCTTCCAGCGCGTCCGTCAGCATCTGCCGGATCTCGGGTTCATCGTCGAGGATAGAGATGAGGGGGGATGTCATGCGGCAGCCTCGGCGCGAAGAAGCGCAGCCAGATCGTCTGCGGTGAAGGGTTTGCGTAGCACCGGACCGTGCGCGACAGCCGCAGCGTGGAGGGGGTCGGAGGCAGGCAGCGACGTCATCAGGAGACAGGGCAGCCCGGTTGGCTTTAACCTGCGTGCCAGATCGAGACCGGTCGCCTGACCTTCCAGTCGGATGTCAGAGAGGATCACGGCAATGTCCGGCAGATCCGACGCCAACGCGACGGCTTCGTCCACCGACGTGGCCTCGATCACCGAATGTCCAAGATCGGTGAGCATCTCGCGCACATTGGCCCGAAGATCGTCGTTGTCTTCAACCAAAAGAACCAGCCCGCCCGTGGCCTGCACCGCCGGGCGATAGGGGAGCCGGATCACGACGCTGGCCCCGGTTGGCGTGTTGGACAATTGCAGGTCGCCCCCGGCGAGCTTTGTCATGTCGTAAACCATCGGCAGGCCAAGACCTGACCCTTCGCCCCCTTTCGTGGTGAAAAACGGATTGAGCGCCTGGTCCAGCGCCGCCTTAGAGAAGCCGGGCCCGGTATCGGTTACGGATATCTCGATCCAAAGGGTGGAAACAGGATGGGCTGTCACGGTGATCTGACCGGATGTGCCACAGGCATCGCGCGCGTTCAAAACAAGGTTCAAAAGCGCGTCCGACAGCATTCCGGCATCGAGAAGGAAGAGCTGATCAGGCGTATGGTCCAGCACGCTGAGCCCCAGATCCCGCGGAAGCGTCGGTGTCGCCAGCGTCTTGAGATCCTGCAGCAGCCCGTGCAGATCGGTAGGCTGTGGGCGAAGCGTGCGATTGCCCGTCATGTCACCGATACGGTTAAGCAGGCGCCCGCCGCGCCTTGCCGCCGCCTGAGTTGCCTCGATCAACTCCGCTGCCCCGTCTGGTAAGTTCATCTGGGACAACTTGCCCTGCATGCCAAGGATAATGGTCAGCAGGTTCGAGAAATCGTGGGCCAGCCCGCTTGTCATCTGGGCGGCCAGGGCGCGTCGCCGCGTCTGCTGCAAGGCGACGCGGGCCTGCGTTTCCTGCGTGATATCCATCGACAGGATATACACGCCGCCCCGACGATCAGGCGTAAACGCCACCCGGATACGCCGGGTGCTTTGGCTGTCGGTGAATTCGAAGACCGAAGGCGTGCCGCGATAGGCGTCGTTCAGGTGGGGCTCGATGCGAGAGAACGCCTGATCTCCGAGAACCTCGTTGATTGGCAGGCCGACGATGTCGCCGCCCCGTCCCGGCATGACAGCGCTCAACTGACGGTTGGAATAGCTATAGCGCCCGTCTTCATCCACATGGGCGATATGGGCCGGCATCATTTCGGTGGTCAGGCGCGCGCGCGCCTCGCTTTGGGTCAGTTGGCGCTTGGTCTCTTCAAGCGCCGTGATCGTCGCGGCAAGCTGGCGGTTGGCGGCTGACAGTTCCTCGGCATATTCAAGCAGTTGATCCGAAAGTTCGGCTGAACGTGCTCTGAGAAGGCCCTCTGACCGTTTCGCGCGCGTGATATCGGTATAAACCGTGACCCACCCTCCTTGGGGGAGGGGTGAGCCCTCCACACTGATCGTCCGGCCATTGGCGCGGGTACGCTCCATATAATGAGGCTCGAACGTGCTGGCCTGCTGGACGCGGACGGCGATGAAGTCGTCCATATCCTCGACCGGCCCGTAGTCCCCAACCTCCGCCAGATGCCGGATCGTGTCCTCGAACCGCGCGCCCGGTGTGACAAGATGTTCGGGCAAATCAAACATCTCGCGAAATGGCCGGTTGCAAACGGCAAGGCGCAGGTCGCTGTCATAGATGGACAGCGCCTGCGCGATCAGGTTCAGACCGGCGGTCGTAAAGTCCTCTTTGCCCGGAACGGTTTGGTCCATGCTCTCTCTCCCGGTGCCAAGAGCTAGCATTGCCGCGCGATCAGGAACAGGGGCCGATATGCGCCTCCGTCGCGTCCCTGAGGATCCTCGCAACCGGTGCGTTGCGTACGATATCGAAAAATGGCTGATCGGGACGGGTTTGCATTGCGACACTGACCTTTGCATCCAAAGCTGGACCGTCACCGCGTTTGCATGCCTCCAAATCCACCGCGAAGCTGCCGCTGGTCGCCTCTTCATTCTCGGCTTGCCAGGATTTGATCAGGTCTTGCTGTGCGCGAAAGCGAGCCAAATCGACCGGGTCGACGCGGTATAGCGTGCGCTCACCGACTTGCGCGGCACGCAAGACATAGGTGGCCTGGCTTTCAGCTTGGGTATCCCGGCGCATCGCCGCAAACCTGATACGTGCCGATCCCTCCACGACCTCCAGTCCGTCTGGCAAGGTAAGCGCGACCGCGAATGCACCGGGATCCGCGGTTAAGGGTGAGACATTCGCGAGCCTCGCGACCCCGGTCGGCACAACGGATGAGCAGCCGCTCAGAAAGATGTTGGCAGCCATGACCAACGGCAAAAAACGGATCATATTAGATCTCCTTTGACAAATATTTTTTATTGTTTTACATTAAAAAATATCTAAGAGAAGACCAAGAATGGAGTTTGCGATGTCTGGCTTGCCTCAACGAATTCGGCGATGGTCGCAGGTTTTCGCATATGTGACGCTTGCCGCGATGATCCTTATCGCGGGCGTGTTTCTTTTGTTCCTTTTCCGGCCTGCGCTGGCCTATGACGTTCTTGTGGACGCCGCCCCGTCGGTACAGGTCGCGGGAGAGATCGGTGTGACGACGATCTACGCCTTGCTGGCGGTTGGCGCATTGTCGGTTGCCGTGCAGCTTTTTCTTTTGTGGGGCATGTACCGACTGTTTTCTCTCTACGCCGCAGGTGAGGCGCTCACGGGAGAATGCGGAGATTGTGTCAGTCGTATCGGCGCGGCGCTACTGGCGCTCCCCGTGGCGTCGGTGATTTATGGAATGGCTTCGTCGGTGCTTCTGAGTTGGCAGAACCCGGAAGGTCAAAGAGAACTGACGATCGCGCTTAGTCTGCATAGCATCGGGTTTCTGATTGGTGGGGCGCTGCTGCTGATGGTCGGGATTACCATTCGCCAAGCCGCGCAAGTGGCCGAAGAGAACCGGGGCTTCATCTGATGGAGGTGGTTGTGCGGCTCGACGTGATGCTGGCGCTGCGCAAGATGCGGTCGCGGGAACTGGCCGAGAAGGTCGGTATCACCGAGCAGAATATCAGCCTTTTGAAGTCCGGGAAGGTGAAGGGCATCCGCTTTCAAACGCTGGCGAGGATCTGCGAAGTTTTGGAGTGTCAGCCAGGCGACCTTCTTGAGGTGCAGCCGTTGCCGGATGCTTGAGATGTGATTAAAGCGGCCAATGAATGCCAAGCAGACCAAGCTGGTGCTGCTCTGCGAGGACCTTTTGATAGTGCTTCATATTATGTCCGGCCCGATGCGCAGACCCAGCAGCTTTGCACTTATGCACCTTGCCCATGTGGTGGAACCGGCCCGGTAGTCCGCAGACGATGTCGTCGTCACGGTTGATGCACAGGCAGAGATCATCATCGACGACGGTCCCGCGATGTTTGCGCGGCCTTGGGGCGGCGAAACCGATACCGGGCACGGCATAGCTTTTCGACAGGATCTGGGTTGCCGCTGCTCCCAACGAGTGACCGATGATGAAGATCGGGCGCGTGCCGCCTTCGTCTATCCAGTCAAAGATCGCTTTTGCATGGCGAAGGAAGCCCTGATGCCAAAGCGTGCCGCTATGGCCCTTCTCCGTTGTGCCATCGTCAATTCGAAATTGTCTTCCGCCGATATTTAAAACCCTTAGGTTGAACTTCAGATAGTCCATGACCGAGTTCGATCCGGGGATCAGAAGAACGCCGTTCTTGAGCAGATAGGCCTGAACGTCATCCTTATCCAAGCTGCGGGCGATATGAGGCGCGACGCTTGGATGACGGTTGGCTGAGTAGGAAGCGCGTGCCAACTGGGCGGCTGCGGCAAGAGGGTATCTGTGGAGGGCCATCAAAGGGATCTTTCAAATTCACCCCAAGATAATCCACGTCGGGGCAGCCTGAAAAGTCAGGATTTCCGGACATATGAGCCCGGCGTCGGGGAAACTATCGTCGTTGTCGGAAAGGCCCCCCGCTGATCAGGCGGGGGGAGGTAACGAACCACAGGAAGAAAAGGTCCGTCGGGGAGTGTCTGTCAGTAAGTATACTCTCTGATTTGACCATCTTCACAAAGTCTGGAATTCCTGACCTGCGAAAACAACTCTGACGTGTGCTTTTGCGGGCACAGCGGCGGATTTTAGCTTGCTTCCGCAAGCTCCCGCTGGATTGCCAGGGCGACTTGGCGCGGCTCGTCTGCCTGCCAGACGGGCCTGCCGACCACGATGTGATCGGCGCCATCGACAATGGCCTGACCAGGCGTCGCAACGCGCTTTTGATCACCCATCGCCGCACCGGCCGGGCGCACGCCCGGGGTCACAATCAGCCGGTCGGCGGCCTCCGGCATGGCGCGCACGGACGCCGCTTCGCGCGGGGAGGTAATGACACCATCGGCGCCCGCAGCAAAGGCTCGGCCTGCCCGTTGCACGACCAGATCCGCCACGTCGCCTGCCTGCATAAGGCCATCATCCAGATCGCTGCGGTCGAGCGAAGTCAGGATGGTCACGGCGAGGATCTTCATATCGCTCCCCGCGGCGCCTTCCTTGGCGGCGCGCACCACGTGGGGATCCCCATGTACGGTGAGAAAGTCGAGCTCGAACTGCGCGAGACCGCGCACCGCCGCTTCGACCGTGGCGCTGATGTCGAAGAGCTTCATGTCAAGAAAGATACGTTTCCCGTGATCCTGTTTCAGCTCGTTGGCAAGGGCCAGACCGCCGCCCGTCAACATTCCGAGGCCAATTTTATAGAAATGCACGGAATCCCCCAGCTGGCCGGCAAGTTCCAGACCTGCCAATGCGTTAGAGACATCCAAGGCGACAATCAGGCGATCTTCGACAGGGGATTTCACGGTGTTTCCTTGTCTTGCAGCGTCATTCTGGGAGTACCGGCTGCGCGGCGAGATCGCAAGTAGGGGAACTTTTTCCCAGCGCGTTGGGTTTCGTCGGTATTCAGCGATATGGAGACCACCGATGAAGCGCAATACAACGGACATGGAGGCCCGGATATTGGGCCTGGCCAGCGTTGCGGGTTTTCTTGGCTTGGTTGCCTATTTCGTCGCCTAGAACCCGCGGCGAACGCGGATTGGAGCGGTGCCTGACCACCGCTCAACAAACTTGGCAAACGGATATGTCTGCTAGGCGCTTTGCAGCTGAAGGGGCAGTGCGTCCGGCTTGAATCGGATCGAACCGATGCAAGTCCTATGTTCGGGCATGCGCGAAACTTGGCGCATCGCATCGGCAATGAGGGCGGCATCCCGCGCACTGGGGGCTGCGCATTCCGGAAGGGTCACCGAACAATGCAGGGTCACGATCTGATGGCCAGCCTCAACCGAGACCATCGCGACATGTTGCTGAGCAATGGATTCGAAGGCCGGTTCCAGGATTTCGATACGATCTACAAGCACTTGACGAGGATCCCCCATTGTATCTGAAAGGTTAAATTCTTGCCTTAACGAACAGTTTACCCCGATCGAGATTAACTAATCTCAGGGTTGAATCGGATCGGCCTTGAACCGCCGATTGGGACTGCCCACATATTGATCAAGGCCCATTTCAACGGCGTGCTGCAGGTGCGGGCGCCATCAAAGGGGCGCTTGGAGAAGGAGAGAACGATGGACTTGAACAAGTTCACCGAGCGGTCGCGCGGCTTTGTGCAAGCGGCGCAAACGATCGCTCTGAGGGAGGGTCACCAGAGGCTCGCCCCCGAACACATTCTGAAAGCGTTGATGGATGACGATCAGGGGCTTGCGGCCAACCTGATCATGCGCGCGGGCGGTCAGCCGACACGTGTGAAAGAAGCTGTGGAGTTGGCGATCTCGAAGATCCCGCAGGTGAGCGGCGGAGATGCGCAGGTCTATCTTGACGGCACAACGGCGAAAGTGCTCGCCGAGGCTGAGCAGATCGCGACCAAGGCGGGCGATAGTTTCGTCCCGGTGGAGCGGGTTCTGATGGCCCTCTGCATGGTCAAGTCGCAGGCCAAGGAAGCTCTGGATGCCGCAGGCGTCACAGCGCAGAAGCTGAACGAGGCGATCAACGATATTCGCAAGGGGCGCACGGCGGACACGGCCTCGGCCGAGGAAGGGTATGATGCGCTCAAGAAATATGCCCGTGATCTGACGGAGGCGGCCCGCGAGGGGAAGATCGACCCGATCATCGGACGGGACGAAGAGATTCGGCGCGCGATGCAGGTGCTGTCACGTCGGACCAAGAACAACCCGGTGCTGATCGGCGAGCCGGGCGTGGGCAAGACGGCGATTGCCGAAGGTCTCGCGCTCAGGATCGTGAACGGCGACGTGCCGGAAAGCCTGCGCGACAAAAGCCTGATGGCGCTCGACATGGGGGCGTTGATCGCGGGCGCCAAGTATCGCGGCGAGTTCGAGGAGCGGCTGAAAGCCGTTCTGACTGAGGTGACCGAAGCCGCGGGTGAGATCATCCTTTTCATCGATGAGATGCATACGCTCGTGGGCGCGGGAAAGACCGATGGCGCCATGGATGCGGCGAACCTGATCAAGCCGGCTTTGGCGCGGGGTGAGTTGCACTGCGTGGGGGCGACCACGCTCGATGAGTATCGCAAGTACGTGGAAAAGGATGCAGCCCTTGCCCGGCGCTTCCAACCGGTGATGGTGCTGGAGCCCACGGTGGAGGACACCGTGTCGATCCTGCGCGGGCTGAAAGAGAAGTACGAGTTGCACCACGGTGTGCGCATCTCCGACAGCGCTTTAGTGTCCGCCGCGACGCTGTCGAACCGCTATATCACCGACCGGTTCCTTCCGGATAAGGCCATCGACCTTGTGGACGAAGCGGCATCGCGTCTGCGGATGGAGGTGGACTCGAAACCCGAAGAGCTGGACGCGCTGGACCGTCAGATTCTGCAAATGCAGATCGAGGAAGAGGCGTTGAAGCTGGAGGATGACCAGGCCTCCAAGGACCGGCTTGAGACGCTCCAGAAGGATCTGGCCGAGTTGCAGGAACGCTCCGCCGAGATGACAGCGCAATGGCAGGCCGAGCGGGACAAGCTGGCCGGTGCGCGCGACATCAAGGAACAGTTGGACCGCGCGCGGGCCGAGCTGGATATCGCCAAGCGCGAAGGCAACCTCGCCAAGGCGGGGGAGCTGTCCTACGGTGTCATTCCCGGGCTCGAAAAGCAGCTTGAGGAGGCCGAGAGCCGCGAAGAGAGCGGCATGATGGTCGAAGAGGCCGTGCGCCCGGAACAGATCGCGGCGGTGGTCGAACGCTGGACCGGCATCCCGACGTCGAAAATGCTGGAAGGCGAGCGGGAGAAGCTTTTGCGTATGGAAGACCAGTTGCACGCCCGTGTGATCGGTCAGAATGCTGCCGTGACCGCTGTGTCGAACGCGGTGCGCCGAGCGCGTGCGGGGTTGAATGACGAGAACCGCCCGCTGGGTTCGTTCCTGTTTCTCGGGCCGACCGGGGTCGGCAAGACCGAGTTGACCAAGGCGGTGGCCGAATTCCTCTTTGACGACGACAACGCGATGGTGCGCATCGACATGTCGGAATTCATGGAGAAACACGCGGTCGCGCGTCTGATCGGCGCCCCTCCGGGCTATGTCGGTTATGATGAAGGCGGCGTGCTGACCGAGGCGGTGCGGCGCCGGCCCTACCAGGTGGTGCTGTTCGACGAGGTCGAAAAAGCGCACCCGGACGTCTTCAACGTGCTGCTGCAGGTGTTGGATGACGGCATGCTGACCGATGGTCAGGGCCGCACGGTGGACTTTAAACAGACGCTGATCATTCTCACTTCGAACCTTGGCGCACAGGCGCTGAGCCAACTGCCGGAGGGGGCGGATGCCTCGGACGCCAAACGAGACGTGATGGATGCGGTGCGGGCTCATTTCCGGCCGGAATTCCTCAACCGTCTGGATGAAACGATCATCTTTGACCGCCTGGCGCGGGATGACATGGACGGTATCGTGGATATCCAGATGGCACGTCTGCTCAAACGGCTGGCCACGCGTAAGATCTCCCTCGATCTGGACGATGCGGCGCGGACCTGGCTTGCCGATGAAGGCTATGATCCGGTCTTTGGCGCCCGACCGCTAAAGCGGGTGATCCAGCGTGCGCTGCAGAACCCGCTGGCCGAGATGTTGCTGGCCGGTGACATCAGGGATGGCGAGGCTGTGCGGGTCAGCGCCGGGGCGGACGGTCTGATGATCGGAGACCGCGTGTCGGCCTCCAACCGTCAGCCACCGCAAGATGCCGTGGTTCACTGAACGACGGAGCCCGCCCAATTTGCGGCGGGCTCTCTTTTTCTGACTGCTCGCCAGCTAAGGTCCTCGTGAGAACACGTCACGCCTAGTCCGGCCTCGGGCCGCCCTCAAAGGGGGCAAACCGCGTTGTCTTGTTAAAAAATATAGGCAATGCGACGCCGATGGCTCCGCGTCATCATCGTGCGGAGCGCCCGACCGCGATATGACCCATCAAAATGCAACGCGTCATGATCATAGGGCAGCCGGGTTCGGGCAAAAGCACATTGGCACGTGCTTTGGGTGAGATCACAGGGCTGCCGGTTTTTCATATGGACCGCATTCATTGGATGGCTGGCTGGGCCGAACGCCCCAAGGCGGACAAAATCCCGATGGCGCATGCCATCGAAAAGCAGGAAAGCTGGATTTTTGAAGGGGGTCTTTCCGCCACCTACGCGAGCCGGCTTGCGCGGGCGGATACGCTTATTTGGCTTGACGTTGCCTGGCAGCTTAGGATGCTGCGTGTGATCCAACGGTCTTGGCGGTATCGAGGTCAGTCACGCCCGGATCTCCCGACGGGCTGTCCGGAACGCTTTGACGCGGGGCTTGTCGAATTTCTCAGCTTTATCTGGTACACGCGGCATACCTCCCGCGCGAGGTTGGCAGCGCTGTTCGACAGCGCGGATGCAAGTGTCGATGCATACAAGCTGACCAATGTGCGCGAAACCCGGAGTTTTTTGGAAGGTGTGGCTGAAGGAAGCCGCCCTGTTATCGGGGACTTGGGATAAGGAGATGTCCCCGGCAGATTGTGCCGCCGGGGACTGTTTCAGATCAGAACAAGAAGTCGTCTGCTTCCAGCTGGTTGGCATTGACGTTCAGCAACGTGATCGTGGTCCCGGAGAGTTCGATGATCGCGTCATCACCATCTTTCTTGATGGCGTCCTTGATGTCCGCGAAGCCATCAAATCCAAAGGAGGTCAGGTCGATCAGGTCATCGCCCAGATCGAAATCGAGGACACGTTCCGCGCCCCAGTTTTCAGCGAAGACAAAAGTGTCGTCTCCGGACCCACCATAGAGAACGTCCTCTCCCCGGCCGCCCGACACGGTGTCATCACCCGATCCGCCATAGACTGTGTCGTTGCCCGATCCTCCAAAGGCTTCGTCGTCTCCCCGGTTGGAATAGATGACGTCATCGCCATTTCCGCCGTTAAGCGTGTCATCGCCAAAACCGCCCCAAAGCGTATCCTGGGATGCGCCGCCGTCGAGCAGGTCATCGCCAAAGCCGCCGAGAAGCAGGTCGGCGCCATGGCCGCCAAAGGCTTCATCGTCGCCGGAATTGGAGAAGATGCGATCATTGCCTTCCCCGCCAATGATCGTGTCGTCACCGAAGCCGCCAAAGACAAGGTCATTTCCGGCCCCTGCAAAGATTTCGTCATCGCCCTGATTTCCAAACAGGGCGTCGGCCCCCTGACGTCCAAGCAGAACATCCTCGCCGGATCCGCCAAGGATGGTGTCTTTGCCGCCACCACCGCTGAGTTTGTCATCACCCGAACCGCCGACAATGAAGTCGCGGCCATGGCTGCCTTCGACGGTATCGTCGCCGTTGCCGGCGAAAATGCGGTCATTGTTTTCGCCACCGTCAATGTGGTCATTGCCGGATCTGCCGAAGATCAGGTCGTTGCCCGCGCCGCCCAGAACGATGTCGTCACCAGAGCCTGCGACGACCCGGTCGTTTCCGCCCTTCGCGTCGATCAGGTCAGCGTCGGCGCCGGTGCTGATGGTATTGGCGTCATCGTCGCCAATCACAAAGTCGACGTCATTGGAACCATCGCTTTGCAGCAGATCAACCGGGATCAGCACACCGTCGATCACATGCAGCACGCCGTTCGCGGCCTGGATATCCGTGGCGATCAGGTTGGGATCCTGTAGATCCGGGTCTCCGTCCACCAGGCTTGTCCCATCGGCCTGAATGGTTAGGCCTTCGCCGGCCAGCGTTCCGATAGGCTTACCTTCAAGAACCTGGCTGGCCTGCAGGCTTTCACCCGACACGTGATAGAGCAAGATTGTGGTGAGCAATTGCGACGGGTCCGCGCCCTTCGACAGAAGCGTTAGCGCATCGAGAAGGTAGGTCAGTGCCGCCTCTTCGCCGCTACCATCAAAGCCCAGCGTGTTCGCAAGGCTGACAAACGCCGCATCCGTTGGGGCGAAGACCGTCCAATCCACGTCGGGATCATTCAGCGCATCCGCAAGGTTGGTCGCAACGACCGCTTCGCGCAGAATGTCGAAGTCCTGGGCGTTCGCGTCAAAGCCCGTTCCGCTTTCCAGAACGATTTCTGTGAAGGTGGACGCATCATTGTCCGGCAGATCGGTCGGCAACAACACCCTGTCGATCACATGGACAACGCCATTGGACGCCTCGATATCGGTGTCGATCAAGGACGGGTCAATGAGGTCGGGTTCATTGTCCACAAGGGTCGGAAGATCCGGTGTGATCGTGCCGCCCTGAAGTGTTTCAAGCGTCTCGGCGCCCGCGATGTCCTCAGCACGCTGCGCGCCGGGAAGGACGTGGTATTGTACGATCGCCTGCTGGGTGGTTGCAGGAACGTTTGCCACGAAGAAGTCAGTCACGGCCTGCGGGTCGCCCGCGTCGCCCTCAAATCCGAGATCGGTTGCCAGTTGCCCGAAGGCGGCATTGTTCGGCGCGAACACCGTAAGAGAGCCCGGATTGGAGAGGGCGCCAACGAGGTCGGAGCCTTCCACCTGATCGTCGATGAAGATCACGGTTTGCAACAGGATGGAGAAGTCCTCACCTGATGCGATCTCTGCAATGGTTTTCATATCGGTTACTCTTTTCCGAAGTGAATTGGTCTCGGACCGCGCCCCCATCGGCGCGATCTGAATGTTCGGAGAGCGACCCCGTCAGGGGCCGCGGGTTTATTCCGCGCCCATCCCCCGTTCGGGAGATTTGAAATGTATCGGTTCCATCCAATTATCCCGGCGTCCCACCCGGGATTACCGTTAAAAAGGGCCGAGCCTGATGCGGCTCGGCCCGTTTGTTCAGCCCTTACGACGTCGGCAGGATTACCTTGTCGATGACATGGATCACGCCGTTCGACGTGTCGATGTCAGCGCTTACGACATTGGCGTCGTTGACCATGACGCCATCGTCGAGGTCGATCGTGATCTCACCGCCTTGAACGGTTGCGGCCGTCATGTCGTCCTGCAGGTCGGTCGACATTACCTTGCCGGGCACCACGTGATAGGTCAGCACCGCGATCAGCTGATCCTTGTTCTCTGGCTGCAGCAGCGCTTCAACTGTGCCTTCCGGCAGAGCGGCAAAAGCTTCGTCGGTTGGTGCAAAGACAGTGAACGGGCCTTCGCTTTTCAGCGTATCGACCAGATCTGCAGCTTCGACCGCTGCGACCAGCGTATTGAAGGTGCCGGCCTCGACCGCAGTGTCGACAATGTCCTTGGAGCTTCCGGCAAAGGCCGGCAGGGACAGGGCGGCGGCTGCGGTCAGTGCAAGTGCAGTCGTACGAAACATATCGGAAATCCTCCGTTTAAGTTTTCCAATGCCTGTGTGGCATCGGGCTAACTACGCGGATATGGGGAAGTCGGATCCGTGGGGCTTTCCGCCGATGCCGCTTGACTGAGCAGAGATGATGCCTAAGCAGGCACTTTTTGATGTTTCCACTGAAATCTTTGTTATTCGGCGTTAGGTCCCGTTATCAATCCAGGCCCACCGCCGAGCGAGCAATCCGATCCAGAAGCACCTCGACTTCTTTCATGGGACCCTCTGGAAAGCTGCGGTAACCGATGATGGTTTCTTCGCTGTTCGGCAAAACGGCGACAAAAATGTCATACGGGCAGAAGCGGATGTTCATCGGATCGGCCTCCATCACCTTGCGCGATAGGGTGGCGGAGCAGAAGCTGTAGACATCGGCCTGGGCGAACACGGTGACATCGGATCCGACATCCTGGCGTGTTCGTTCCAGCATCTCGCCGACATGGCTGATGTCATCGACGCGCAGACCTTCGTCCAGAATGGCATTCTCAAGTCCGAAGATCACGTCGTCAAAGCTGTCGTCTGTCTTGTAGTGTATCAGACCGTCCGCCGCTGCCGGACCTGACCATATCAAGAGGCCGGCCAAGATAAGGTGTTTCATCGCGATCCTCCCAAAGTGATGGGGGATGTCTTGCATGCGATCCCCATCCCGCGCACCGTGACAGCGCGCGTTCTCTATTAACATATCAACATATCGGAGAGTTTGCATGGGTTTTGCGATGAACGTTTTGGAGGCGCTGGCCTACGCCTTTGTCGCCGTCATCGGACTTGTCGCGCTGATCGGTGTGGTTTTGTTCGCGATTGACCGAACACAGAAGAGTGACGCGATCCGGCGCAACTATCCGGTCATCGGGCGGTTCCGGCACTTGTTCTCTGAATTGGGCGAGTTCTTCCGTCAGTACTTCTTTGCCATGGACCGGGAGGAATTGCCGTTCAATCGTGCGCAAAGAGACTGGGTCAGCCGCGCCGCAGGAGGGCAGAGCAACACGGTCGCTTTCGGTTCGACTCGGAACCTCAGCGTGGTTGGTACGCCGATTTTCGTGAATGCGCCTTTTCCCCCGCTTGATAATCAGCACGCCAGCACCGAACCGATGGTGATCGGGGAGGGGGCCAGGCTGCCCTACACGGCCACATCTTTCTTCAATATCTCCGGCATGAGCTATGGCGCGATATCCAAGCCCGCCGTGCAGGCGCTTAGCCACGGCGCGAAAGAGGCGGGCATCTGGTTGAATACCGGCGAAGGTGGGGTCAGTCCGTTTCATCTGGAAGGGGGTTGCGATCTGGTCTTTCAGATCGGCACGGCCAAATTCGGAGTGCGCGATGAAGACGGCAACCTGAGCGAGGAGAAGCTGAGAAAGGTTGCGACGCATGAAAGCGTGCGGATGTTCGAGATCAAGCTGTCGCAAGGCGCCAAACCGGGAAAGGGCGGGATCCTGCCCGGAGAGAAGGTGACCGAGGAGATTGCCGAGATCCGGGGCCTTCGCGTTGGGCAAGACGGCATCTCGCCTAACCGGCACCGGGAGGTGGACAGTTTCGAGGATCTGCTCGACCTGATCCATCACGTGCGGGAGGTGACCGGCAAGCCGGTCGGGATCAAGACGGCGGTCGGGTCCGAGGACGCGCTGAGACCGCTTTTTGAGGCCATCGTGGCCCGCGGCGCGGAAAGCGCACCGGATTTCATAACGCTTGATGGAGGAGAAGGCGGCACCGGCGCGGCGCCGATGCCGCTGATTGATCTCGTGGGTCTGTCGATCCGAGAGGCACTGCCGGTGGTAACGAACCTGCGCGACGCACACGGGCTGAAGTCACGCATACGTCTGGTCGCGAGCGGCAAGCTGGTCAATCCCGGCGATGTGGCCTGGGCCCTGGCGGCGGGGGCGGATTTCGTGACCTCGGCGCGGGGCTTCATGTTCTCGCTGGGCTGCATTCAGGCGCTGAAATGCAACAAGAACACCTGCCCCACGGGCATCACCACCCATGACCCGCGATTTCAGCATGGTCTGGTGGTCGAGGACAAATTCAAGCGCGTGGCCCACTATGCCAAGGGGATCATCAAGGAGG